>NZ_CAXREX010000115.1:0-16916 GCF_964229645.1 Nioella sp. | reverse complement strand
GGCGCGGGATCACGCCCGCGCCGCCCCGGCGGGATTACATCCCGTCATGCACCATCTGCAGCGGACCGGTGTTGACCGCGCCTTCGTAGCTTTCGCGCGCGCTGTCGATATTGCCGGTTTCCACGAAGAAGTTGGCCACTTCCAGCAGGAAGGTCTGGGTGCCGCCGCCGAGCCATGCGGCAGAGAGCTGATCCTCGACCGAGGGGAACTCGAAGCCGGCCATGGTGGCCGCGGTGGCGTCTTCGTCCATACCTGCGTCACGTGCGATTACCGGCAGCATCTCGTCGGTATGCTCGCCCGAGTTCCACATGGCGTTCATGTCGGCGGTGACCGACAGGAAGGCGGCCAGCAGTTCCGGCTCTTCTTCCGCGAAGGAGGCGGGGACCGAGGTCACGTCGAAGACGTAGATGCCCAGTTCCTGCTTTTCCGCGCCGGTGAGCAGCACGTTGCCATGTTCCAGCATGCGGCGCAGCGCACCGCCCCAGCCGCAGGCCATGTCGAGCGAGCCCTGGGCCAGTGCGGCCGCCGAGTCGGCCGGGGCCATGTCGACGATTTCCAGCGAGCTTACGTCGACGCCGAAATGTTCCATCTGACGCAGGAAGCCATAATGCGCGGCGGTGCCGATCGGCACGCCCACGCGGCGGCCTTCCAGCTCGGCCACGTTGGAGGCGTCGATTTCAAGCGATTCATGCACGACGCAGTTGTCGTTGTCGGAATAGCTGACGGCCACGTCGACAACCTGGATGTCCTGGCCCGCAGAGGCTGCAACCACGAAGGGCGGCACGCCCTGGCTGACCGAGATATGCACGTCGCCCGAGGCCATCGCCGCCGACATGGCCGTGCCGGTGTCGAAGGCGCGCCAGTTGATGGTCACGCCGAGCTCTTCCTCGTAGATGCCCATCTGCTTGGCGTATTCGAAGGGCATCGGCCATTCGAGGAAATAGGCAACGGTGATTTCATCGAGCCCCTGGGCGAAGGACGCGGTTGCGCCCATCACGAGGCCGACGGCCGTTGCGGAAAGTCCAAACTTCTTCATTTTATATCTCCCTGTTTGAGCGCAGCGGGTGTCGCGCCCACGCTTGTCGCACGTGTCAGCTTGCGAGCCTGAAAGCGCTTACGTCAAGGAAATCATCTGAACTGGCACCATGAATCGTTCTGACTGGACCGATAGTTTAAGCTCTGCCTTAAACCCGGTTTCGAGATTCTTGACATAAGCGCAAACACTTGGCGCAGCGCCCGATTTTCAGGCCTTGCAAGGATGGATGGACCGCAAGGGGCCTAGTGAATCGCCCCGCGCCCCTCGGCGATTTCCTCGGCGGCCTTTTCCAAGTCCTCCGGGTCCTGCGAAGCCACCGCGTAGCTGCCGTTCAGCCAGCGCCCCAGATCCACGTCGGCGCAGCGGCGCGAGCAGAAGGGGCGATATTTGGCATCCGGGTCTTTCTGGCAGATCGGGCAGGACATGGGCAGGCTTCCTTTCATCTGGTGCCACTGTGCCACCCCGCGCGCCGGGATGCCAGCCATGCTTGCCCCGCACGCGCCCCTGCCCTAGCGTGCCGCGCAGGGGAGAGTGCTCAAGATGACAGCCACCACGATCGGCGACTTCGACCTGGCCCGGATCGACCGTGCCTTCATCGACAACCCGTTTCCCACGCTCAGGGCGCTGCGCGAGAAACACCCCGTGCACCGGATGGCGGATGGATCGGTTCTGCTGACCCGGCATGCCGATTGCCAGAAGGTCTATCAAAGCCGCGCCATGCTGTCGGACAAGCGCGCGGAGTTCGGGCGCAAGTTCGGCGCGGGGCCGCTCTTTACCCATCATTCGACCAGCCTCGTCTTCAACGACCCGCCCTATCACACGGTGGTGCGCAAGCTGCTGGCCGGGGCCTTCACGCCGCGCAAGCTGGCCGAGATGGAGCCGCTGATCGAGGGCATTGTCGAGCGCATGCTCGATGAGCTGGAGGACATGGGCCGGTTCGACCTGATCGCAGCCTTCGCGATGGTGCTGCCGACCGAGATCATCTCGTTCATGCTGGGAATCCCGGAAAGCTACCGGCGCAAGCTGCGCGGCTATTCGCTGGCGATCCTGGGCGCGCTCGACCCGGTGGTCCCGCCCGAGCGGCTGGCGGCGGGCCATGCGGCGGTGACGGAGTTCGGGGCGATCCTGGCCGATCTCATTGCCCATCGCCGTGCCCATCCCGAGGGGGCCGCGCAGGGCGAGGTGCTGGAAAACCTGATCTTCGGCGAGGTCGACGGGCGGCACCTGACCGAGGAGGAGCTGGTGCAGAACTGCATCTTCCTGCTCAATGCCGGGCACGAGACGACCACCAGCCTCGTGGGCAATACCATCGCCATGCTGCTGGCCCATCCCGACCAGCTGCGCCTGTTGCAGCGCGAACCGGGCCTGATCGCGACGGCGGTGGAGGAATCGCTCAGGGTCGAAAGCCCGTTGCAGATCGGCAATCGCCTTGCGGGCGAGGCGCTGGACCTGGACGACTGCGTGCTGCCAGAGGGCACCTATATCCACACGTCGATCGCGGGGGCGAACCGCGACCCGGCGGTGTTCGAGGCCCCCGAAACGGTCGACATCACCCGCCGGCCCAACCGCCACCTGGCCTTTGCCAGCGGCATCCATGTCTGTCTTGGGGCGACGCTGGCGCGCATCGAGGGCAAGCTGGCCGTGGGCCGCTTCGTGTCCCGCTTCCCGAGGCTGGCGGCCGACGGCCCGGCCGAGCTGATGGGGCTGGCCCGGTTCCGGGGCTACGCGCGCCTGCCGGTCAGCATCCGCTGATCACAGCAGTTGCGTCAGCGGCAGCCGGTCGCGCTTGCGCTGCACTTCGTACATGCCAAGCGGTGTCCAGCCCGCCAGCACCACTTCGGCCCCGTCGATACGGAAGGCGCGGCGCAGCGCGTCTTCGAAGACGCGGCGGTCTTTCTTGGGCATGGGGGCCACGTCCAGCGTGATCTGCCCGCCCAGCCCGCGCAGGCGCAGCTGGCGCGGCAGGTCGCGCGCGGCGGCGATATTGGCCTTGAGTCCGGCGGCCAGCGACGAATCCGCGCCGGTGTTCACATCGACCGCGACCAGGGCCGAGGTGGGCTCGATCACCATCGACGCCCCGCCCGACAGGGGCACGGTTTCCTCGATGGCGGCGTCGATGGCCTCGTGCACGCCGTGATCGTCGAAACAGCCCGGCGCATCGCTGACCTCGTCGGGGGCGGGGTTGGACCAGTCGCGCCAGGCCGCGAGATGGGCGTCGGGCGCATCGACCAGCCATTCCGGATCGCCCGCCAGATCGGCGCAGACCGCCTCGGCCAGTGCGCGCATCTCGGCGATGTCCTCGGCGATCTCGTCTTCGTGGGCCTCTTCGGCGGCGCTGCGCAGGATGAGGCCGAAGCCCTCGGGCGCGCCGTCCATGCCCTCATGCGCCAGTTCCAGCAGGCGCTCGCGCTCTTGCTCGTCGCGGATGCCGCGGGCGATGTTGAAGCCGGGCGCATCGGGGGTGACGATGGCGAAGCGGGATTTGAACAGAAGCCGGGTGGTCACGGGCGTCGCCTTGCCGTCCAGCCCAAGCCCGGTGACCTGCACCAGCAGCGGTTGTCCGGGCGCGAGGCCCTTGCCCTGCTTGAGAAAGCCGGAACGGCCATCGGGCAGGCGCAGGATCATGCCGCCTTGGCCCTTGAGCGGCCGGTCGCAGACCCCGCGCAGGATGGTGCCGATGCCGGGGCCGGCCTCGTCGCGCGGGTCGATCAGCAGGTCGTTGAGCCGCCCGTCCACCATCAGCGCGGCGGCGCGGCGGCCATCTTCGAGTTCATCGAGCAGGACGACACGGCCCTTCATGATTGCCTCCAGACAGGCCAGCCCGCGGCGGCCAGAAGTTGAGCGGTTTCGGGCAGGGGCAGGCCCATGATGGCGTGGAAGCTGCCGCTGATCCACGGGATGAAGGCCCCGGCGGGGCCCTGGATGGAATAGCCGCCCGCCTTGCCGCGCCAGTCCTCGCTGGCGAGATAGGCGTTCAGTTCCACGTCCGAGAGGCGTTTCATCTCGACCCGGCTTTCCACCGTGCGCTGCCAGAGCCTGTCACCCCGGCGCACCGCGATCGCGGTGTAGACGCGGTGGCGCCGGCCCGAAAGCGCAAGCAGGAATTCCGCCGCCTCGCCCGCATCGGCGGGCTTGCCCATGATCCGGCGGCCAAGCGCCACGGTGGTATCGGCGCAGAGCACGACATCCTCGGGCGCGGCCTGAACGGCGCGCGCCTTGTCGCCCGCGACCCGTTCCACATAGGGGCGCGGCAGTTCCCCCTTGCGGGGATCCTCGTCGATATCGGGAGGCAGGATCGCGTCGGGCACGATGCCCAACACCCCCAACAGCTCCAGCCGCCGGGGGCTTCCCGATCCCAAGATCAGTTTCATCGAAACGCTTACTTGAAGCGGTAGTTGATCCGACCCTTGGTCAGATCATAGGGGGTCATCTCGACCTGCACCTTGTCGCCTGCCAGAACGCGGATGCGGTTCTTGCGCATCTTGCCTGCCGTATGTGCGATGATCTCATGGCCGTTTTCAAGCTCGACCCGGAACGTCGCATTGGGCAGGAGTTCTTTGACGACACCGGGAAATTCGAGCAGTTCTTCCTTGGCCATGGTCTCTCCTACAGTGGCTACCCGCGTCCTGTGCGCGGAATGGAGGCTAAATGCGCCCGATTGACAGGTTTTTCAAGGCGAATCTCACGAAAGGCTTCGAAGGGGCACCTGCGTGACCTGCGCCAGCCCCTCGGGCCAGTGGCTGAAATTGCCCACCTGCCCCGTCAGGCGGGGGGCGGCGATGGCGGCGGGGTCGACCTCGATGGTGACGGGACCGGGGCGATCGGTTTCGCCCTGTGCAAGGATCCCGTCGGAGGGAAGCCCGTGATCGGGCGGGCAGAAGTGGCCCGCGCGACCGGTGGCGTGGTCGATGATCTCGCAGCCCGCGACCTCGCCCACCAAGGGGGCCTGGACGACGAGGCACTGGTTCTCGATGGCGCGGGCGCGGCAGGACTGGCGCACGCGGGTCTGGCCTGCGGGAAAATCGGTGCAGGAGGGCACGAGGATCATCTCGGCCCCGGCCTCGCAGAGCGCGCGCGCCTGCAAGGGAAACTCGCTGTCATAGCAGATGAGCACCCCGATCTTGCCAAGCGCGGTGTCAAAGAGGCGCAGCTCTTCGCCTTCGACCAGGCCCATCTCTTCGCGCTCGTAGGACAGCAGGAGCCGCTTGTCCTGGTGCTGGACCTCGCCTGCCGGAGAGATGAGCCAACTGCGGTTGACCACGCCCCGTTCGGTCGCCACGGGACCCGAGCCCGCCACGATATGACAGCGGTGCTTGATCGCCATCAGGCGGAACTGTTCCACCCAATCGGCTGCCCGCGCGGCGGCAAGGTCGCGCCAGTCCATGACGCTGCCGGTGGCGGGCCCCGCAATGAGCGCGGCCTCCATCGCGGCGTATTCGGGGAACACGACAAGGTCGGCATCGGCCTCGCGCAGGATCGCGTCGAGCTTGAGTTCATGGGCGACCCAGCCGGGCAGCCGGTCGCAGGCATAGGCAACGGCGGCGATCTTCATAGGCGTTTCATCCAGAATTGAAGGGGTTTCTCGGTCTCGGTCGAATCGCCGATGTCTTTCCATGCGAAGCGGGCAATGGCCCCCGGCACGGGGGCATAGCCGCGCTTGCGCCAGAAGGCATCGAGCGGGCGATAGCCGGCCGGGCGCGCGGGGTGACTGTCGGGGCGCTGGACGCCGCAAAAGGCGGAATGGGTCAGGCCAAGCGCACGGGCGTGATCTTCCCGCGCGTCGAAGAAGGCGTGGCCTGCGCCCTGCCTCCGATAGCCCGGCAGAAGGACGGATTCGGCGCAATAGAAGATGTCCGACAGCGGCGTGTCGATCCCGGCCAACGCGCTGCCGAAATCGTCGTCATGATCGGTCATCGGCATACCGGTCGCCGCGCCGACCATGGGGCGCCAGTCGCAGGCTCCCCCCTCGATGGCGCGCGGGTTGGTGTAGAGCTCAAGATAGCGCCGCTCGTAGTCGAGATCCCCGTCAGAGAGATAAGGCCAGTCGCGGAACACCGCGATGCGCAGGCGCGCAAGGTCATCGAGGGTCGCGCCCACATCCGCGCCGAGGAAGCTGCGGAAGGCCAGGCTCATGCCGAGACCTGGGCCACCCAGTCGGCGAGGTTGTAATAGGTGACCACGCGGGAAATCTTGCCGTCTTCGAGCGAGAAGAACGTGCCTGCGGGCAGGACGTAGGTTTGCCCCTTCGCCTCGGGGAGCCCCTCATCGGTGACCAGGTAAGTGCCGTTCACGGTGAACTCCGCCGCCGCGCGGGTGCCGTCCTCGGAGATCATCACCACGATGTCGGTCAGCCGCTCGCTGTAGCAGCGGGACATGTGTTCGCAGAACGCGCGGAACTTGTCCGTGCCCACGCGGATGGTGCCCTCGTTGACGTGGTGGGCCACGTCTGGCGTCAGGCAGGCAATCATGCCCTCGGTGTCGCCCGCGTTGAAGGCGGCGTAATAGGCGTCGATCGTGGCTCGGGTCATGCGTCTTCGGTCTCCGTTGGGGGACCGAAACGGTCCTGCATGCGTTTGACCAGCATGTCGCGGGTCTGTCGATAGGCGTCGAGCTTGGCCTCGCGGGTATTGCCGATGCCCGATGGATCGAGGATCTGCCAATGCTCCACCTCGACGTGGAAATGGCGCGTCAGTTCCTGCGCGCGGCGCAGGCTGGCGGGCGAAAGCGCGATGATCAGGTCGAAGCCCGACAGGTCGTCGCCCCATTGTTCCATCTCGTCGAAGCTGCGCGAGCGGTGGCTTTCCAGCTCAACCCCCATCTCGGCGCAAACGGCAATGGCGAAGCCGTCTATTTCCAGGTCGTTATGCACGCCCACCGACTGCACATAGGCGCTGTGGCCGTAGAATTTCTTCATCAGCCCCTCGGCCATCGGGCTGCGGATCGCGTTGTGATCGCAACAGAACAGGACAGAGCTGGGGAAGTCCTGTGTCACGCCCGTCACCCGCCGAAATGCAAGACGCAGACGAGGGTGAAGAGCCGGCGCGCGGTCGCATGATCGACCTCGGCCTTGCCCTCCAGCCGTTCCTGGAGCACCCGCGCGCCCTCGTCGTGGATGCCGCGCCGGGCCATGTCGATCGCCTCGATCTGGCTTGGCGGCAGCTTCTTGACGGCGTCGTAGTAGCTTTCGCAAATCTGCCAGTAATCCTTGACCACCTGCTTGAAGGGCGAGAGCGAGAGGTGAAATTCCGCCGCGTCCTCGCCCGCCTCGGTATCGACGTCGAAGACAAGGCGGCGGTCGCGGATGGCAAGTCCCACCCGGTAGGGCGGCGGCGGCGCGTCTCGATCCTCGCGGCCCGGCAGGCCAAAGCTGTTGTCTTCGAGCAGGTCGAAGATGGCGACCTTGCGTTCCTGTTCGATTTCGGGCGTGGGCGCTGGCAGGCCGCTGTCGTCGATCTCGATGTGGCAGATATCGGTACTCATTCACCAGCCCCCTGGTTCAAACGGTCGAGCCGCGCGCGCACGGACAGCCCATGTGCCTCCAGGCTTTCCGATTTGGCAAGCGTTTCGGCGGCAGGCCCGATTGCTTTCAGCGCCTCGGGCGTCATGCGCGCCACGGTGCTGCGCTTGAGGAAATCCATGACCGAGAGGCCGGAGGAAAACCGCGCCGAACGCGCCGTGGGCAGAACGTGATTGGGGCCGCCGACATAGTCGCCGATCGCCTCGGGCGTCCATTGGCCCAGGAAAAGCGCGCCCGCATGCACGGTCTTGCGCGACAGCGCCTCGGGGTCGGCGACGCACAGTTCCAGGTGTTCGGGCGCAATGCGGTTGGACAGGGTGGCGGCCTCGTCGAGATCGCGCACGGTGATGATGGCGCCGAAATCGCGCCAGCTGGGGCCCGCGATGGCGCGCCGTTCCAGCGTTTCGAGGCGCGCCTCCACGGCGGCGGAAACGGCCTGCCCGAAGGCAGCATCGTCGGTGATCAGGATCGACTGCGCGCTTTCATCGTGCTCGGCCTGGCTGAGAAGATCGAGCGCGATCCAGTCGGGGTCATTGTCACGGTCGGCGATCACCAGGATCTCGGAGGGGCCAGCGATCATGTCGATCCCCACCTTGCCGAAGACGCGCCGCTTGGCGGCGGCGACGAAGGCATTGCCCGGACCGGTAATCTTGTCGACGGGGCGGATCGTGTCGGTGCCATAGGCCATGGCCGCCACCGCCTGCGCCCCGCCGATGCGGTAGACGGTGTCCACCCCGGCCAGTCGCGCGGCCAGCAGAACCAGCGGATTGGCCTTGCCGTCCGGCGTGGGGGCGCAGATCACCAGCCGCTCTACCCCAGCGACCTGCGCGGGGATCGCGTTCATCAGCACCGAGGAGGGATAGGAGGCCAGCCCGCCGGGCACGTAGAGCCCCGCCGCCGAGACCGCCGACCAGCGCCAGCCCAGCATCGCGCCCTCGGGGTCGGTCCAGTGGTGATCCTCGGGCATCTGGCGCACGTGATAGGCGCGGATGCGCTCGGCCGCGAGTTCCAGCGCGGCGCGTTCCCCGGCCGGAACCTGTTCAACGGCGGCGTCGATCTCGTCGCGGCTGAAGGCCAGCGTTTCGGGCGTCAGCGACAGCCGGTCGAACCGCTCGGTCAGTTCGATCACGGCGGCATCGCCGCGCGCGCGCACATCGGCAATGATCGCGGCAACGGCTTCGTCCACGTCGGGCGAGTCCTCGCGCTTCATGTTCAGAAGCGCTGAAAAGCGCGCCTCGAAATCCGCATCGCTGCTGTCCAGAAAGATCGGCATGGATCCCCCGCTTGTTGGCTTGCCATTCCATTAGCGGGCTTTGGGACGGGATTGAAGTTCCCCCATGTGCGATTTTTCGACCGGGCGCGGTATTTGACCTGAGTCAAGGCAACCTTCTCTTTCGAGGTAAATGGTTAACAAATGGTGACTCGCGCAACTATTCAGTGAGTCAACTGTTACAGTCGCATCTGAGAGCGGAGGATATCAGATGAAGATCAAGGCCATTACATTCGGCATCGCGGCAGCAGCCCTTGGCGTGCTTGGTGCTTGTAGCGCGCAGGCGCAATCGGTGGGTGAGCAGGAATACATGCGCTCCTGCGCGACCTGTCACGGGGTCGACGGAACCAGCAACACGCCGTTCTCGGACCTGCTGACCATGGCGCCGCCCGACCTGACAACCCTTGCAGGGTCGAATGACGGGGTGTTCCCGATGCTTGAGGTCATCCACCTGATCGACGGCCGGTCCGGCCTGCGTGGGCACGGGTCGGAAATGCCGATCTGGGGCGACCGCTATTCCAACGACGCAGATCTTGCCGGGACCTATGGTGCCGAGCTGATCGTACGCGGCCGGGTTCTTGAACTGGCCGAGTACCTGGCTTCGATCCAGCAGTGAGACCCTGCCCCGGCGTTCCTGGTGGGTTACCGTCCCTCCCCGTCAGAGCGCCCGGGTCATCACGATGAGATCGAGCAAGCGACCGTCGCGGGCCAGCGCCCGCGACGGTTGTCCCGCAGACCGGAACCCTGCCGCGAGATAGAACCGCAGGGCCGGGTGATTGGTCGAGGCCACCGACAGGTCGAGCCGCCTGACCCCCTGCCGCTTCGCTTCGGCCAGCAAATCCCTCAGCAAGCGCCGCCCAAGCCCCTGCCCGCGCCGGTCGGGGCGCACGTAGACCGCGCGCAGTTCGCCCTGCGTGCCCGTCACGTCGAGCGCCATGCTGCCCACCAGGTCTTCGCCGTCGAAGGCCCCCAGCACCAGCCCTGCTTCCAGTGCATCGGCAAAGGCCGCAAGCGGCTGGCCCGACAGCGGGTCATGGGTTTCACCAAAGGCTTCGGGGTGCAGGGCCAGCGCTTCGGCCCGCAGCGCGCGCCACGGCCCGGCATCGCGCGCCTTCAGGCGGCGCAGGCGGACCTGGTCGCGGCGGCGCAGGATCATTCGGGGTGGCTGGGGGTCTGGCGCGAGGGGGCGATATAGGGCCGCGTCACGTCGCGCAGCGTCACGTCGATGCATTCCACATCGAGCGCCACCGCCCCGTCACCGGCCAGCATCAGCGTGATGCGCCCGGTGCCGTCCTCGCCCGCGCTCCAGTTCAGCGCGAGAAGCGACAGAACCGTATCGGACTCGTCCCGGTCGATGCCCTGCGAGGCCACGGAGAGCACGTCCTCGACCACCAGCAGCGCCTGCACCCGTTCCGGCGGATGGGCCCCGATGCGCGGGCCCTCTTCCCAGCGGAAGCGGTTGATCAGAAGGGCGAAGCGGCGGCGGGCCCGGTCCCATGTCATCTCGGTGATCGGGAAGACCGCATCCTGCACGAGGGTCGAGATGACGTTGAGGTCATCGGCGTCCAGTGCCTTCAGCCGCAGCGGGGATTCGCCGCCATCTTCGAAGCGGGCATCAGCCATCGCCATGCACCCGTTCCACATGCGCCCCGCAGGCGCGCAGCTTTTCTTCCACCCGCTCGTAGCCGCGATCGAGGTGATAGACCCGGCTGACCACGGTTTCGCCCTCGGCGGCAAGGGCCGCGAGAATGAGCGAAACCGAAGCCCGCAGATCGGTCGCCATCACGGGCGCGCCGCGCAGCTTGTCCACGCCGGTCACGGTGGCGTGGCCGCCATGCACGTCGATACGCGCGCCCATGCGCACCAGCTCGGGCGCATGCATGAAGCGGTTTTCGAAGATCTTTTCTTCCAGCACCGACACGCCGTCGGCGGTGCACATGAGCGCCATCATCTGCGCCTGCAGATCGGTGGGGAAGCCCGGGAAGGGTTCGGTCACCACGTCAACGGCCTTCACCCGACCGTTCTTGCGGCTGACCTTGAGGCCCTTGTCGGTCTCGGTCACGTCGATCCCGGCTTCGTGCAGCTTGGCCACGAAGCTTTCCACCAGTTCCATCCGGCCGCCCAGAAGCTCCACCTCGCCGCCGGTGATGGCGGGGGCGAGCATATAGGTGCCCAGTTCGATCCGGTCGGTGACAACGGGGTGAGTCGCGCCATGCAGCCGGTCGACGCCCTGGATCTCGATGGTCGAGGTTCCCTCGCCCGCGATCTGCGCCCCCATGGCGCGCAGGCAGCGCACGAGGTCCACGATCTCAGGCTCGCGCGCGGCGTTTTTCAAAACCGTGGTGCCCTTGGCGAGCGTGGCCGCCATGACGGTGTTTTCGGTCGCGCCCACCGAGGCGAAGCGCAGTTCATGAACCGCGCCCTTCAACCCGCCGGGCGCCTTGGCATGCAGGTAGCCGTCACGCAGTTCGATCTCGGCGCCCAGCGCCTCCAGCGCGGTGATGTGCAGGTCCATCGGGCGCGCGCCGATGGCGCAGCCGCCCGGCAACGACACCTCGGCCTGCCCGTGGCGTGCCAGAAGCGGCCCGAGAACGAGGTTCGAGGCGCGCATCTTGCGCACGATGTCATAGTGGGCGAGGTGGGTGTCCGCCCCGTGCGAGGACATGGCCAGCACCTTGCCATCGTTCATCGCCGTCACTTCCGCGCCAAGCGAGCGCAGAAGCTCGGTCATGGTGCGGATGTCCGACAGGCGCGGCGCATTGGTCAGCGTCAGCGGCTCTTCGCTGAGCAGCGTGGCGGGCATGAGCGTCAGGCAGGCATTCTTGGCCCCCGCGATGGGAATCTGCCCGTTCAGCGCCGATCCGCCCTTGATGATGATCCGATCCAAATGCCCTGCCTCTCTGCTTAGCCGGCGTGACGGGGATGTGCCCCGCTCAGCCCTTGTCCTGCTCTGTCGTGCCCGCATCCCCGGCGGCGCGGGCGCGCGCCTGCGCCTTGCGCTTGCCCATATTGGCCTTCAGCGCCGCCTTGAGCCGGTCTTCGCGGCTTTGCGGGGCTTTCTTCGGGGCGCCCTGCCCTGCTTTCACTGGGGGTTTTGCGGTGCTCATGGCCCCTTCCATACATCCAAGGTGAAAAAGGGTCCAGATTGCGCTTGCACCATCAGGCGATTGAGTCTAATTCACCGCCCACGACGAACGGGGCCGCAGTAGCTCAGTGGTAGAGCGCACCCTTGGTAAGGGTGAGGTCGGGAGTTCAATCCTCCCCTGCGGCACCATCCCCCTCCGACATCTTCGCATCATCCACGGAGCCTGAACCGGGTCGTTCCGCCTGCCGTTTTCGGCCCGCGCACACCGGATTGTGACCCCCGGCAGGGGCACCGGGTCTTGTCTGGGGGCGGTGGAGGGGACACATAGGATGGATTGCCCATGCCCTGCGCCCGGTTGGAGACTGCCAAGATGTTGACCAGACGCCATTTCATCATGACCAGCGCCGCGCTTTTCTCGGCGCCCATTGCAGCCCCTGCCTGGGCCAACCCCTCGCAATGGGACAGTTGGGACGCGCAGGTGACACCGGCCAATTACGACCCGGCGACCACGAACCCTTGGAACCTGCACCCCCGTTTCCTGCCCACGCGCGTCCAGGCCAATGACGGCTTGCGCCCGGGCGATATCCACGTGGATGCCGTGGCGCGCTACCTCTACCACATCCAGACCGACGGCACCGCGATGCGCTATGGCGTGGCGATCGGGCGGGGCGATCTCTATGAGCCCGGCACCTTCACCATCGGGCGCAAGGCACGCTGGCCGCAATGGACACCCACCGCGGCGATGATCGCGCGCGAGCCCAATGTCTACGCGCAATACGAAGAGGGCATGCCGGGTGGCCCCACGAACCCGCTCGGGGCGCGCGCGCTCTACCTCTATGTCGGCAACCGCGACACCTACCTGCGCATTCACGGCACGCCCCAGCCCTGGTCCATCGGGCGGCGCGCCAGTTCCGGCTGCGTGCGCATGGTGATGGCCCATATCATCGGGCTTTACGACAATGTCGAAACCGGGGTGACGGCGGTGCTCTATCCCGCCGAGGACTGGGTTACCGCCTCAAGTTGAGCCCTGCGCGGCCGCCTCCGCATCGGTCATGCCGATATTGGCCTGCTCGGGCGAGCGCACGCAGATCAGCCGCCCCTCGCGGGTGCGCAGCGGCAGGTAGGTCGTTTCGACCGGCCCGGCCCATTGATACCAGTAGCAGCCATCCTCGGGCAGCAGGCGCACGTTTTCCAGGTTCTGCCCGGGGCGAGCTGCGCGATAAGGTCCACTGACATCTCCACCGGCACGCCAGGCAGGCCATCGGCACCGGGTTCCGGCGGGGCCTCGCAGGCGGCGGTCAGGGCAAGGATCAGCAGCGGGGCCGCTTTGGAAAAGGCATTCATCTCGAAATCTCCCGGGGTCGTCTGGCAGCACTAGGATACTTGGCCCCGATCCGCCAAGCCTCAAGGCTTCACCTTAACGTGTGATGACACCGGCTCAAGCCCCGGCTGACGCCCCCTGCCCTGTCAGCAGCCAGCGCAAGATCGGGTTGGGGAAGCGCCGCGCCACGGTGACGGCGTAGAAGCTTTCGACGATCTCCAGCCCGAACGGGGCCTCGGCCAGCCGGCCCGAGGCCAATTCGTCGGCCAGCACCACCGCGGGCGCGATGGCAAGTCCCGCGTTCTCGCGCGCCAGAAGGCGCACCATCGCCATGTCGTCCACCTCGGCGGCGATGCGCGGCGTGATGTCGAGCCGGGCCACGAGGCTGTCGAACCCGGTGCGGATCGAGCTTTCCGTGGGCAGGATCACCGGTTCGGCGGCCAGAAGGTCGCGCAGGCTGGCATGGCCCAGGCGTCCGGGCGCGCCGTAGACCCCCACCTTCTGCTCGGCCAGCCGATGCGCGACGACTCCCGACAACGCATCCTGCGCCGGGGGTTCCGTCGTCAGCACAACGTCGAGTGCGAGCGCCTGCAAGGCCTCCAGCAGCACCGTCGCACTGCCCGAGCGCAGCACGAGATCCACGTCACCCCGCCCCAGAACCGGGCGCAGGAAGCCAAGCTGGAAGTTGCGCGACAGGGTCGAGAGCGCCCCCACCCGCAGCGCCTGGCGCACGGTGCCGGTCTGGCTGAGCGTGGCCAGCAGCTCCTCGCCCGCGCCGAAAATGCGGTCGGCATGGTCGAGCGCGATGCGCCCGGCCTCGGTCAGCACCAGCCGACGCCCGCGCCGCTCGAAGAGCGCATGGCCCAGCCTTTCCTCCAACTGCTTGATTTGCGTGGATAATGCAGATTGCGACAAGTTCAGAAGATCCGCCGCACGGGTCAGGTTCCCCTCATGCGCGACGGCCCGGAAGTATCGAAGGTGATGGTAATTGAGCTGGCCCATACATCCATAAAATAGAACGATTACAGAAAAACAATGTATTTTTCTTTATATAACGGAGAGCCTACCTGACCGGCAACGCCGACACAGGAGACTTGAGATGACCTTCCTTCCCTTCGCCGCGCCGCTTGGCCTGCTGCTGGTCGCGCTCTGGCTCGCGCTCTCTCCCGCCCCGCGCGCCGGGGTCCGGCTGCGCCTGCCGGAATACGCTGCCCTGGCTGGCCTTGCCACCACGCTCGTCTCGGCATTGCTCCTGGCCGTGCAGGGCCCTGCAAGCAGCCCGCTTCTGGGCCTGGCCGGGGTCGGATTTTCGGCCCGGATCGACATCCTGGCCGTCACCATGGCGCTGACCGTGTCCTTCGTGGGATGGGTGGTTCTGCGCTTCTCGCGCACCGCGCTCGATGGCGAGCCGGGCCAGTCGCGCTTCATGGCCTGGATGGCGGCGGTGCTGGCCTTTGTGCTGCTTCTGGTGACGGCGGGCAACCTCGTGCAGCTGGTGCTGGCCTGGGTCGCGATCGGCAGCGGGCTGCACCGGCTGATCCTGTTCTATCCTGACCGCCCCCGGGCCGTGCGCGCCGCGCGCAAGAAGACGCTGAGCGGGCTGGTGGGCAGTGGCGCCCTGGTTCTGGCCGCCGCCTTGATGGTGGCAGGCTTCGGCACCGGCGACATCGCCGCAATTTCCGAGGCCGCCCGGGCCGGAGACACGCCGGGGGGGCTGTGGCTCATCGCGCTTCTGCTGGCGGTCGCGGCGGTGTTCAAATCCGCGCTTATCCCCGCCCATGGCTGGCTGACCGAAGTGATGGAGGCCCCCACCCCGGTTTCGGCGCTGCTGCATGCGGGCGTCGTCAATGCGGGTGGTTTCCTCCTGATCCGCTTTGCCGACCTGATGCTGGCGGTGCCCGGCGTGCTGGCCCTGCTGGCGCTTGTGGGCGGCTTCAGCGCGCTGATCGGCGCGGCGGTGGCGCTGACGCAACCGGCGGTCAAGACCGCGCTGGCCTGGTCCACGGCGGCGCAGATGGGCTTCATGGTGCTGCAATGCGGGCTGGCGCTCTTTCCGCTGGCGCTGCTGCATATCGTGGCCCATTCGCTTTACAAGGCCCATGCCTTCCTGGCCTCTGGCGGAGCGGTCGAGCAGGTGGCCTCGATCCGGCGACCCGGCCCGGTGGCGGTGCCCGGACTGGTCGCCGTGGCCCGGGCCTTCGGCCTTGCGCTGCTGATCTACGCCGTCGCGGGCCTGGCCTTCGGCATCTGGCACAAGCCGCCTCAGGCAGTGGCGCTTGGCGCGATCCTGATCTTCGGCGTCGCCTACCTGATTGCGCAGGGGCTGGCCGATGCGGCTCCGCGCGCGCTGACCTGGCGCACGGCGCTCATGTCGGGGGCGGCGACCATCGCCTATTTCACCCTTCAGGCGGGAGCCACCGCGCTGACCCATGGCACGTTGCCGCCGCCGCCCGCCCCTGACGGGCTGGCCTGGGCCACGATCCTGCTGGCGTTGGCGAGCTTTGCCAGCGCCGCCGTGGCGCAGGCCACCTTCCCGCTCTGGGCCGGGCATCCCGCCGCGCAGGGCATGCGGGTGCACCTGATGAACGGGCTCTACCTCAACGCACTGACCGACCGGATGACCGGCCACTGGTCCCCCAGGAAAGGATGACGTCGATGATCTTCCAGCATACCCAGTTCTCCGGCCCCGCGCTCGACCTTCTGGCCGGCGCACAGGAGGCCATCGCGCAGATTCCGCCGGCCTTTCCCCTGACCGCGACGGTCGCGGTGAACCCGTTCCTGGGCCAGGCGCGGGACCCGCGCCCCACCGCCGCTGCGCGGCTGGCGCGGGCTGGCGGGATCCGGATTGCCGAGCCGCGCGAGACACTGGCCGCGCGCCTTGCCGATGGACGCCTGACAGAAGCGGACCTGTCCGACGCTGCCAGCGCGGCGGGCCTGCCCCTGCATGCGCTGAAAGAGGCCCTGTCCACCCCCACGGCACGCGATCTGCCCCTGCCGACGATGGCGGGGCTTGCCCAGGCTGCTTCCGGCATCGACTGGCCCGAGTTCATCGCCGACCGGATCGGGCTGTGGGCCGCGGCCCATTTCGACGAGGGCCAGGCCCTCTGGCCTCCCTTGCAGGGCGGCGCGTTCCTGTCCTGGCGGCGATTTGCCAGCCGCGACCTGACCTCTGTCATCGCGGGGTTGCCGGGTTTTGCCGCCCATGTCGCCACCCGGCCACGCGATCCCCGCGCGGCTCTGGGGGTGGCTGCCGCCCGGATCGGGCTGCCGCCCGAGGCCGCGCCCGCCTATTTCCACCGGCTTCTGATGACGCTTGGCGGTTGGGCGCAGGTGACGCGCGCGCGCGGCTGGCTGGCCGAGCGTGATGGCGTCCAGGACGACAGCCTCCTGGCGCTTCTGACCATCCGGCTGGTGTGGGAAGCGGCGCTATGGGACCAGTATGGCGAGCAGATCGCCCCTTGCTGGCAGGCCGCACTGGCGAGCTATCGCTGTCCGCCTGTTGCCAGTGTGGCACAGCGTATCGAGCTCGCGCTTCAGGACGCGGCTGAACGGGGCGAAGAACGGCGGCTTGCCGCCCTGTTCGACGCTCCGGCCCCGGCCCCCGACGGGGGCCGCCCCGCGATCCAGGCTGCCTTCTGCATCGACGTGCGCTCGGAGGTTTATCGGCGGGCGCTGGAACAGGCCGAT
>NZ_CAXREX010000114.1:0-18866 GCF_964229645.1 Nioella sp. | reverse complement strand
CCTGGCTGTGGAACGGGCGTCCCATCGGGATCGGCGTGCAAGACCGCGACATGGACCTCGGACAGCCCGGCGCGGGTTTCGTGGACCTGACGGTGATCGATTCCCGGGGGCGCGTGGCCACGGTGTTTCTGGAAATCACGGCTCCGTAACCGGTCGTGACGGTCTTGGCCGTATCGCAGTCCATTATGTGCACAGACGCACCATTATCACGTGAATCTCTTTCTTTCGTGGGGTGAAACACCGAAATCGGGTGCCTACCTTGACCCTATCGGAGGCGATGCCCTCCACCACACCGCATCTGAAAGGAAAGACCCATGAAAACCCTCGCGCTCACCACTGCCCTCGTTGCTGCCCTTGCCGTCCCGGCCGCTTTCGCCAGCGACAGCTTCGCCCGCTCCCTCGGTGTCGAACCCGGCGCCTACACCACCGCCGAGCTGATCCAGCTGCGCCAGGCGATGGAAGAGAACAACCAGCCCATCGTCCACTTCATCCTGAATGGCGGCTCGAACCCGACCGACGCCTCGGTGGCCTACGAGGCCCGCCTGCGCCATGCGATCGAGGACCAGGAAACCAATATCGTGGCCTACCTGCTGAACACCGGCAGCGAAGTGATCTCGACCCAGAGTTTCGGCCATAACGAGGTTGCGCAGCGCATCTTTGCTGAACTGGCAGAAGCGGCCCGCGAAGACGAGAACTGATGCCCACACTCACGGGCCGGATCCGGCGGGGGTGCCTCTCCCCTCTCCTGCCGGATCCACGAAAAACCCCCGATGCCGCGCAGGCACCGGGGGTTTTCTTGTCGACTGGCCAAGCGTTCAGAGACGCTCGATCGCGATCGCGATCCCCTGACCGCCACCGATGCACATGGTGATCAGCGCCTTTGACCCGCCGATGCGCTCCAGCTCGTACATCGCCTTGACGGTGATGATTGCGCCGGTTGCGCCCACGGGGTGGCCAAGGGCAATCGCGCCGCCATTGGGGTTCACCTTGGCAGGGTCGAGCCCGAGGCCCTTGTTGACCGCCAGCGCCTGCGCGGCGAAAGCCTCGTTCGATTCGATCACGTCGAAATCGGTAATCGACAGCCCGGTCTTGGCCAGCAGGTTCTGCACCGCGGGCACGGGGCCGATTCCCATCACCTCGGGGCGCACGCCTGCATGGGCATAGCCCAGAATGCGCGCGCGCGGCGTCAGCCCGGCAGCCGCGGCAGCATCGGCGCGGGCCAGAACCAGGGCCGCGGCACCATCGTTGATGCCCGACGCGTTGCCCGCCGTCACGCGACCATCCTTCTTGAACACGGCCCGAAGCCCGCCAAGCGTTTCCATCGACGAGGGCTTGGGATGTTCATCGGTGTCAAAGGGCACCAGGTCGCGTTTGACCTTCACCTCGACCGGCACGATCTGATCCTTGAAATAGCCCGCCTCGATGGCAGCAAGTGCGCGCTTCTGGCTTTCTGCGGCGAAGGCATCCATCTGCTCGCGGGTGATGTCATGTTCATCGGCCACGTTTTCGGCCGTGACCCCCATGTGGCCGGTGCCGAACGGACAGTGCAGGGCACCCACCATCATGTCGGTTGCGCCCATGTCGCCCATCTTTTGGCCCCAACGGATTCCGGGCACGATATAGGGGCCGCGGCTCATGCTTTCGGCACCGCCTGCCAGGCCGAAATCGGCATCGCCCAGCATCAGGCTCTGAACCACGGAAACGATGGCCTGCGCCCCCGATCCGCACAGGCGGTTCACGTTCATCGCGGGCGTGGTATCGGGCACACCGGCCTGCATCGACGCAACGCGGGACAGGTACATGTCACGCGGCTCGGTGTTGATCACGTGGCCATAGGTGACGGTACCGATCTGTTTGCCCTCCACTCCGGCGCGCTCCAGCGCGGCCTTCGCGGCCACGGTGCCCAGCTCGATCGGCGGGATCGCCGCCAGCGAGCCGCCAAAGGTTCCGATGGCCGTCCGGGCACCGGACAGGATCACGATATCGGTCATTCACTTTCCTCCAAAATACTGGAACCCACCTTCCAGCGGGCATCTGCCAAATTCCCCTGGAGGTGTTTTATCCGCGTTGTCCCGGCTCTGCCATGAGCCGTTTCAGCGCGCTGCGGAATCCGTCTGCATCTGACGCAAGGTCACTCAGAACCTCCTGCTGGTAGGCCTCGGCAATCGGCGTGAGCTTGGCCACCATCTGCCGCCCCTTGTCGGTCAGTGCCAGCACGACCAGCCGCCTGTCGGCGGGTGAAGACTCCTTCGTGACATAGCCCTGCGTCTCCAGCCGACTCACGGCCCGGCTGACCTTGGACTTGTCCAGCTCTGCCTGCGCGGCAATCTCTCGGACCGAAACCGAAGGCTGCTGGCTCAGATGCGCCACGACGCGCCATTCCGACCGCGAGAGACCGAACATCTCGCGGTAGTGGCGAGAGAACTGCCGGCTGACCCGCTCGGCCACCACGGCCAGTTGGTAGGGCAGGAAATCGTCGAGGATGAAGGGCTTGTCGCTACTCATGCCCAAGGATGGTGTGAAAGCGCGCCCCAAGGCAAGCCTCAACGAAAAACGCCCCGGAACGGTGTCCGGGGCGTTTTCATGTCAGTCCGTCGCCGGGCTTAGGCGGCGTCGAATTCCATCGGTGCAACCTGCTGGAAAAGGCCGGTCGCACGCAGTTTTTCCAGCACTTCGGCAGGCGGCTGCGCGTCGAGATAAAGCAGGGCAATCGCGTCTTTCCCGGCGCCGGAGCGGCCCAGGGTAAAGTTCGCGATGTTCACGCCGTTTTCGCCCATGGTCTGACCAAGCGTCCCGATGATGCCCGGCACGTCTTCATTGGTGGTGTAGAGCATGTGCTGGCCGATCTCTGCGTCGATATTGATGCCCTTGATCTGGATGAAGCGCGGTTTGCCATCCGAGAACACGGTGCCCGCGATGGACCTCGTGCGGTGCGGAGTCACGACCTCCAGCCGGATATAGCCTTCGAAGGCGCCCGACTTGTCCTGCGTGGTGGTCGAGATCTCGATCCCCCGCTCGCGCGCGATGACCGGAGCCGAAACCATGTTCACATCTGGGTTCACGGCCTTCATGATCCCCGCGATCACGCCGCAGTTCAGCGCTTCGAGATTCATGGTGCCCGCGATACCGTTATAGGTGATGCGAATCTCGTCGATGGCTTCCGAGGTCAGCTGGCCCACGAAGCTGCCCAGATGCTGCGCCAGTTTCAGCCACGGGCCCATCAGCTTGGCTTCCTCGGCGGTGACCGACGGCATGTTCAGCGCGTTCTGCACGGCACCGGTCAGCAGGTAATCCGCCATCTGTTCGGCCACTTGCAGCGCCACGTTTTCCTGCGCTTCGGTCGTCGCTGCGCCCAGATGCGGGGTGCAGACCACGTTGGGCAGGTTGAAGAGCGGGTTTTCCGTTGCCGGTTCCACCGAGAACACGTCGAAGGCCGCGCCGGCCACGTGACCGGATTTCAACAGCTCGGCCAGGGCTTCCTCATCGACCAGACCGCCACGGGCGCAGTTGATGATCCGAACGCCTTTCTTGGTCTTGGCGAGGTTGTCCTTCGACAGGATGTTGCGGGTCTGGTCGGTCAGCGGCACGTGAAGCGTGATGAAATCGGCCCGCTTGAGCAGATCCTCAAGCTCCACCTTTTCGACACCCATCTTGTCGGCCTTCTCTTCCGACAGGAAGGGATCGTAGGCGACGACCTTCATCTTCAGCCCACGGGCGCGGTCGCAAACGATGCCGCCGATATTGCCCGCGCCGATGACGCCAAGGGTCTTGCCAGTCAGCTCGACCCCCATGAATTTCGACTTTTCCCACTTGCCCGCATGGGTCGAGGCGCTGGCCTCGGGGATCTGGCGGGCCACGGCGAACATCATCGCGATCGCGTGTTCGGCGGTGGTGATCATGTTGCCGAAGGGGGTGTTCATGACGATCACGCCCTTCTTGGACGCGGCGGGCTTGTCGATATTGTCGGTGCCGATCCCGGCGCGACCGATGACCTTGAGGTTGGTTGCGGCTTCAAGGATCTTCTCGGTCACCTTGGTGGCCGAACGGATGGCAAGACCGTCATATTCACCGATCCTGGCAAGAAGCGCGTCCTTGTCCTTGCCGAGGCCGGGTTCGAAATCAACCTCGATACCGCGATCGCGGAAGATCTGAACGGCGGTTTCGCTGAGCTTGTCGGATACGAGAACTTTGGGGGCCATTGTGCTTGGTCCTTTTGCGGGGTCCACCCTGTCATCCCCGTGAAAGCGGGAATCTCTTGGGGCAGTAAAATCGGGGAAGGGCCCCCGCTTGCGCGGGGGTGGCAATCTTGATCAGGCGGCTTCTGCCTGTGCGGCGATCTCGGCGTTGAACGCCCATTCCAGCCACGGCAGCATCGCCTCGATATCCGAGGTTTCCACCGTTGCGCCGCACCAGATGCGCAGGCCCGCAGGCGCATCGCGATAGGCACCGATATCGAGCGCGATACCCTCGGCCTCCAGGCGCTTGGCCACCGCCTTGGCGAAGGCCGCTCCGTCGACGATGCGGGTATCGGTGAACTTCAGGCAGACACTGGTGTTCGAGCGCGTCGCCGCATCCTCGGCCAGGTTCGCGATCCAGTCATGCTGGTCGCAGAAATCCCACACGGCCCGCGCATTGGCGGTCGAGCGGGCGATCAGCCCTTCAAGCCCGCCGACCTCGCGCGCCCAGTCCAGCGCAATAAGGTAATCCTCAACGCACAGCATGGACGGCGTGTTGATGGTGGCGCCGGTGAAGATGCCGTCGATCAGCTTGCCGCCCTTGGTCATGCGGAAGATCTTGGGCAGCGGCCAGGCCGGGGTGTAGCTTTCCAGCCGTTCGACGGCGCGAGGCGACAGGATCAGCATGCCGTGGGCCGCTTCGCCGCCCATGACCTTCTGCCAGCTGAAGGTCGTCACATCGAGCTTGTCCCAGGGCAGGTCCATCGCGAAAGCGGCCGACGTCGCGTCGCAAATGGTCAGGCCCTCGCGGTCCGCCGGGATCACGTCGCCATTGGCCACGCGCACCCCCGAGGTAGTGCCGTTCCAGGTAAAGACAACGTCGGTGTCATAATCGATCGCCGCCATGTCGACGATCTGGCCATAGTCGGCGGTCTTCACATCGGCATCGAGCTTCAGCTGCTTGACCACGTCGGACACCCAGCCCGATCCGAAGCTTTCCCAGGCAACCATGGTCGCCTTGCGTGCGCCAAGCAGCGACCACAGCGCCATTTCCACGGCACCGGTGTCGGATGCGGGCACGATGCCGATCTTGTAATCTGCGGGGATCCCCAGAACCTCGCGCGTGCCTTCAATGGCGGCCTTCAGCTTGTCCTTGCCAATAGCGGCACGGTGGCTGCGGCCAAGCGCGGCGTCTTTCAGGGCATCAAGAGTCCAAGTGGGGGGTTTGGCACAGGGGCCAGAAGAGAAGCGCGGATTGGCCGGGCGCGCTGCCGGGGTATTCGTCACCATTGCTGGTATCCTTCCAGATATACGCCCCTCGTTGGGGAGGGGTGTCCCACCGCTGGAAATACGGCCAGCCACGGGGACGCACAAGTCGGAAAATCGGTCCAAGGCGTCGCATTGGGAAAATTTCCTGCTCGGGCCGTTCACGATCGGAAACGCCGGGAAACACAACCATCGCGTGCAAATTATCTCCTTTGCTGATTGTTTTCGTGCTAAAGGGGATTTCCGGCCAGCTGGACCAACGGCTTGCCGGGAAACGGGAGGTTCCAAATGAAAAAACTGACGCGTGCGGCCCTGGCCGCCACCGCCCTTCTCGCCACGCCCCTTCACGCACAAAGCGATGATGCCGTGGCCCGGGGCGAATATCTGGTGACCGGACCTGCGGGATGCGGAAATTGCCATTCCCCCATGGGCCCCGCAGGCTTCATCGCAGGGCAAGAGCTTGGCGGACGGCTTGTCGAAGCCAATGACCTGTTCACGGCTATCGCCCCCAACATCACCCCGGCAGGCCGCGTGGCCGAGTGGTCCGATGCGGAGCTGGGCCGCGCCATCCGCGAGGGGATTCGCCCCGATGGATCGGTCATCGGTCCTCCCATGCCCTTCACCTTCTATCGCGGCCTCAGCGACAGCGACCTGTCCGCCATCGTCGCTTACCTGCGCACGGTCCCGGCCGTGGATCACGACCCCGGCCAGTCGGCCTACAACATCCCGCTGCCTCCGGCCTATGGCCCGCCGGTCGACAGCGTGGCCGATATCCCCGCAGGCGTGACGGTGGAATATGGCGCATACCTCGCCGGGCCGGTTGCCCATTGCATGGAGTGTCACACGCCCATGGGACCGATGGGACCAATGGTCGAAACCGACCTGGGCCGCGGCGGGTTCGAATTCCACGGGCCCTGGGGCATTTCCGTTGCTTCGAACATCACCAGCCACGAGGACGGGCTGGTCGGCTACGCGGATGATGAAATCGCCACGATGATCACGCAAGGCATGCGACCCGACGGGTCGCCCATGTTCCCGCCGATGCCCTACGGGTTCCTAGCCAGAATGACTGCGGATGACCTGGCCGCGATCATCCTCTACCTGCGCAGCCTGCCGCCGCTTCCTGACGCAGGCTGAGCCCCTTCAAATCCGGCGCCCTCCGTGGTTTATGCGTGCCAATCGCAGGCCACGGGGGGCACGCCCATGTTCATCGCCACGCTTCTGACCAATCCCGCCACCAGGGGGCTGAGCCCCGCGCTGGTCGATTCCCTTCGCAATGCATGGGGCGGTGGGGATGCCCAGTGGCTTTCGCCCGATGTCGCGGCAGAGTTTTCCCTGCAGCAGATCCCCGCAAACCGGTGGGACGTGTGGGAGAGCCTGCAATCCGAGGGCGTCGACCTCGTGGTGCAAGCCGCAGAAGGCCGCCGCAAACGGATGCTACTGGCCGACATGGACAGCACCATGATCCAGCAGGAATGCATCGACGAACTGGCCGATGAGGCCGGGGTGGGCGAGCGGGTGAAGGACATCACCGCGCGCGCCATGAATGGGGAACTCGACTTCGAAGGCGCGCTCATTGAACGTGTGGGCCTGTTGAAGGGCCTGCCCGAGGAGGTCATCACCCGCGTGCTGGCCACCCGCATCACCCATATGCCGGGCGGCAAGGCCCTGATCGCCACGATGAAGGCCCACGGCGCTTATGCGGCGCTGGTCTCGGGCGGGTTCACGGCCTTCACCGCGCAGGTCGCCGGCGATCTGGGCTTTGACGAAAACCGCGCCAACACGCTGCTGGCCGAGGCTGGCCAGCTGACCGGGGAGGTGGCGCGCCCGATCCTCGGGCGCGATGCCAAGGTTGCCGCGTTGCGTGAAATCACGGCCCGGCTCGGCCTCACGCCCGCCGACGTGATCGCCGTGGGCGATGGCGCGAACGATCTGGGCATGCTGGGGCTGGCGGGCTCCGGCGTCGCGCTGCACGCGAAACCCTCCGTTCAGGCCGAATGCGATATCCGCGTGAACCACGGCGACCTGACGGCGCTGCTTTATCTGCAGGGCTATGCCGACAGCGATTTTGTCAGCGCCTGATCCTAGCATGAATTGGGGCTGCAACCGGCAACTCCTTCCAACCCAATGAACAACGGGCCCCGAAGGGCCCGTTTTCAGTTCATGAACTGCAGATCACTCCGCCGGAACCGCCTGTTCCTCGATCCCAAGCGGATGGGAGATCTTGTTCAGCATCTCTTTCGGGCAGACCTGAAGGAA
This sequence comes from Nioella sp., assembly GCF_964229645.1. Classification (GTDB taxonomy): domain Bacteria; phylum Pseudomonadota; class Alphaproteobacteria; order Rhodobacterales; family Rhodobacteraceae; genus Nioella. Next base: position 11,166 of record NZ_CAXREX010000114.1, on the reverse strand, counting down.
GTTCGCCTTCTCCTCGTCCCAGTGCTGGAGGATCTCGGCGGCCTTGCGCGATCCGGTCTCGGCGGCGTGGCGCGCCACCAGCCCGTGCAACTGGTCTTCCCAGTGATCCACCGTGACCGGGCAGGTCACCAGCGTTTCCAGGTTCATGTTTTCCAGCGCAGTTCCCTCGGGATCGTAGAGATAGGCCATGCCGCCCGTCATCCCGGCCCCGAAATTCGCCCCGATGGAACCCAGGATCACCGCGACGCCGCCGGTCATGTATTCACAACCGTTCGACCCGCAGCCCTCGATCACCACCTTGGCGCCGGAGTTCCGAACCGCGAAGCGTTCGCCCGCGCGGCCAGCCGCGAACAGGTAGCCGTCCGTCGCGCCATACAGAACCGTGTTGCCGATGATCACATTGGCATCCGCCTGCAACGGGCTGACCTGCGCGGGCCGCACAACGATGGTGCCCCCCGACAGGCCCTTGCCCACGTAGTCGTTGGCATCGCCCGACACTTCCAGCTTCAGCCCCGGCGCCGCGAAGGCACCCAGAGACTGCCCGGCCGAGCCTTCCAGCTTGACCGTCAGGTGGTCGGGCTGCAGCGCGTTGCGCATCCCGAAGTTCTTGACGATGTGGCTGGAAGTGCGCGTGCCGATGGTGCGCAGCGTGTTCTGCACCGCGTAACTCAGCTGCATCTTCTCGCCGTCTTCGAGGAAACGATGCGCGTCCTTGACGATCTGGGCATCGAGCGTATCCGGCACCGCGTTGCGAGCCTTGTAGCGGTCGTAGACGATGTTCTGCGAGCCATCCACCGTGATCAGCAGCGGGTTGAGGTCGAGATCATCGAGATGCGCCGCCCCCCGGCTGACCTGGGTCAGCAGGTCGGCCCGGCCAATCACTTCGTCCAGCGACCGTGCCCCGATGCTGGCCAGCAGTTCCCGAACTTCCTGCGCGTAGAAGGTGATGAGGTTCACCACCTTGTCGGCATTGCCGGTGAACTTCTCGCGCAGGCGCTCGTCCTGCGTGCAGACGCCCACCGGGCAGGTGTTCGACTGGCACTGACGCACCATGATGCAGCCCATGGCGATCAGCGCCGCGGTGCCGATGCCGTATTCCTCGGCCCCCATCATCGCCGCCATGACGATGTCACGCCCGGTGCGCAGGCCGCCATCGGTGCGCAGCGTCACCCGGTCGCGCAGGTTGTTCATCGCCAGCACCTGATGTGCCTCGGTCAGACCCATTTCCCAGGGCAGACCCGCGAACTTGATCGAGGTCGCAGGGCTGGCGCCGGTGCCGCCGTTGTGGCCGGAAATCAGGATGATGTCGGCCTTGGCCTTGGCTACGCCGGCGGCAATGGTGCCGACGCCCGACGAAGCCACCAGCTTCACCGTCACCTTGCAGCGAGGGTTGATCTGCTTGAGATCATAGATCAGCTGCGCCAGGTCCTCGATGGAATAGATATCGTGGTGCGGCGGCGGCGAAATCAGGGTCACACCCTTGGTCGAGTGACGCAGCCGCGCAATCAGGTCGGTGACCTTCATGCCGGGCAACTGGCCGCCCTCGCCGGGCTTGGCACCCTGGGCCACCTTGATTTCCAGCTCTTCGCAGTGGTTGAGGTATTCCGCCGTGACGCCGAAGCGCCCCGAGGCCACCTGCTTGATCTTGGCCGACGGGTTGTCGCCGTTGGGCTCCGGCACGAAATGCGCCGGATCTTCCCCGCCTTCACCACTGTCGGACTTGGCGCCGATCCGGTTCATGGCGACGTTCAGCGTCTTGTGCGCCTCGGGCGACAGCGCCCCAAGCGACATGCCCGGCGTGACGAAGCGCTTGCGGATCGAGGTGATCGATTCCACTTCCTCGATCGGGATCGCCTTGCCAAGCGGCTTGATATCCAGAAGGTCGCGCAGGTGGATGGGCGGGTTCGACCGCATCTTGGCCGAATACTGCTTCCACATCTCGTAGGACGCGGTGTTGCAGGCCATCTGCATCATGTGCATCGTCTGCGCTTCCCAGGCGTGCTTCTCGCCCGAGCGGCGCGCCTTGTAAAAGCCACCGATGGGCAGCACGTCGCCCTGCGAAAGCCAGCCCTTGGCATGCACTTCCTCGGCCTTGCGCTGAAGACCGCTGACCCCGATGCCCGAGATTCTGGAAATCATGCCGGGGAAGTATTCCGCCACCATCGCACGGCTCAGACCGACCGCCTCGAAGTTCAGGCCGCCACGATAGGACGAAATGACCGAGATCCCCATCTTGGCCATGATCTTCAGCAGACCCTGGTCGATCGCGTTGCGATAGCGCGCCATGGCTTCGGTCAGGCTGCATTCCAGCAGGCCTCGGTCGATCCGGTCGGCCAGGCTGTCCTGCGCAAGATAGGCGTTCACCGTGGTGGCGCCCGCGCCGATCAGAACCGCGAAATAATGCGGGTCGATGCATTCGGCCGACCGCACGTTGATCGAGCAGAAGGTGCGAAGGCCCTGCTTGGTCAGCCAGCTATGCACGGCGCTCGTGGCAAGGATCATCGGCATCGCCACCCGTTCGTGGTTCTGGCCGCGATCCGTCAGCACGATGTGCCCGGCGCCCGAGCGCACCGCGTCTTCTGCTTCCTGGCGGATGCGCGACAGCGCTTCGCGCAGGGCACCCTGACCACCGCCAGTGGGGAAGGTGCAGTCGATGCTGACGACGCTCTCGCCGAACTGGGTCAGCAGTGCCTGAAATTGCGCGTTGGTCACGAAGGGGCTTTCCAGCACGAGAATCTCGGTCTGGCTGCTGTCCTCGTCCAGCACGTTCTTGAGGTTGCCGAACCGGGTCTTGAGGCTCATCACCCGGTATTCGCGCAGGCTGTCGATCGGCGGGTTGGTCACCTGGCTGAAGTTCTGGCGGAAGAAGTGGGAAAGCGGCCGATACTGCTTGGACAGAACCGCCGACGGCGTGTCATCGCCCATGGATGCCAGCGTTTCCTTGCCGTCCTCGGCCATCGGCGCGAGGATCTGCTCCAGCTCTTCCAGCGTGTAGCCCGCCGAGATCTGACGCTGGCGCAGCTCGGACCCCGAGAACGCGACCGATTCCGTCAGCCCCTCGGTTTCAGCGCCCAGGTCCACGACCTTTTCGACCCAATCACCGAAGGGCCGGCTGGCGGCCAGCGCGTCTTTCATCTCGGTGTCGTGGTAAAGCTTCGCCTCTTGCATATCGACGGCGATCATCTGGCCCGGGCCAAGCGCGCCCTTCTCGACAAGGTTCGCCTCGTTGACCGGAACCATCCCGGCTTCGGAACCCGCGATCAGCAGCCCCTCGCCCGTCACGACATAGCGCATCGGACGCAGGCCGTTGCGGTCCAGCCCGGCGCAAACCCAGCGCCCGTCGGTCATGGCCAGCGCGGCGGGGCCGTCCCACGGCTCCATCACGCTGTTGCAATAGGCATACATGTCCTGCCAGGCCTGCGGCAGCTCGGTCGAGGTCTTGGACCAGGCTTCGGGGACCAGCATGGTCTTGGCCATGGGCGCGTTGCGGCCCGCACGCACCAGCACTTCGAACACCGCATCAAGCGCTGCCGAGTCGGACGACCCGCCCGGGACGATCGGCTTGATGTCCTCCGCCAGGTCGCCGAAGTAGTTCGACGCCATGCGGATTTCATGGCTCTTCATCCAGTTCAGGTTGCCCTTGAGCGTGTTGATCTCGCCGTTATGGGCCAGCATGCGGAAGGGCTGCGCCAGCCACCACTGCGGGAAGGTGTTGGTGGAATAGCGCTGGTGATAGATCGCGAAGGCGCTTTCGAAGCGCTCATCCTGAAGGTCGGGGTAGAACTCGCTGACCTGCTCGGCCAGCATCATGCCCTTGTAGATGATCGAACGGCAGGACAACGAACACAGGTAAAGGCTTCCGATCCCGGCGGCGGCGGCGGCCTTCTCGATCCGGCGGCGGATCACGTAGAGCTCGCGCTCGAAGGTCTCTTCATCCACGCCCTTGGAGTTCGAAATGAGGATCTGCTCGATCTCCGGGCGCGTCGCGTTCGCCTTCTCGCCCAGGCAGGACACGTCCACCGGCACATGGCGCCAGCCATAGATGTAATAGCCCATCCGCAGGACTTCGCTTTCCACGATGGTCCGGCAGGTTTCCTGGGCCCCGAAATCGCTGCGCGGCAGGAAAACCTGGCCCACGGCAATCAGCTGGTCCATGTCCGGCTCGTGCCCGGTGCGGCGGATCTGGTCGTAGAAGAAGGGCACCGGGATTTGCACATGGATACCCGCGCCATCCCCGGTCTTGCCATCGGCATCGACAGCCCCCCGGTGCCAGATCGCCTTGAGCGCGGTGATCCCGGCCTCGACAACCTTGCGCGACGGCTGGCCATCCAGCGACACGACAAGACCCACACCGCAGGAAGAATGCTCTTCTTCCTCGATATACATGCCGTTCTCGGCCATCCACTTGCGCTTGGCCTCTTCGGCGGCGACCCAAGTTGCATCGTATTTGGTCATTGAGGCTCTCCTTCTACGGGCGTTCCGGGCGCGCGGCCCGAACCGGTGTCTCTGTGGGCGGGGAATGTCATGCGACCACTCCTTCGCCTGTCTCGCTCGGGCGGCGCAGTTCCGCCCCGAAATTGTCTTGCAGGATCAGCCGCGCGCGGCGCACCCGCTTGTCGATCACCGCTTTCATGAACGGCGCCAGGACCCCCGCCATCTTCAGCTTCTGCGGCACGTCGTGATGGGTGCGCGGCAGGATGAAATGGCGGATGTTGCCGGCCAGCGGAAACAGGTCGCGCTGAACCGCTTCGCGCGGGTGGCGGCCATGCAGGATGACATAGTCGGTGCTGTCGTTCAGATGATCGGCCACGCTGCGGATACGGAAGCTCTCGATCTTCTCGCGATACTCCATCCAGCGGTGTTCATCGGGCACGATCGACGGATCGACGGAAAACTGCGGCGCAAAGGCAAGGGCGGAGTCGAGCCGCGTGAAGCCCGGCAGAACGAGCGCCGCGAATCCACCCATCGAATGGCCCAGCGCAACACGGCGCGGCGACCCGCAGCGCGTCACGAACGCATCCCAAAGCTCCACGATCTTTTCGATCAGGCCAGGGCCGTTCAGCCAGGTCCGGTTCGGATCGGCCACGAACAGCACGTTGCGCGTGCCATTGCCGCTGGCCGAGCGGGCGAATTCATGCCCCGGCGTTTCCGCCGGATCGGTTCCGACACCCGACAGGCACAGCACCGCATCGCGAGAGTCGGCGCGATGTTCCCACATATGCAGGTCCGGGTCCCGAAGGACCTCGGTGATCGTCAGATCATGCGCCATGGGCACCCCCAGGGCAGGCATATGCGGACCGGCATGCGCTCACGACATCATGTCCCCGCAATCATAAAGCGGCGTCGCGCTAAGGAAGCCGCGTTCGCCCGGTTCGGCGAACTCGACCGGGGAATAATCCCCTTCGAAGCTTTCGCCATTGGGCAGGGTCGTCACTTCCATGCCGCCGAAGAACATCCGCCAGTCTTCGCTGACATACTGGTTGCCTTCCACGCGGCGCGGGCCTTCGCCCAGGTCGTATTCATAGGAAAACTCGGTGCGGTTCAGGATACGCCCGTCGATTTCCACGGTTTCCCCGGTCAGCCGGTCGAACCCGGTATAGTCGCGCTGGATGCGCTGGCCGGTGTCGGTTTCATGGATCAGCGAGAAGACCATGGAATCGACGCCATTGGCGAAGAGATCGCTGATCGAAGCCGGGTCCTGTTCGGGCTGGATCAGGGTGTTCTGCGCGCCCGAGCGCAGCTCGTAGGACAGAAGCCAGCGAAACTCGCTGTCGGTGTAGTTCAGGTAGAACGGCCCATCCTCATCCATCGACAGGCGCCAATGAGTCCCCTCGGGATCGCCTTCGCAGGTCCAGCTATGCGACACGGTGCATCCGCGCGACTGAACGGTCAGGAAGGCCGTGCATCCCGCGGGTGGCGTGATGCGCGCCATCCCCTGAGCCGCCGCGGGGGCGGCGGGCAGCAGGGCAAATACCCCCGAAAGGGTTAATGCGGTGGCTGCGAGGTAACGGATGATCAAGTTGAACATGTCAGCAATCCTTCCCTGAATACTGGCGCGTGCAGCGGTGACTCCGAAATTCGTGGGGTTCCGTATGCACGGGGGGTGTACGCATGGTGTACAGGTGGTGTACGCCCGGTGCCCACCCTTTTTGGCCCTTATTCGGCGGCGACCCCCGTGCTGACTGCCAGTTTCGACAGGATGTCATCTGCCGCCTCGCGCCCGTCGCGGATCGCCCAGACGACAAGGCTTGCGCCGCGCTGAATATCGCCCACCGCGTAGACGCCCGGCAGGTTGGTTTCATGCGTCTGGAAATCGGCCTTCACGGTGCCCCAGCGGGTCACTTCCAGTTCGGGCGTGTTCCACAGGGCAGGCAGGTCCTCCGGCTCGAAGCCCAGCGCCTTGATGACCAGATCGGCCTCTTCGACGTAATCTGCACCCTCGATCACTTCGGGGCTGCGGCGGCCCGATGCGTCGGGCTGACCCAGCCGCATCTGCTGCACCATCACGCCGGTCACGGGATCGCCCGCAAAGCCCTTGGGCGCGGCAAGCCAGACGAATTCGACGCCTTCTTCCTCGGCATTCTGCACCTCGCGCTGAGAGCCGGGCATATTGGCCCGGTCGCGGCGGTAGAGGCATTTCACGCTTTCCGCCCCTTGGCGGATCGCCGTGCGAACGCAATCCATCGCGGTGTCGCCGCCCCCGATCACGACGACCTTCTTGCCTTCAGCATTCAGTTCGCCCGAGGTGAATTCCGGCACGCTGTCACCGAAGGACAGGCGGTTGGACGCGGTCAGGTAGTCGATCGCGCGCACGATCCCGGCAGCACCGGCGCCCGGCCCGCCCAGGTCGCGAGTCTTGTAGACGCCCGTGGCAATAACCACGAAATCATGCTTTTCGCGGATCTCGGCAAAGCTGATATCCTCGCCCACGTTGCAGTTCAGAACAAAGGTGACGCCGCCATCTTCCAGCTGCTTGTTTCGGCGCATCACCACGTCTTTTTCCAGCTTGAAGCCGGGAATGCCGTAGGTCAGCAGGCCGCCCGAACGGTCATAGCGGTCGTAGACCGTCACTTGCAGCCCTGCGCGGCGCAGACGGTCGGCAGCGGCGAGGCCGCCGGGGCCAGCGCCGATGATGCCAACGCTTTCCGGGCGTTCATGGGCCGGCTTGATCTGTTTGACCCAGCCCTGTTCCCAGGCGGTGTCGGTGATGTATTTTTCGACGGAACCAATGGTCACGGTGCCGTGGCCCGATTGCTCGATCACGCAGTTGCCTTCGCACAGGCGATCCTGCGGGCAGATGCGGCCACAGATTTCCGGGAAAGTATTGGTCGCCTGGCTGATCTCATAGGCTTCCTGCAACCGGCCCGTCGCGGTCAGGCGCAGCCAGTCGGGGATGTTGTTGTGCAGCGGGCAATGGGACTGGCAATAGGGCACGCCGCACTGGCTGCAACGGCTGGCCTGTTCCTCTGCCTTCGCGGCAGCATATTCGCCATAAATCTCGTTGAAATCATGCGCGCGCTCCTCGGCCGAGCGCTTCTCGGGCATGGACTTGCCCACGGTCACGAACTTCAGCATCTTCTCAACAGCCATGGCGTGCCTTTCAGGTTCCCTTTAGGATCAGCTAGGAAAGCTCCTATACAAGCGCTCCGAAAACATGAAAAGACAGCAATGCTGACCTATTTGGGCGACAATTGGCCTCCCTCATCCCCCAATGGAGATATCGGCGGCATTTATATGGCAGTATTGTTGACATATATTGGATTTTCTCAATGTAAATCAGATAGTTGCGAAAGTCGCTCTACTCGGTTACAGGGCAGGATAAAATGACGCTGTTTCACCTCTTCATCGTTGCGGTCATCCAGGGCCTTACCGAGTTTCTGCCCATTTCCTCTTCCGGGCACCTGATTCTCTTGCCCGAACTCACTGGCATGGCCGACCAGGGACAGGTCATCGATGTGGCCGTTCACGTCGGAACGCTTGGGGCGGTTGTGCTGTATTTCTGGCGCGATGTCCGCGCGGCTCTGATCGGAACCGGACAGCTGGCCACTGGCAAACGTGACAGCGCCGAGGCCAGGCTGGCGCTTGGTCTGATCATCGCGACGATCCCCGTTATCCTGTTCGGCCTGGCGCTAAAGCTGACTGGCCTTGATGACTCTTTGCGCTCAATGGCGGTGATTGGCTGGACGATGCTGATCTTCGGCCTGGTGCTATACTGGGCCGACCAGCGCGGCACGGAGCGGCTTGATACGCGTGACTGGAGCCTGCGCCACGCAATGATCATGGGCCTGTGGCAAGCCATCGCTTTGATCCCGGGCACCTCGCGTTCGGGCATCACGATTACCGCAGCCCGAACGCTCGGCTACGAGCGTCATGACTCGGCGCGACTGTCGATGCTGATGTCGATCCCCACGATCCTTGCCTCGGGCGTGCTTCTGGGGGCAGAGGTTGTGGCCACAGCCGATGCCGAAGCGGCCTACAACGGGGCCATTGCCGCCGGAATGGCCTTCATCGCTGCCTTGGCAGCACTCACTTTCATGATGCGACTTTTGCGCAGCGTGAGCTTCACCCCGTACGTGATTTACAGGGTGATCCTCGGCATCGTGCTGCTGATTATTGCCTACGCTTAGGTGTTCTTGAGGTTCCGGGCGCTGGCCTGAAGATCGGAGTACTGACCACCGGGGCGATAAGGCCACAGGTAATCTGCCAGAACCGCATCCATGTCGGTCGGCTCGATCCCGAGATCGGCAAAGCCCTTGGCACCTTCGCCCACGACATTGTCACGGCGCAGTTGGCGCACCTGGTCGCGGGTGAGGATGCCATTGTGGATCAGCCCAACGGTCAATGCCTGCATCGCGCCAAAGCCGAATGCCATAACCGAACCAACCCAGAAGGGCAGGTTCACGATCAGGCGGCGACGACGGATCACCTTCAGCATCTTGACCATCAGGTCATGCAGAGATTCCACATCAGGACCACCCAGTTCGTAAACGCCCGGCGCAGCCTGACCCAGAACACCGGCAACCGCGGCCTTGGCCACGTCATCGACATAGACCGGCTGGAACCGCGACTCACCCCCCACCAAGGGCAGAACAGGACCGAGCTTGGTCATCTTGGCGAAGCGGTTGAAGAATTCATCCTCGGTGCCAAAAATCACGGAGGGGCGAAGGATGACCGCACCCGGGAAGCTATTCAGAACGGCGGCTTCGCCCTCGGCTTTCGTGCGGGCATAGTCGCTGTCGGACCCCGCATCGGCCCCGATCGCGGACAGATGCACCAGTTGGCCAACCCCTGCTTCGGCGGCAAGACGGGCGATCCGCGCTGCGCCTTCGGCCTGAACCGCTTCGAACTTGTTCTTGCCGCGCTCGGTCAGAACACCAACGCAGTTCACCACCGCATCGGCCCCGGCGATCGCGGCAGCAACGGACGCATCATCGCGAATGTTGGCAAGGATCGGCTCTACCTGGCCAACGGCACCGTAGGGACGCACGAAGATTGCTTCGTTCGGGCGGCGCACCGCCACGCGAACGCGCCAGCCTTCTTTGGCCATGCGCCGCGCAATGTAGCGACCCACGAAGCCAGACCCGCCAAAGATCGTCACGAGTTTCGACATGCTTGTCCCTCCGGTCTCGGTTAGGGCGTGTGATACGCGCCGCGCCCCTGTAGGACAAGGCGCAAAACGTCCCGCCCCCACTGCCCGCATCAGCCTGTCGCAAGAGAATGCATTTTTTTGCACCGAGGCCCGTTGACACCACCCCGACAGAGAGATATCTGCCGCTCTCACGACACCGGCCCAGGTGGCGGAATTGGTAGACGCGCTAGCTTCAGGTGCTAGTGTCCGTACGGACGTGGAGGTTCGAGTCCTCTCCTGGGCACCATCCCCTCCAGGTCGCTTTTCGACGAGGGGATGACATGACGATCCACCTTTACAAGAATGACCTTCCTGACGGGTTGGATCTTGGGCCGGTTGTCGCCATTGACTGCGAAACCATGGGACTCAACCCGCATCGCGACCGGCTGTGCCTTGTGCAGATGTCGGGGGGCGATGGCAACGCGCATCTCGTTCAGATCGAGAAGGGGCAATCAGCCGCGCCCAACCTGGCCCGCATGCTGGAAGACCCAACTGTGCTGAAGCTGTTTCATTTCGGCCGATTCGACATTGCCGCCATGTACAATGCCTTCGGCGCATTGGCCGCTCCGGTCTTCTGCACCAAGATCGCCTCCAAGCTGACCCGGACCTATACAGATCGTCACGGGCTGCGGAACCTGTGCCAGGAATTGCTGGATGTGGACATCTCCAAGCACCAGCAAAGCTCGGACTGGGGGGCGCCCAAGCTGACCGATGCGCAGATGACCTATGCCGCCTCGGATGTGCTGTATCTTCACCGGCTGAAGGAAATCTTCGAACGCCGCCTGGAACGCGAGGGCCGCACCGAGATTGCCCAAGCCTGCTTCGACTTCTTGCCGACCCGAGCCAAGCTTGACCTGGCGGGCTGGCCCGAGCTCGACATTTTCAGCCACTGAGGCCCGCCGATGGCCGCGCCAAACACCTATTCCACGGTCGTTTCCTGGGCGAAAATCATATTGCCACTGGTGGCGCTTGGGCTTCTGTCGACCCTGTTCCTTTTCTCGCGAACTCCGGACCCCAATCGCGCTATCCCTTTCGCGGCGGTGGATGTCGAAGAACTGGCGCGCGAGCAGCGCCTTGGGAACCCGCGCTTTGCCGGGACGCTGCCTGACGGACGAGAGGTTATCTTTACTGCTGAGCGTGCGGCACCTGTGGCAGGTGATCCCAACCTGATAGAGGCCGACGGGGTCGAGGCCCGGATTGACATGACCGAGCGGATCATCCTGCTGGTTGTTGCTGGTGGTGGCCTGTTCGACCTGCGGGCGCAGATGGCTGACCTGGCTCAGTCCGTGCAGCTGACAACCTCTGACGGATACCAGCTCAGCACCGAAGAACTGCATTTCGAACTTCGGGCGTCGACCGTCGACGCGCCGGGCAACGTGGCCCTGACCGGGCCCGGTGTGGAGCTCACGGCGGGGCGCATGCAGATATCCTCGGTTGATGGAAACGATGTAGTCGTTTTCAATGAGGGTGTTCGAGTGCTATATGCACCAAGGGATTAGCGGAGTTTTCATGCGCGCCTTTATTTCGACCGCCCTTTT
>NZ_CAXREX010000113.1:0-37012 GCF_964229645.1 Nioella sp. | reverse complement strand
TGATATTCCCAGGCGCGCTCGGAGATGAGGTCGATCGAGCCCACCACCCTGTCGCCCTCTCGCATGGGAACCTGGCGCAGGATGATGCCATGGGCGCTGTAGGTCTGGAGCGCGGCGATCACGTCGGAGACGCGGTCGGTCCTGGCGTCGATGCCGTTGACGAAGATGATGGTGGGCAGGCCCGCCGCCTCCAGCAGGCGCAGGTAGGGCGCCGAGAGCACTGCCGCGCCCGCTTCGGCCGGGACGCAGAGCACGGCGGCGTCGGAGGCGGCGAGCGCGGGGCCCGCCTGGGGCAGGAATTCGAGCCCGCCGGGGATGTCGAAGGCGGCCCAGTCATCGCCCATGAACCGGAAGCTGCTCACACCCGCGCCGCCCATGGTGGCGAGGGTATTGCCGCGCCCGCCCTCCAGGCCCGCCAGCGCCTCGACCAGGGCCGATTTTCCGGCGTGAGGCGGCCCCATGATGGTGAATGTCCGCATGGCTGGGTCCTCCCGTTTTGGTTGCATCATGGTCCGGCATCGGCCCGAGTCGGGTCAAGGCTAGCGCAACCGGGGCTTCGCCAGCATGATCCGGGTCAAACCGGGCTTGGTGGTGGCCAGACTATCATTCCGTTGTCATGCAACCGTAATGCCAGCGTCACGAAAGACGGGCAGGGGAGAGATATCCAATAGCTGGAGATACTCCCATGACCTATCGTTCGCTTCTGCTTGGAACCGCGGCTGCCCTCGTGGCTGGTCCCGCGCTGGCGGATATGAATTTCAACCGTATCGCGTCTTTCCCGGTCGTCGAGAACCAGCCCGGCGCGGAGGAAAGCTCGTCCGAGATCATCGCCGCCACCGCTGACGGAATGACGCTGGTTTATACCGACAGCCCGGCCGAGGTGCTGGGCTTCATCGACATCACCGACCCCCATGCGCCGCGGGCCGCAGGCGTGCTGGAGCTGGATGGCGAGCCGACCTCGGTGGCCGTCGCCGGGCAGGCCGCCTTCGTCGGCGTGAACACCTCGGAGGACTACATCAACACCTCCGGGCACCTGCTGGCCGTGGACGTGACCAGCCGGGCCGTGCTGGGCGATTGCGACCTGGGCGGTCAGCCCGACAGCGTGGCCGTGGCTCCTGATGCAAGCTTCATCGCCGTGGCCATCGAGAACGAGCGCGACGAGGATCTTGGCGATGGCCGCGTGGGCCAGATGCCGGCGGGTTTCGTGGCGATCGTGCCGCTTGCCGATGGTGCCATGCAGTGCGACGCGATCATCCGCGCCGACGTGACCGGCCTGGCCGAGATCGCGCCCGAGGACCCTGAGCCGGAATACGTCTCGATCAACGATGAAGGCGAGATCGTCGTGACGCTGCAGGAAAACAACCACATGGTGGTACTGAGCGCTGCCGGGGAGCTGCTCAGCCATTTCTCCGCCGGCGCGGTCGACCTCGAGGGTATCGACGTCGATGAGGAACGTGCCTTCGTCTACAATGGCAGCCAGCCGGGCCGCCTGCGGGAACCCGATGCCGTGACCTGGATCGACGCCGATCATTTTGCCATCGCCAACGAGGGCGACATGGATGGCGGCAGCCGTGGCTGGACGATCTTCCACCAGGACGGGAGCGTGATCTACGAATCCGGCACGGATTTCGAACGGGCGATCATCGAGATTGGCCACTATCCCGAGCGCCGGTCCGGCAACAAGGGCGTGGAACCCGAATCCGTGACCTTCGACGTGTTCGACGGCACGCCCTATGTCTTCGTGGGCGCCGAACGCGCGAGCGTGGTCGGGGTCTACGACGTGACCGACCCTGCCAACCCGGTTCTTGAACAGCTCTTGCCCTCGGGCATCGGGCCGGAAGGATACGTGACCATTCCCGGGCGCGGCCTGCTGGTTTCGGCCAACGAGGTTGACGGGCTGGAAGACGGCGCGGCACGCAGCCATGTCATGATCTACGAATACCAGGATGCGCCGGCGGTCTACCCGCACCTGACCAGCGTGGGGATGGATGAACTGACCGGCTGGGGCGCGATTTCGGGCATGGTCGCCGACCCGGACTCCGGGCTGATCTACGCGGTGAATGACAGCTTCTACGCGATGCAGCCGACGATCTTCGTGATCGAACCCTCGATGGATGGCCCGAGCCGCATCATCGACGCAATCCGCGTGACCCGTGCTGGCCAGCCTGCGCAGCTTTTGGACATGGAAGGCATCACGCTGGATGGCGAGGGCGGATTCTGGATCGCTTCCGAGGGCCGCACCGACCGGCTCGTGCCTCATGCGCTCTACCATGTCAGCGCCGATGGCGAGATCGAGGATTATGTGCCGCTGCCCGAAGAACTGCTGGCCGTCGAACGCCGCTTTGGCTTCGAGGGCATCACCATGGTGGGCGATACCCTGTGGATGGCAGTCCAGCGCAGCTGGGACGATGACCCCGAGAACACAGTGAAGCTGGTGGCCTATAACACCGAGACCGAGGAATGGGGCGCCGTGCGCTACCAGACCACCGACCCGGAAATGGGCTGGGTCGGCCTGTCGGAAATCGTCGCCCATGGTGACCATGTCTACCTGATCGAGCGCGACAACCAGATCGGCTCGGCTGCCGTGACCAAGCTGATCACCCGCGTGGCGCTGGAAAACATGGTGCCCGCACCGCTGGGCGGTGATCTGCCCGTGGTGGAGCACGAGGTGGTCGTGGACCTGATCCCCTACCTGACCTCGACCGGCGGCTACGTGCTGGACAAGGTCGAAGGGCTGGCGATCATGCCCGACGGCACGATCTGGGTGTCGACCGACAACGACGGTGTCGACGATCACTCGGGCGAGACGATGTTCTTCGCCATTCCGCCGATGTAAGCGCATTTCAGCAGGCGTGGCCCCCGGCGGAGCGATCCGGCGGGGGCTTTTTCGTTGGGGGTCTCGTCATGCATTTTCGCATGGTTCGGATGCAAATTACGGCAATTCACGCATGATGCCGGTTGTCCTATCTCGGGTCCAACAGCGATGAAGGAGACCGAGATGAAAGCGATGTATTACGACAGCTATGGTGGCCCCGAGGTTGTTTCCCCGCGCGAGATGCCGCGCCCGGAGCCGGGGCAGGGTGAGGTCTTGGTGCGCGTGGGCGCTGCCGGGATCACGACCGCCGACTGGCGGCTGCGTGCCTCGGCCTTTCCGGGTGGGCTGTGGCTGCCGGGGCGGCTGATGTTCGGGCTGTTTCGCCCGCGCCGCAGGGTGCTGGGCGGCGATTTCGCAGGCACGGTCGAGGCGGTGGGCGCGGGTGTGACCCGCTTCCGGCCCGGCGACCGGGTCTTTGGCTTCAGCATGTTCGGGGCCCATGCGGAATACCTGGCGATGCCCGAAACGGGGGCGATTGCCGCCCTGCCCGGCGGGATGTCGGACGAGGAGGCCGCCGCGCTGCCGTTCGGGGCGCTCTGCGCGCTGGAATTCCTGCGCGATGTTGCGGGCGTCCTGCCCGGTCAGCGGGTGCTGGTCGTGGGCGCATCGGGCGGGGTCGGCGGCTACGCGGTGCAGATCGCGCGCTGGCTGGGGGCCGAGGTGACGGGTGTCGCCAGTGGCGAGAACCTTGCCTATGTCCGGTCGCTCGGCGCGCAGGAGGTGGTGGATTACCGGGCAGAGGACGTGACCCGGCGCGACACGATGTTCGACGTCGTGTTCGACACGGTGGGCGCGCTCGATTTCCGGACCGCCCGGCGCATCCTGGCCCCGTCCGGCCTGTTCCTGCCGCTCAATTTCGGGATCCGCGCCCTGCCTGCGGCCCTGGTCTCGGGGCTGGGCCTGGGGCGGGGGCCGCGCATGAAGCTCCATGTCAGCGGGGACAGCCGCGAGGGGGTGGAGACCCTGGCCGCGCTGGTGCTGGAGGGGCATCTTCGCCCGCTGATCGACCGGGTCTATCCGTTCGAGCGCATCCGCGAGGGCTATGCCCATGTGGAGGGGCGGCACCGGCGCGGGGCGGTGGTGCTGGACCTGTCGGCGGCCTGAGTGTCGGGGCGGCGTCACTCCTCGCGGGCCAGGCGCCGCTCTCGCCACAGGATCATCAGACCCCCGGCCACGATCAGTATCGCGCCGGGGAAGAGATCGCCGAAGGGGGCTTCGTCGAAGAAGAGCCAGCCGAGGGTAAAGGCGGTGGGAATGCCGAAATAGGCGAAGGGGGCGAGGTTTCCGGGTTCGGTCATGCGGTAGGCGATGACCATGCACAGAACCGCCGAGCCCCCGAAGAGCCCCATCGCCACGATCCAGGCTAGGTCGGTCAGCGAGGCGATGGGCGCGTAGCCGCCAAGCGCCATGGCCAGCACGAAGGCCCCGAGCGCCGACATGGACGAGGACCACAGGTTGATCAGCGGGCTGGGCACCTCGGCGTCCATCATCCGCGAGGAGACCCCCGCGAACCCGTAGAGCGAAGCGGCGATGAGGGGCAGCACGACGTCGAGGCCGAAGCCTTCGCGCCCCGGCCCCATCACCAGCACGACGCCCGCGAAGCCCACCAGCGCCGCCGACCAGCGGAACGCGCCTACCCTCTCGCCCAGAAGCGGCACGGAATAGAGCAGGATGAAGAGCGAGCTGGAATAGGAAATGGTGGCCGCGGTGGCGAAGGCGATGCGCCCGATGGCGAGGTAGAAACAGAACTGCGCCACGGTCACCGCCAGCCCCCGGATCACCGCGATGGGCCACTGCCGAAGCCACAGCCTGCGCCCGCCCGCGCGCCATTGCCGGGACGACCAGAGCGCGATGCCGGCCGGGATCAGCCCGAAGAGATTGCGGTAGGAGGACAGCTCGGCGGCGCTGTAGCCGTGGGTCGACAGGTGCTTGATAACCAGCCCCATGAGATCGAAGAGCACGATCGAGGCAAGGCTGATCAGGATCGCGGGAAGGGCGCGGTTGGGGCGGCCCGTCTGGGATGCGGCGACACTCAACGGGGGCTCCTTGACCGGGCGCGCGGGGCTGCGCACGCGGTCAGGTTAGCCCCCCGCGCATTCCCCCGTCCAGTTCGGGCTGCGGCTTTCCACATCGGGCCGGTCGTTGTCATACCACCACCAGCCGGAAAAGCTGCACGCGGAGCTGAACCAGAATTCGAAGCCGCCCACACGGTCGGGATCGTCGACGCGCCCCCACCGGCCCTCGACCACCCAGACGGCATGGGCGCGATCCTCGCGGATGTCGGACACAGCGAGGGTCTTGTTGGGGTCGCCGTAATAGCCTTCGTCCCAGTGAATATCGCCATAACTGGAGGTGAACACGCTGTAGATGGCGGGAAAGGCGCGCGCTTCGCGCGCTTCCTGCGCCTCCTCGAACACCTCGCGCACCCAGGTCAGGCGCTGGTCGATCCCGACCAGGGTCTCGCGCCGGGTGGCCTGAGAGGCGGTCCGGTAGGCGTCGATCAAGCGGTTTCGGGCGCGGGAAACGATGCTGGCCTGATCGGGTGTATCGGTTGCGGCCACAGCTTCGGCAACCTGCTGGGTGATGTCGCGCAGGAAGGCGGGCATTTCGAAGCCCGCAGCGGCCTCCAGGCTGTCGATCTCGGCCTCGGCCCGCATCGAGACGGCCATTTCGATCACGAAGCTTGCCCGGTCGTAGATCGGTCCGCCATCGACAACATCGACCTGCCCATCCGCGCGGCGCAGCCAAAGGGGCTCGGCCAGTGCGGCCTCTGCCGCCAGCAGGCGCTCGCGTTCGCGCAGCAGGGCCTCTTCTTCCGATTGGGCGTAAGAGACCAGGTCCTGCGGGGTGAATTCCTGTGCTGCCAGGGGTGTCGCAGCGAGCAGAACCACGCTGAGAAGGAGGGAACGGAACATGGCATGGGCCCCCTGTGTCTTGAAGATACACCGGGGATCATAGCACTTTTGGAGGCTCTCGCGCGCTTTTGACAGAAAAAGGCCCGGCGCCTTTGAGGATGCCGGGCCTTTTCGATCGTGTCAGTGCTGGCTTAGTCGGTCCAGTGAACCCCGGTCAGGTCGATGGCCTGGGTGGGTGAATTTTCCCACAGACCCTCGATATTGGCATTTGCCACGCCGGTCTTGGCCAACTGGAACAGGTAGCCGTTCACGTAGTCCTCGGCGATGATCTGCTGCGCCTGTTGCAGCAGGGCAGACCGACCCGCCGGGTCGGTGGTGGCATTCAGTTCCGCCATCACCGCGTTGAAGGCGTCGGACTGATACTGGAAGTAATAGTCGTCTCGCCCGTAGATCCCGATATCCATCGGTTCGGTATGGCTGACGATGGTCAGGTCGAAGTCATGGCCGCGGAAGACCTGTTCGAGCCACTGCGCCCATTCGAGGTTGGAAATCTCGATATCGAGACCAACCGCGCGCAACTGGGCGGCCACGATCTCGCCCCCGCGCCGGGCGTAGGAGGGCGGCGGCAGCATCAGGCGCAGGGTGATCCCCTCGGCGCCCGCTTCGGCCAGCAGTTCGCGGGCGCGGTCGGGGTCGTGGGCCGACAGGCCGGTCAGGTCGACATAGTCGGGGTTGTGCGGCGCGAAATGGGTGCCGATGGGCGTGCCATAGCCGAACATGGCCCCGTCGATGATGTCCTGCCGGTTGATCGCATGGGCGATCGCCTGGCGCACGCGCACGTCGCTGAGGTGATCGGCCATGTTGTTGGTGGAGAGGATGGTTTCGCCCTCGGTCGAGCCCACGATCACGTTGAAGCGCGGATCGGCATCGAACTGGGCCAGCGTTTCGGGGCTGGGATAGACCGGGAAGGCATCCACGTCGCCCGCCATCATCGCCGCGAAGGCGGCGTTGGGGTCCGAGATGAAGCGGAAAGTCGCGGCTTCCAGCGCCACGGGCTCGCCCCAGTAGGCGTCGTTGCGCACCAGTTCCACCCGGTCGCCCTGCACCCATTCCGAGAAGCGGAAGGGACCGGTGCCCACCGGGTTGGTGGCATTGGTGTCGGCGCTTTCGGGCGCGACCATCACGGCGTCGCCCCAGGCCATGTTGAAGAGGAAGCTGCCATTGGGGGCAGAGAGCGTCACCACCAGCGTGGTGTCGTCGGCGGCCTCGACGCTTGCGATGCCGGCAAAGAGGCCCGGCTGCGCGTTGGTGGAGCCTTCGGCACGGGCGCGGTCGAGGCTGAACACCGCGTCTTCGGCGGTGAAGCTGGTGCCGTCATGGAACATGACGCCGTCGCGCAGGTGGAAGGTATAGGTCAGGCCGTCCTCGGAAATGTCCCAGCTTTCAGCCAGGCCCGGAATGACCGAGCCATCCGAGGCGAAGCGCGTCAGCCCTTCGAAGACGTTGGCATAGACCACCTCGTCGATGGCGGCCGCCGCGCCGCCCGTCGGGTCGAGGTTCGGGGGCTCCAGCTGCATGCCGATGGTGATGTCGGTCGTGGTGGCGAAGGCGGCCGTGCTGCCCAGCACCAGCGCGAGCGCGGTGGATTGCAGGATACGCATGTCATTTCTCCCTGTCGCGGCCGGTCGCGTGCCGACCCTCTCCCCATGAAAGGCCCAACCGGGCCGTTAATCAAGCGAATCGAAAGGTAACTTTCTTGCGCGGGCCCCGCGTCAAGACTGGATTTCTGCAACGCAGCATAGTATGCCGCGCCACCGCATTGACGCTGCATGGGAGGAGACATGAGCGCCACCGCCAAGAAGACGGCCCCGTTGCCCGCCGATATTCTCGCGCGAAAAGGGGGGCTGCCGCTGGTCTGCCTGACCGCCTATACCACCCCTGTTGCCCGCCTGACCGACCCGCATTGCGACATCGTGCTGGTGGGCGATTCCCTGGGAATGGTGCTGCACGGGATGGAGAGCACGCTGGGCGTCACGATGGAGATGATGATCCTGCATGGCGCGGCGGTGAAGCGGGGGCTGAGCCGGGCGATGATGGTCGTGGACATGCCCTTCGGAAGCTACGAGGAAAGCCCGTCCCAGGCGCTGCGCAACGCGGCCCGCATCCTGCGCGAGACGGGCGCGGCGGCGGTCAAGCTGGAAGGCGGCGTCGAGATGGAGGAGACGATCCGCTTCCTCACCCGCCGCTCGATCCCGGTCATGGCGCATATCGGCCTGACGCCGCAGGCGATCAATACGCTGGGCGGCTACAAGGTGCAGGGGCGGGGCGAAGACCGGGCCCGCGTGCTGGACGATGCTCGCGCGGTCGCACGGGCCGGGGCGTTTTCGGTGGTGCTGGAGAAGGTGCCTGCCACGCTGGCCGATGAGATCACGGCAGAACTGCCCATTCCCACGATCGGGATCGGGGCCTCGGCAGGATGCGACGGGCAGATCCTCGTGGTCGATGACATGCTGGGGCTGTTCACCGCCTTCAAGCCGAAATTCGCCAAACGCTACGCGGAACTGGGCGAGACGGCGGATGCGGCCATCGCGGCCTATGCCGCAGAGGTGCGTGCCCGCAGTTTCCCCGCGCCCGAGCATGTCTTCGGCGAAGAGGCGCAGGGGGCCAAGCCATGACCGCCCCCATCATCCGCAGCAAGGCGGCGCTTCAGCAGATGACCCGCGGCTGGCGGCGTGCAGGTGAGGTGATCGGCGTCGTGCCCACGATGGGCGCGCTGCACCAGGGGCATCTCAGCCTCGTGCGCGCGGCCAAGGCCGGGGCCGACCGCGTGATCGTGACGATCTTCGTCAATCCAAAGCAGTTCAACGACCCCAAGGACCTGGAGAATTACCCGCGCACCGAGGAAGAGGATGCGCGCAAGCTGATCCCTTTAGAGGTCGACGCGATCTATTGCCCGGACCCCGACCAGATCTATCCCGACGGTTTCGTGACCACGGTTTCGGTCGGCGGGGTTGCCGATGAGCTGGAGGGCGCGTTCCGCCCCGGCCATTTCGACGGGGTGGCGACCGTTGTCACCAAGCTCTTTACCCAGACCATGGCCGATCGGGCCTGGTTCGGGGAAAAGGACTACCAGCAGTTGCAGGTGGTCACGCGGCTGTCGGCGGACCTGGACCTCGGGACCGAGGTGGTCGGCTGCCCCACGATCCGCGAAGAGGACGGGCTGGCCCTGTCGTCGCGCAACCTGCTGCTGTCGGACCGGGCGCGGATCAAGGCCCCGGCGCTGAACGCCGCGATGGAACGGGCCGCGGCGCGGATCGGGGCGGGCGAGCCGGTGGCTCAGGTCCTGGCCGAGGCCAGTGCAGAGGTGGAGCGCGCGGGGTTCAACGCGGTCGAATACATGGAACTGCGCGACAGCGAGACGCTGAAACCCGTTGAGGTGCTGAACCGTCCGGCTCGCCTGCTGACGGCTGCACAACTGGCGGGCGTCAGGCTGATCGACAATATTGCCGTGGGCTAAGGCGCGGGCGGTTTGCGACTTAAAGGCCGCGGCCCGTCGGGCCGCGATCCTCCTGGCCTCCTGCGCGGACCGCGTCAGCCGCGCGGGGTGGGGTGCAGGAAGTCGATCCAGTGGGGGACAGGCTCCGATGCCTTGCGCTCGCGCGCGGCGGGGAAGATGCCGCGCAGGTCAAAGGCGGTCATCAGGAAAGCGAAGGCGTGCAGGTTCTGGGCTGCGTGGGGCATGATCTTGATCCTGTATAAGATCGGGAAGGGAGGGATTGCCGCCGAGATAGGCCCGCGCCGCACCAACGACCACCCAGAGACTGGTCAATCCCGGCTTGCACGGGCTGCATGGCCAGGAATGCCCCGGTCGCTCAGGTCAGAAGTTCGCGCAGGGTCAGCGCCATCACCTTGGCGCTGTCCATCATGTCTTCGACCCCGACCCATTCGTCGGGCTGATGCGCCAGATCGAGGATGCCGGGCCCGTAGGCGATGCAGTTCCTCAGCTTGCCGATCCGGTCGATATGCTTCTGGTCGTAGGTGCCGGGCGAGACCACGAACTGCGCCTCGGTGTTCAGCACTTTCTGAATGGCCGCCTGCACCGTTTTCACCACCGGCGCATCCTCGTCCGTCATCGTGGGGACCACCTCGAAGAGATCGCGGATCTCGTATTCGAATTTCGGACGGCTGGCCTTGATGCTTTCCAGCATCCGGGCGACCTCGGCCTTCACCTCGGCAAGGTCCTCTTCGATCAGAAAGCGCCGGTCGATCACGATGCGGCAGCGGTCGGCGACGCAAGGCGCGGGCAGGCCGGTATAATCGTCATCCTGTTCCGGCTCGCCGCCATGGATCGAGTTGATGTTGAGCGTCGATTGCCGCGCGCCTTCGGGCACCACGGGCATCGCCGTGCGCTTGCCCGCCAGAAGCGGGTAGAGCGTGCGCTCCATCTCCTCCAGCACCGCGCCCATGTGACGGATCGCGCTGTCGCCCAGGAAGGGCATGGAGCCATGGGCGATGCGCCCCCTGGTCTCGATTTCCGCCCACCAGACGCCGCGATGGCCCAGGCAGATGCGGTCCTTGTTCAGGGGCTCGGGGATGATGACGTGCTGCACTTTTTCGGGGCGGAACCAGCCATGTTCGGCGAGGTAGGCCACGCCGCCATACCCGCCCGATTCCTCGTCCGCCGTGGCGCTGATCTCGATCGCGCCCATGTAGTCGGGGAAGGCTGCGATGAACGCTTCGGCAGCGATGACCGAGGCGGCGAGCCCGCCTTTCATGTCACAGGTGCCGCGTCCGTAGATGCGGCCGTCCCTCAGCTCTCCTCCGAACGGGTCGGTGGTCCAGCCATGGCCCACCTCGACCACGTCGTGATGGCTGTTGAAATGCACGCATTCCCCCGCGCCACCCGCGCCCTGGTGGCGCGCCACCATGTTCCAGCGCTGATATTTCTCGCTGTCGGCGGGTGCGCCGTGCGCCCGGATCAGGTCGACGTGAAACCCCTTGCGGCGCAGCCGCGCGCCCAGGAAGTCGCAGATGTCGTGGTAGTGGCGCCCCGGCGGGTTCAGCGTCGGGATGCGCACAAGATCCTGTGTCAGCTGGATGAGCTCCGCCTCGCGGGCGGCGATTTCGGCATAAAGGCGGTCAAGGCTGGGATCTGCTGTCATGGCCTGCACTTTGCGCCCAAGGCCAACATGCCGCAAGCCCTCGCATTTGGCTTGGCCGTCCCCATCTGTCAGGGTAGGACACGGGCATTGGCCAGGAAGGGATTTGACCGACATGAGATGGGTTCGCTGGAGTGTTCTGCTGCTGATCGCGCTCCTTGTCGGCGGCTTCCTGCACTACACGCTGCCGGGCCGCGACGTGGTGCGGATCACGGGGACGGAAATCATCCGCGCGGACCTGTCGGGCTGGAACCGCATGTTCTACGCGCGATCCGACACCGGCAATACCGAGGGCACCAATCGCGACCTGCGGCTCATCAACACCACCCGGCCAGATGGCCGCGTGAGCGTCTACCGCAACGAGGATACCGGCTTTGGCTGGCCGCCCTATTTCAAGCTCGACAGTTCCAACCTGCATGCCGAGGCGGCGGACCTGACCTCGACCAGCGCCAGCCCGCAATGGGTTGTCATCACCCATTACGGCTGGCGGATGCCCGCGCTGTCGATCTATCCCAACGCGGTGGCAATCCGCGCGGTGGACAGCCCCGAAGTGAGCCTCTTTCCCTGGCTCAATATCGTGATCTTGACCCTGCTGGCGGCGCTTCTCTTCGTGCTGTGGCGGCTCTGGGAACGCTTCGAGGACCGGGTCATCGACCCGGTGGTGGACGGAGTGATGGTGCGCTGGGCCAAGCTCAAGGACCGCGTTTCAGGCCGCTGAGCCTGCCCTCTTCTTGGTCAAAATACTCCGGGGGTGCGGGGGCAGAGCCCCCGTGCATTTTCCGCTGCGGAAAATGATCCGCGATCCGTCACGGATCGCGCGGGTCGCCCGTGCCGGGGGCACGGGCGCAACCTCCTCACTCGCCGTAGGGCACCCAGACCGTCTTCACCTCCGTCGCGGCCCGCAGGAAGGCCTTGCCCTCACCAGCCGCTCCGAACCAGTCGGGGTTGCGCCCGTTATTGACCCATGTGCGCTTCAGCGATCCGGCGCTGCCCGCCTCGATCTCGCCCGAGACATCGGCCGAGGAAAAGCTCCAGACCGCGTTCACGTCCATATGCGTGGCGAGCGGCTTGGCCAGGTCTGCATGCGACCCGGTCAGGATGTTCACCACCCCTCCCGGCACATCCGACGTGTCGAGCACTTGATAAAGATCCGTGGCGCTCAAGGGCGCGCTTTCACCGGCGACCAGGATCACCCGGTTGCCCATGGCCATGGCGGGTGCCAGCAGCGATACCGGGCCTAGCAAAGGCGCCTCTTCCGGGCAGAAGGCCCCGATCACGCCCACGGGCTCGTTCATCGCCAGCGCCACGCCGCGAATGGGCACCGATTTGACCGCGCCGTCGAACTTGTCGGCCCAGGCGGCGTAACTGAAGAGCCGCGACAGCGCGATGTCCACCTCGTCACGGGCCGAGGCGGCAGAGCGGCCCGTTTGCGCCCGGATGCGGTCGGCGAATTCGCCCGCGCGCGCGCCGAGGTTTTCGGCCAGGTAATAGAGGATCTGCGCCCTGAGATGCCCGGTGGTCTTGCCCCACCCGGCGGCTGCCTGCGCCGCTTCCACGGCGTTGCGGATATCCTTGCGGTTGGCGATCCCCACATGGCCGATCAATGCGCCACGCGGCCTGTGAATGGCGCGCGAATAGCCGCCATCGGGCCGCGCCTGCTTGCCGCCCACGTAAAGCTTGGCGGTGCGGTCGATCCCCTCGAAATCCGCCTCGCCGGGTGCGTGAAGCTTCGCGGGCTTCACCGGTTTCCCGGCGTCGGAGGGCTTGAGATAGGCCAGCAGGCCTTCCCACCCGCCTTCGCGGCCAAACCCGCTTTCGCGCACACCGCCGAAGCCCGCGGCCGCGTCGAATAGGTTGGTGGCGTTGACCCAGACCACGCCCGCGGCCAGCTTGGGCGCCACGTCGAGGGCGAGGTTCACGGTCTCGGTCCAGACCGTCGCGGCCAGCCCGTAGCGGGTGTTGTTGGCCATCGCCACGGCCTCGCCCGGGGTGCGGAATGTGGAAGACACCAGCACGGGCCCGAAGATTTCTTCCTGCATCAGCGGGTCGGCGGGCTCCAGCCCGGTGATCAGGGTGGGGGGGTAGAAGCAGCCGCCCGAGGGCATCTCGATCGGGGCCTGGTAGGTCTCGCCCGCGGTGCAGCCTGCCACGAGCTCGGTGATCCTTGCGTGCTGCACCGGGTCCACCACCGCGCCGATATCGATGCATTTGTCCAGGGGATCGCCTGCGCGCAGGTTGGCCATGCGGGCCTTCAGCCGGGCGTGGAACTCCTCCGCGATGTTTTCTTGCACAAGAAGGCGACTGCCAGCGCAGCAGACCTGCCCCTGGTTGAACCAGATCGCATCCACGAGCCCCTCGATGGCGCTGTCGATATCGGCGTCGTCGAAGACGATGTAGGGCGACTTGCCCCCCAGTTCGAGTGTCAGGGCCTTGCCGCTGCCCGCCGTCGCCTCGCGGATCTTCCGGCCAACTTCGGTCGATCCGGTAAAGGCCACCTTGGCGATGCCGGGATGTTCGACAAGTGCCGCCCCCGTCGCGCCATCGCCGGTGACGATATTGACCACGCCCTTGGGCAGCCCCGCCTCGCGGCAGATATCGGCGAAGAGAAGCGCGGTGAGCGACGTGTATTCGGCGGGTTTCAGCACTACCGTGTTGCCCGCCGCGAGCGCCGGCGCGACCTTCCAGGCCAGCATCAGCAGCGGGAAGTTCCACGGGATCACCTGCCCGCAGACGCCAAGCGGCTGGTGCCCCGGCAACTCGGCGTCGCAGAGCTGCGCCAGCCCGGCGTGATAGTAGAAATGCCGCTGCGCCAGCGGAATGTCGATGTCGCGGCTCTCGCGGATCGGCTTGCCGTTATCCATCGTCTCCAGCACGGCGAACAGGCGGCTGTGCTTTTGCAGGAGCCGCGCCAGCGCATAGAGGTGACGGGCGCGCTTGTGGCCGGACAGTTTCGACCAGCGCGGGAAGGCGCGGGCGGCCGCATCCACCGCCGCTTCCACATCCGCTGCGCTGCCCTGGCTGACTTGCGCCAGCGCCTCGCCCGTGGCCGGGTTCGTCGTGGCAAAGGTCTCGCCCGGTGCCGTGAAGGCCCCGCCGATGAAATGGCCGAAGCGGCCCTCGTGCCGGGCAATCCAAGCGCGCGCCTCGGAGGCGTCTTCCAGCGCGGGGCCGTAGTCCATGGTCTCGAAAATCTCGGGGATGGTCATCGATTTAGTTCCGCTAGCTGCAAGGGAATGCGGCTTCGATTACACTAAGTGCAACAAGAAAAGCCGGACTGTCCGAAGCGATGTCATTGGTGGAGATGGCATCGAATGCGATGCTATCAATGAGCGTTATGATTTCGGATCGTGTAGTTCCATCAGGTATGCACGCATTGCCAGATAAAGTTGCAAAATCCACGAGTGCTTGGGCATAGCCGTTGCAAAATGACACCCAGCTTTCATTCGCCCGTGTGCAAGCATCTGCAAAATCAGCTGAAGATAAAACTACGCTATCCTCTTCAGCTTGAGCGCTGAAGGAGGCGACGAGGAACGCAACAAGTATAGTAGTTTTTGCCAGATACTTCTTCATTTGTTACGCCATCGCGTGCCGCCAGCTGGCGGAATAGGCCCCGGTCACGTGGTGTTCCAGCTGCCGCTCGATATCGCCCAGAAGCGACGAGGCCCCGAAGCGGAAGAGGTCAGGGCGCAGCCAGCGGTCGCCCAGTTCCTCTTTCATCAGCGAGAGATACACCAGCGAGTCCTTCGCCTTGGAAATCCCGCCCGCGGGCTTGTAGCCGATGCGGATGCCCGTGGCCTGGTGATAGGCCCGGATCGCGCGGATCATCACGAGGCTCACGGGCAGGGTGGCATTGACGCTTTCCTTGCCGGTCGAGGTCTTGATGAAATCCGCCCCCGCCATCATGCAGACGAGCGAGGCGCGCGCCACGTTGCGCAGCGTGCCCAGTTCGCCCGTGGCGAGGATCGCCTTCACATGCGCCTCGCCACAGGCGGCGCGGAACTCTTTCATCTCGTCGTAAAGCGCCTGCCAGTCGCCGGTCAGAACGTGGCGGCGGGAAATCACGATGTCGATCTCCTCTGCCCCCGCCTTCACGCTTTCCTCGATCTCTTTCACCCGCAGGTGATAGGGCGAGAGCCCTGCGGGGAAGCCGGTGGAGACAGCCGCGACGGGAATGCCGGACCCCGCCAGCGCCTCGACCGCCACGGGCACCATTTCGTGATAGACGCAGACCGCGCAGGTGGTGAGACCTGGCAGGCCGATGGCCTCCAGCAAATCCGCCCGCGCCGGCTGCATCGCCTTGGCGCAGAGCCGTTTCACCCGGCCCGGCGTGTCGTCGCCCGCCAGCGTGGTCAGGTCGATGCAGGAAATCGCGCGGGCCAGCCATGCGGCCTGGTATTCCTTCTTGACCGACCGGCGGCCGGGCAGGGTGGCGCAGCGCCGCTCGATGGCCGAGGTGTTGGCCTGCGCGCCCATCACCCAGTCCATGTCCAGCGCCATGCCGGGGTTGCGCGCGTGGCTGACCTGCGGCAGGCCCGCAGCCGTGGTCGTCGTCTCTAGGGTCGTCTGGGTCATCCCGTCCGGTCCGTTTCTTGATCAGATGGTCAAGGTTGCATGGCCCGCGCAGCCGCGCAAGCGGGCGCGTGGCGTCAGCGGCAGCCGCCGCCCAGATCGGCAACGCTTAGCATCCCCTCGCGGCCAAGGATCGTTTCCACATGGGCGATCGTCCGCTCGCCATGGGCGGCCTGCTCGGCGGGCTGGACCACGACGCCATTCACGTAGCGGGTGACACGGGTGGGCAGCCAGGCAGGCGGGGCCGCTTCCAGCCCGTTGGGGCCGGGCAGAAGGTCGAGGAAGAGCAGGACGGAACTGCGCTGGTTCGTGCGCCATTGCGACGAGATGAAATTGCCAAGCGAATAGGCCACGACCCCGCGCCGCCCGTCCGAGGTGGTCAGCGTCTCGATGGGTTGCAGCACATGCGGATGGGTGCCGATCACGGCAGCGGCCCCGGCCTCGAGCGCGGCTTGCGCCAGCCGGCGCTGGTTGGCGTCGGGGCTTTCCATGTCCTCCTGGCCCCAATGGGGCAGCAGGATCGTGGCGTCGATCTGCGGATCGGCGCGCAGCGCGCGGATCGTGGCCAGAACTTCGGCCTCATCGCGATAGCACAGCAGAACCTGCCCGCCCGGGTCGGCCCGCCCGTTGGTGGAATAGGAACAGGCCAGGAAGGCAATCCGCTGCCCGCCTGCCGCCACGACCGCGTGCCACGGGCCCGCCTCGCCCCGGGCCCGCGTGCCGGTATGGGCCAGCCCCGCGGCGTCAATGGCCTCCAGCGTGCGCTCGACGCCCAGCGGCCCCCGGTCCATCGCGTGATTGTTGGCGGTCTGCAGAACGTCCACGCCCGCATCGCCCAGGTCGGTGATCAGCGAGGGGTGAAAGTTGAAGGTGGGAAAGCCCGAATAGACCGCGCCATCGTGGATCAGGTCGGGCGGCAGCACCCGCTCGCCCCCGCCTACAAGCAGATCGCGAGCCGCCGGGCCTTCGAGATTCGCCACGGTCACGTCGGCCATGCGCAGGAAGGGCGCCATGGGCGCCAGCTGCGTGGCGAAGCCGTCGGGGTGCTGCGCGGCATCCTGTTGCAGAAAGACATGCATCAGCACGTCGCCCACGGCCGCGACGGTGACCGCGCCGGGGCGAAAGGCCGTGCCGCTGCCGCCCCGCTGACAGGCCGCGCCTGTCACCGATTCGCCCCCTGGCACGCAGGCGGCCAGCCCTATCAGCAGCCCGAACGCGGCGCTGCGGTGTGACATAATGTAAGCGCTTACACAAAATCTGGCCATATTGCCCCCAAAAGACTGGTCATCGCTTGACGGGTCAAGCAACGATACCAAAAATCAGGCAAAACGTTCTGGCGTCGGGCCGATCCCTGTGATCGGGTTGTCCGGTGTCGGGGCAAGAAAGAACAAGCATTCCCGCAGGAAGGTTCAGGACAGCGCATGGCCCATTCCCAACCGGCGATCGACCTATCGCCGAAAGTGTCGGACGAGATCCGCAAGACGACCTGCTACATGTGCGCCTGCCGCTGCGGCATCAACGTGCACATGAAGGACGGCAAGGTTGCCTATATCGAGGGCAACCGCGACCACCCGGTGAACAAGGGCGTGCTCTGCGCCAAGGGGTCAGCAGGGATCATGCAGGTCAACGCGCCCTCGCGCCTGCGCGCGCCGTTGAAGCGGGTCGGTCCGCGCGGGTCGGGTGAGTTCGAGGAAATCAGCTGGGACGAGGCGATGGAGATCGCCGTGTCCTGGCTGAAACCCCTGCGAGAAACGGACCCCGAGAAGCTGGCCTTCTTCACCGGGCGCGACCAGTCGCAGAGCTTCACGGGCCTTTGGGCGCAGAACTACGGCACCCCCAATTTCGCGGCTCATGGCGGCTTCTGCTCTGTCAACATGGCGGCGGGCGGCATCTACACGATGGGCGGGGCCTTCTGGGAATTCGGACAGCCCGACTGGGATCACACCAAGCTTCTGATGATCTTCGGCGTGGCCGAGGACCACGATAGCAACCCGATCAAGATGGGCCTGGGCAAGATCAAGGCACGCGGGGCCAAGGTGATCGGCGTCAACCCGATCCGCTCGGGCTACAACGCGGTGGCCGATGAATGGGTCGGCATCACGCCCGGCACCGATGGGCTCTTCATCCTGTCGCTCATCCATTGCCTGCTGAAGGCGGGGCGGATCGACCTCGATTACCTGCGCCGCTACACCAACGCGCCGGTGCTGGTGAACGGCGATGCGAAATCGCCCGAATATGGGCTGCTGCTGCGTGACGAGGCGGGCAAGATGCTGGTGCTCGATCGGCGCACGGGCAAGCCCGCGCCCTTCGACGATCCAGACGTGGTGCCAGACCTTGCCGGGACATGGCGCAATGCAGGCGTTACGCACCGCCCGGTGTTCCAGCTATTGGCAGAACGCTACCTGTCGGAGGACTACACGCCCGAGGCGGTGGCGGGCAGGGTGGGCGTTTCTGCGAAACGCATCCGCCATATCGCGGCCGAGCTCGCCCGCGTCGCCTTCGAGGAAGAGATCGAGATCGACCAGCCCTGGACCGACTTCCGGGGCGTGAAACATGACAAGATGATCGGTCGCCCGGTCAGCTTCCACGCCATGCGCGGGATTTCGGCCCATTCCAACGGCTTCCAGACCTGCCGTGCGCTGCATGTGCTGCAAATCCTTCTGGGCAGCGTCGAGGTGCCGGGCGGCTTCCGCTTCAAGCCGCCCTATCCGAAACCGGTCGAGGCCCATCCGAAACCCCATTGCGGCGTCACCCCCGGCAAGCCTTTGAACGGCCCGCATCTGGGCTATGTGCAGGGCCCCGATGACCTCTGTCTGAAGGACGACGGCAGCCCGGCGCGGATCGACAAGGCCTATACCTGGGAAAACCCGATGAGCGCCCATGGCCTCATGCATATGGTGATTTCCAATGCCTAGGCGGGCGATCCCTACAAGATCGACACGCTGTTCATGTACATGGCGAACATGTCGTGGAATTCGTCGATGAACACGTCTGGCGTCATGAAGATGCTGACGGACAAGGATGAAAACGGCGATTACGTGATCCCACGGATCATCTATTCGGATGCCTATTCTTCCGAGATGGTGGCCTATGCCGACCTGATCCTGCCCGACACGACCTACCTGGAACGGCATGACTGCATCAGCCTGCTCGACCGTCCGATCTGCGAGGCCGATGCCGCCGCCGACGCGATCCGCTGGCCGGTGATCGAGCCCGACCGCGACGTGCGCGGTTTCCAGTCCGTGCTGGTCGATCTTGGCGCGCGCCTGGGAATGCCTGCCTTCGTCAACGAGGACGGCAGCGCGAAATACAAGGACTACGCCGATTACATCGTGAACCATGAACGCAAGCCCGGCATCGGCCCGCTGGCAGGCTTCCGGGGCGATGGCAGCGACAAGGGGCGGGGGGCGCCCAACCCCCAGCAGATCGACCGCTATATCGAAAACGGCGGCTTCTTCGTCGAGCACATCCCCGACGCGGCGCTCGACTACAAGCCGTGGAACGCCGCCTACCAGGACTGGGCCGTCGGCATGGGTCTTTACGACAGCCCGCAGCCCTACCTGTTCAATCTCTATGTCGAGCCGATGCGCCGCTTCCAACTGGCCGCCGAAGGCCATGGCGACCGCCAGCCGCCAGAGCATCTGCGCGATCGGGTCAAGCAGGTTATGGACCCGCTGCCGATCTGGTATCCGCCCTTCGAGGACAGCCATGTCGATACCGAGGAATTCCCGGTCCACGCGCTGACGCAGCGCCCGATGGCGATGTATCACAGCTGGGGCACCCAGAACGCGTGGCTGCGCCAGCTGCACGGGCGCAACCCGCTCTATGTGCCGACGAAGATCTGGGAAGCGAACGGGTTTGCCGAGGGTGACTGGGCGCGCGTGACCTCGGCCCACGGCGCGATCACCGTGCCCGTGGCCCATATGGCCGCGCTCAATGAAAACACCGTCTGGACGTGGAACGCGATCGGCAAGCGCAAGGGGGCCTGGGCGCTGGACAAGGACGCGCCGGAGGCCACCAAGGGCTTCCTTCTCAACCATCTCATCCACGAGCTTCTGCCCCCCAAGGGCGACGGCATGCGCTGGACCAATTCCGACCCGGTGACGGGGCAGGCGGCGTGGTTCGACCTGCGGGTGAAGATCGAGAAGGTCACTGCCCCCGACGAGGCGCAGCCCGCCTATCCGCCGATCACCTCGCCCGTGGGACGGGGACCGGCCAACCTGGCATGGAAGGTGGGCAAATGACCCCCGTGATGACGACCAGCAGCGATGGCACCCGCATTGCCACCTACTCGGCGGGCGACCCGGCCAACCCGGCGATCCTGCTCATCCACGGATGGGCGCAGCATGCGCTGTGCTGGGGGCCGCTGACCGAGCGGCTGAAGGACCGGTTTCACATCGTGGCGATGGACCTGCGCGGCCACGGTGCCTCGGACAAGCCCGAAGACGCGGCTTCCTATACCGACACCGCCCTTTGGGCCGACGATGTAGCGGCGGTCATGGACCTGCACCACCTGAACGACGTGACGCTGGTGGGCTGGTCCTATGGCAGCCGGGTCATTGCCAGTTACCTCGCCACCCATGGCGACGCGGCCCTTGGGGGCGTGGTGCTGGCAGGCGGCATCCTGGCCATCGGCTCGGCGCGCGAGGACTGGATGGTTGGCCCGGCCAGCCCCGGGCTCGACCGCGATCTCTACACCACCGATCAGGTCCGGCTTCTGGCGGCGACGGCCCGCTTCGTCGATGCCTGCACCGCCAGGCCGCTCGACCGGCAGACCTATGGGCTGATGGTGGGGGCGAATGCGCTGGTGCCGCCGCTGGTGCGCCGCGCGCTTTTCGGGGCCGATTGGGACATGCGCCCGACCTACGCGGCGATGACCTGCCCGGGGCTTGTCATCCATGGGGCCGCAGATACGGTCGTGTCCCCCGCGACCGGGGAAGCCGCCGCCAAGGCCATGCCGAAAGGCCGCTTCCTGCCCTACGATGGCGTGGGCCATGCGCCCTTCCTCGAAGATCCCGACCGTTTTGCCGCCGACCTTTCGGCCTTCGTCCAAGACACCCGCAAGGAGCAGGCCGCATGACCGAGCTTCCCGTCAGCACGCAAAAGAAACTGGGGCTGGTGATCGACCTCGACACCTGCGTCGGGTGCCATGCTTGCGTGATTTCCTGCAAGGGCTGGAACACGGAAAACTATGGCGCGCCGCTATCGGATGTGGATGCCTATGGCGCCAACCCCTCGGGCACGTTCCTGAACCGCGTCCACAGCTACGAGATCACGCCCGCCGAAGGCCCCGCGCAGCTGGTCCACTTCCCCAAGTCGTGCCTGCATTGCGAAGACGCGCCCTGCGTGACCGTCTGCCCGACCGGGGCCAGCTACAAGCGGGCCGAGGACGGGATCGTGCTGGTCAACGAGTCCGACTGCATCGGCTGTGGCCTCTGCGCATGGGCCTGTCCCTACGGCGCGCGGGAGCTTGATGCGCTGGAAGGGGTGATGAAGAAATGCACCCTCTGCGTCGACCGCATCTATAACGAGAACCTGCCCGAGGTGGACCGCCAGCCGGCCTGCGTGCGCACCTGCCCGGCGGGCGCGCGCCATTTCGGCGACCTGGGCGACCCCGACAGCGATGTGTCGCGCCTGGTGGCCGAGCGGGGCGGCATGGACCTGATGCCCGAACAGGGCACCAAGCCCGTCAACAAGTACCTGCCGCCGCGCCCGAAACAGGACCGCGCCGAGGATATCGACATCCTCGCCCCCTTCCTCGAACCCGTCGCCGAAGACCCCAAGGGGTTCCTCGGCTGGCTGGACAAGGCACTGGAGAAGCTCTGATGCATCCCGCACCGTCCGTCATCATCTTCACCAGCTTCTCGGGCCTTGGCTTCGGTCTGCTGTTCTTCCTGGGCCTCGGCTTTCCGCCCGTCACCGGCTGGGTCGCCTTCGTCTTCTACGCCATTGCCTATGCGCTGGCCGTGGGCGGTCTGATGGCCTCGACCTTTCACCTGGGCAATCCGCAGCGGGCGCTGAAGGCCTTCACCCAGTGGAAGACCAGCTGGCTCAGCCGCGAGGCCTGGCTGGCGGTGACCGCGCTCCTGGTCATGGCGGTCTATGCCTTCTGCGCGACCTTCCTCGACACCCGCCTGCAACCCGTGGGCTGGGTGGGCGCGGCGCTGTCGATGGCCACGGTCTATTCCACCTCGATGATCTACGGGCAGCTCAGGACCGTCCCGCGCTGGAACCAGCCGCTCACGCCCGTGCATCTGCTGACGCTGTCCATCGCGGGGGGCGCGCTGCTGGCCGGTCAGATGACCGCCGCTGCCGCGCTGCTGGCGCTGGCCGCTGCCGTGCAGGTGGCCCATTGGCAGGTGGGCGACAGCGCCCTGAAGGAGTCGGGCAGCAACCTTGCCACCGCAACCGGGCTTGGCAGCCCCGGCACGGTTCGCGCGTTCGAACCGCCGCATACGGGCACCAACTACCTGCTCAGGGAATTCGTGCATGTGGTGGGGCGCAAGCACGCGCGCAAGCTGCGGATGATCGCCCTTACGCTTGGCTATGGCCTGCCCGTCGTGCTGCTGGTTGTTCCCGGCGCGGGGCATGTGCTGGGCCTGCTCGCGGTCATCAGCCACGTGGCGGGGCTGGTCACGTCGCGCTGGCTGTTCTTCGCAGAGGCCGAGCACGTGGTCGGCCTCTACTACGGCAAGCGCTCAGCCTGATCCGGCGGGCTTCGCGCCCAGCGCCGTCTGAACATAGCCGCCGAATTCCAGCATCCGGTCCTCGTAATCGGCGATCCGCTGCGCGGCGTCTTCGCTGCGCGCGATCATCTCGCCCACCAGCACCTCGGCCAGTGCGAAGGCCGCGCCTTGCGAAGGCAGCGGTTGCGGCCCGTCCATCGGCAGGCAGAAGACCACGTCGGCCCCCCGCGCAATGGGCGAGACATAGCTGTCGGTGATGGCGATCACCCTGGCCCCGCGCGCCAGCGCCGCCTCGTGGGCGCGCACCACTTCGGCCGAGTAGAGCGAGAAGGTGATCACCACCACCACGTCCCCCGGGCCGGTCGAGGTAATGGCGTCGGCGATCCCGCCCGGCTCGTTCAGGGGCGGTGCGAAGCTGTCGAAGGCCATGCGTCCCGAGTAGCTGAGGTAATGGGCCAGCGAAAAGCAGCTGCGCACACCCACGGCGTAGATGCGTTCGGCCTGTTCCAGCAGGTCCACCGCATCGCCCACCCGCTGGATGTTGGCGTCGGAAAAAAGCGCGTCCAGGTTCTTGTGCGCTGATTCGCGAATCCGGGCCGTCAGGGCCGCCGTTCCCCCCGATCGGAGCTGTTTTGCCCGCGATCCGTACATGCCACCCTCGCCGCGAAGCGCCGCCTGGAAGGCTGTTCGGCACGGATCGTAGCCGGAAAAACCAAGCGCAATGGCCAGTCGAAACACCGTGTTTGCATTGACATCGGCCCGTTTCGCCAGTGCCCGGACGGAATGGAACGCCATCTCCTGAGGATGCTCCAAAGCCCATGCAGCAAGGCGTGAAACCTTCGGCGAGGCGGTGTGAACCTGCTCGGCCAGGGCCTGTCTGAGATCGTCGAGGGTCATGTCACATCCGCCGCTGCTGTTTCATTCTCAAACATTTCTTTCATGTCTTGACGAATTTCAATGATTTGTTTCACCTGCCCGGCATCCGTGCTTCAATTCGGATCAAGTGGGAGAGAATTCATGAACAAAATCTTGGTTGGCGCCCTCGTGGCAGCCGCGACCGCGTTTGGTGCAGGAGCCGTCTCGGCACAAGACCAAACCTTCGTCACGATCGGCACCGGCGGTGTGACCGGCGTGTATTACCCGACCGGCGGCGCGATCTGCCGCCTGGTGAACCGGGGCCGCTCGGAGCATGGCATCCGCTGCGGCGTCGAATCCACCGGCGGGTCGGTCTACAACATCAACGCCATTCGCGGCGGCGAGCTGGAATTCGGCGTGGCGCAGTCCGACTGGCAGTTCCATGCCTATAACGGCACCTCGCGCTTCGAAGAGCAGGGCGCCTTCGAGGACCTGCGCGCCGTCTTCTCGGTGCACCCCGAACCCTTCACCGTCGTCGCCCGGGCCGATGCCGGGATCAGCAGCTTCGAAGACCTGCGCGGCATGCGAGTGAACGTGGGCAACCCCGGCTCCGGCCAGCGCGGCACGATGGAAGTGCTGATGGAGGCCATGGGCTGGACGATGGACGACTTCGCCGTCGCGTCCGAGCTTCAGGCCGCCGAGCAGAGCCAGGCGCTGTGCGACAACAACATCGACGCAATGGTCTACACCGTGGGTCACCCCTCGGGCTCGATCCAGGAAGCCACCACCGCCTGTGACTCGGTCATCGTGAACGTGACCGGCGACGCGGTCGACCAGCTGGTTGCCGACAACCCGTTCTACCGCACCGCCACAATCCCCGGCGGCATGTATCGCGGCAATGACGCGGACGTGCAGACCTTCGGTGTCGGCGCAACCTTCGTGACCTCGGCCAACGTGCCCGATGACGTGGTCTACGAGATCGTCCGCGCCGTGTTCGAGAACATCGACCAGTTCCGCGGCCTGCACCCGGCCTTCGCAAATCTCGACCCGGCGCAGATGGCCGCTGACGGGCTCAGCGCGCCGCTGCATCCCGGTGCCGAGCGTTACTACCGCGAGGCCGGCCTGATCGAGTGATCGGCCCCGCCTGACATCTCCCGCGGCGCACTATGGCCGCGCCGCGGGACCTCGACAGGACTCGTCTCCGATTTCATTGGTAAGGGTGGACCGATGACCGATCCCAACGCAGGGCGCGAGGGGCGCCAATTCACGGACGAGGAGCTGCAGGACCTCGTCGCCAGCACCGACAGCGGTGCGCGTGACCCGTCCAATCGCACGCTGGCCCTGCTGATCTCGGGCCTGGCCCTGGGCTGGTCTCTTTTTCAGCTATGGATCGCGCAACCGCAGCTTTGGTTCGCTGAATACCTTCCGGTTCTCAATTCCTCGCAGACCCGGCCCATCCACCTGACCTTCGCCGTGCTGCTGGCCTTCCTGGCCTACCCGGCCTTCAAATCCTCGCCCCGCCACCACATCCCGATCGCGGATTGGGCGCTTGCGATCCTTGCGGGCGGAACCGCCTTCTACGTTTTCCTCTATTCTGACCAGTTGGCGCTGACCGCGCGCTCTGGCCTGCCGACGCAGGGACAGGTGATCGTCGGCGCCATCGGCATGCTGTGTCTGCTGGAGGCCAGCCGCCGCGCGCTCGGCCCTGCGCTGACCATCGTGGGAAGCCTCTTCGCGCTATACGGCTACATGGGGCAGGGATGGCTTATCCCCGAGCTGATCGAGCACGAGGGGATTTCCTTCACCTCGCTCATGAACGCGCTCTGGCTCGATACGGCGGGGGTCTTCGGCATCCCGCTCGGCGTTTCCACCGCGTTCGTTTTCCTCTTCGTGCTTTTCGGCTCGCTTTTGGACAAGGCGGGTGCGGGCAATTACTTCATCAAGCTGGCCTTCGCGGGCCTGGGCCATCTGCGCGGAGGGCCTGCCAAGGCGGCCGTTGTTGGCAGCGCGATGACAGGTCTCATTTCCGGCTCGTCCATCGCCAACGTGGTCACCACGGGCACGTTCACCATCCCGCTGATGAAGCGGGTGGGCTTCACCTCGGAACAGGCCGGGTCGGTCGAGGTCGCCTCCTCGGTCAATGGCCAGATCATGCCCCCGGTCATGGGCGCTGCCGCCTTCCTGATGGTGGAATTCATCGGCATTTCCTATGTCGAGGTCATTAAGCACGCCTTCATCCCGGCGGTGATTTCCTACATCGCGCTTGTCTATATCGTGCACCTTGAGGCGCTGAAAAAGGACATGCCCGCTCTTGGGGAAGCCAAGAGCTTCCTGGGCATGATCGTGAAATTCGTGATCGGCTTTGCCATCGCGGGGGCCGGGTTCACCGCGCTCATCTACGCGGTCGGCGCGCTCAAATCCGCCGCGCCCGCGCTGACGGGCCCGGTGATGGTGCTGGCGCTCGCCGCGATCTACCTTTGGCTCGTGGCCATCGCAGCCCGCAGCCCGGACCTTGAGGTCGACGATCCCAATGCCAAAGAGATCAAACTGCCCACGGTTGCAGAGGTCTATGCCACGGGCCTGCATTACATCCTGCCCATCGTGGTTCTGGTCTGGTTCCTGATGGTCGAACGCCAGAGCCCCGCGAAATCCGCCTTCTATGCCACCGCGCTGATGCTTTTCATCATCGTCACGCAGCGACCGCTGAAGGCGCTTTTCCGTGGGCAGGGCGCGCAGATGGTGGCCGAGTTCCGGGGCGGCTTCGACGACCTCGTCGATGGCCTCATCGCCGGCGCGCGCAACATGATCGGCATCGGTGTCGCCACGGCGGCGGCGGGCATCATCGTGGCCATCGTCACCAAGACCCCCATCGGAACCGAGCTTGCAGGGCTGGTGGAGCAGCTTTCGGGCGGCAGCCTGATCCTGATGCTGATCTTCGTGGGCATTTTCTCCCTCATCCTCGGGATGGGCCTGCCCACGACCGCGAATTACATCGTTGTCTCGTCGCTGATGGCGTCGGTCGTGGTGTCGCTCGGCGCGCAGGAAGGGCTGATCGTGCCCCTCATCGCCGCGCATCTCTTCGTCTTCTACTTCGGCATCATGGCCGACGTGACCCCGCCCGTGGGGCTGGCCAGTTTCGCCGCCGCCGCCGTGTCGGGGGGCGACCCGATCAAGACCGGCTTCACCGCCTTCTTCTACAGCTTGCGCACCGTCGCGTTGCCCTTCCTGTTCATCTTCAACCCCACGCTCATTCTCTACGGGGTCGACCTGGGCACCTGGGCGGGGATCGGCCACGCGGCTTTCGTCTTCCTCGTCGCCACCTTCGCCATGCTGCTCTTCGCTGCCGCCACGCAGGGCTATTTCCTGGCCCCGAGCCGCCTGCATGAAAGTGCCGCGCTCCTGCTGGTGGCTTTCACCCTCTTCGTGCCCAATGTCTGGCTCGACATGGTGCAGCCGCCCTTCCGCGACGTGCCCCCGGCCCGGTTCGAACAAGCCGTCGAGGCGGCCCATGATGGCGACAGCCTGCGGCTTCTGATCGAGGGGCCGGATTTCAACACCGGCGACATGATCTCGACCACGCTGGTCATGCAGATCGAGGGCGAGGGCAGCGCCGCCGACCGGATCGACGCCAGTGGCCTGCTGCTCTTCCCCGAGGGTGACGTGGTGCGGCTGGACGAACCCATGTTCGGCACCGACACCGCCGAGACCCTGTCGAATTTCGACTTCTACGCCGATGAACCCGTGCGCCTTGCAGCGGTGCAGACGGCGACCGAGCGCCTGCCAGCCCAGATCTTCTACATTCCGGCGCTTCTGCTGCTCGGATTGGTTATCTTGCTGCAACGCCGCCGCCAGACCAAACCGGCCTTCTGAGGACCAGACCCATGTTCACATCCATCCTCCTGCCCATCGACCTGTCGGACGCGGCCACCTGGGAAAGGGCGCTGCCCGCCGCCGTGCACATGGCACGCTACGAAGATGCGGCGCTGCACGTGGCCACCGTCGTCCCCGATTTCGGCATGTCCGTGGTCGGCAGCTACTTTCCCGAAGGCTACGAGGAAAAGGCGATGCACGAGGTGGGCGAACGGCTTGCGGCCTTCGTCAATGACCACGTGCCGGACGGGATAGAGGTGCATCCCCACGTGCTGCACGGGCGCGTCTATGACCAGATCATCGAGGCGGCCAATCGCATCGGCGCCGACGTGATCGTCATGGGCTCTCACCGGCCCGAACTGAAAGACTACCTGCTTGGCCCCAACGCTGCCCGCGTCGTGCGCCACGCCACCCAGTCCGTTTTCGTCGTTCGCGGAGAATAGACCGATGACATCCCATATGTTCGGGCGTGGCCCCGGACCCCTTCCCACGGCTGTGCGCGGCGAGGGCTGTTACATCTTCGATGCCACCGGCAAGGCCTATCTCGACGGCTCGGGCGGCGCGGCGGTGTCCTGCCTTGGGCATTCGGACCACGAGGTGCGCGCCGCCATCCACGCGCAGCTCGACAAGATCGCCTTCGCCCATACCGGCTTCTTCACCTCCGAACCCGCCGAGGCGCTGGCCGACCTGCTGATTGCCCATGCGCCCGAGGGCATTGACCGGGTCTACCTGCTCTCCGGTGGCTCCGAGGCGGTCGAGGCCGCGATCAAGCTGGCGCGCCAGTATCACCTGGAAACCGGCCAGCCGCAGCGCCACAAGCTCATCGCCCGCCGTCAGAGCTACCACGGCAACACGCTCGGCGCGCTGGCTGCGGGCGGCAATGCCTGGCGGCGCGAGAAATACGCGCCCCTCCTGGTGGAAACCCACCACATCATGCCCTGTTTCGACTACCGCGAGCGGCAGGATGGCGAAACCGAATGGGATTTCGGCCAGCGCGCGGCCAATGCGCTGGAGGAAGAAATCCTGCGCCAGGGACCAGAGAGTGTCATGGCCTTCATCGCCGAACCCGTGGTCGGGGCCACGGCGGGCGCGGTTCCGGCGGTCGACGGGTATTTCAAGCGCATCCGGCAGATCTGCGATCGGTATGGCGTGCTGCTGATCCTCGACGAGGTCATGTGCGGCATGGGCCGCACCGGCCATCTCTTCGCCTGCGAGGCAGACGGGATTTCCCCCGACATCGTGACCATCGCCAAGGGGCTCGGGGCAGGCTACGCCCCCATTGGCGCGATGCTGGCCTCGGCCAGGGTCTACGGGGCGATCGAGCAGGGCTCGGGCAGCTTCCAGCACGGCCATACCTACCACGGTCATCCGCTCGCAGCGGCGGCTGGTCACGCGGTGGTCAGCGCCATTGTGAGCCGGGGGCTCTGCGACCGGGTGAAGGCGCAAGGCGACGTGCTCGCCAGCGCGCTGCACGATACGTTCGGCCAGCATGCCCATGTGGGCGACCTGCGCGGGCGCGGCCTCTTCCGGGGGCTCGAACTGGTCGAGGACCGGGCCACCAAGCGCCCCTTCGATCCGGCCCGCAAGCTGCATCTGAAGGTCAAGAAGGCCGCCATGGCCGAGGGGCTGATCTGCTATCCGGCCGGGGGCACCGTGAACGGGCGCGAGGGCGATCACATCCTGCTCGCCCCGCCTTTCATCATCACGGATGACCAGATAGGTGAACTCGTGGGCAAGCTTTCCCGCGCCGTGGAGACCGCGCTCGCCTCATGACCCGGCTTTCCACGCTTCCGGCCATCATGCTGGCCCCCAACGGGGCCCGCAGGACCAGGGCCGACCATCCCGCCCTTCCCATGACCATCGCCGAAACCATCGCCGCCGCGCAGGCGGGCTTCGCGGCCGGGGCAGGCGCGCTCCATGCGCATGTGCGCGACGAAAGCGGCGCGCATGTGCTCGATGCGGGGCTCTACCTTGAACTCATCGCCGAAATGGCCAACGCGGTGCCCGGCATGCCGGTGCAGATCACGACCGAGGCGGTCGGGCGGTATCGCCCGCAGGACCAGCGCGCGCTTGTGCAGGCCGTCCGGCCAGAGGCCGTGTCGGTCTGCCTGGCCGAAATGTGGCCGGGCACGGGCCCCGATGCCGAGGCGCGGGCTTTCTACCATTGGGCCGCGGCGGAGGGGATCGCCGTCCAGCATATCTGCTTCGCGCCCGCAGAGGTCATGCGCCTCGCGGCGCTAGCGGGGCAGGGCGAGATCCCCGCGCCTGTGCAGCTTCTTTGCGTCCTCGGGCGCTACGAGCCGCCGACCCCGGCAAGTCCTGCCATGCTGCCGGGCTTTCTCGACGCGATGACGCGCTTTGCAACCCGGCCCGATTGGGCGATCTGCGCCTTCGGCCCCGCCGAGACCGATTGCCTGCTTGCCGCGGCCCGCGCCGGGGGCAAGGCCCGGGTGGGCTTCGAGAACAACCTCATCGGGCCGGACGGCCGCCCCGCCCGCGACAATGCTGACCGGGTCCGCGATCTCGTCGAACAACTCGCAGGGGTCCGCGCCTGATCTCCACGCCGCCTGCCGCTTCTTCTTGGCCCAAATACTCCCGCCGGAGGCACCGGCCCTCTCCGCCAGATCCACCCTCACCCGTGACGCGGCACCGCTTTCAGATGTCCCGTGGCAACTGCGGCGCGAGGAGTGCCCCCGCGGCCGCGGGGGTCGACGAGGGCCGCTCCCCGGTCGGCGCCGGAAGGCGTCGAAATCCCGTTTTGTCTGCACGGGGGGTGTACGGGGGGTGCACGCCCGGCGCCCCCTCGTTTCGGACTCAGAACGCCTGGTCCTTCACCGCCTCCATAGACACGTGGGTCGAGGTGTGGCCCACGAAGGGCAGGGCGGAAATCACCTCGCCCAACACGCGGCGATAGTCGCGGATGTCCTTCGTGCGCACCTTCAAAAGATAGTCGAACGCGCCCGCGATCATATGCGCCTGCTCGATCTCCGGCACTTTCAGGGCGGCGGCGTTGAAGGCCTTCAGGGCCTCCTCCGTCGTGTCGGTCAGCCGCACCTCGACGAAGGCCACATGCTCCTGCCCCAGTTTCGCCGGATCAACCACCGCACGAAACCCCCGGATCACGCCCTCCTTGCGCAACCGGTTCACCCGCATCTGGCAGGGTGTCTTGGACAGGCCGATGCGCTGCGCAATCTCTGTCACCGGCATGCGTCCATCGCTCAGCAGAAGCTTGACGATCTTGCGGTCGAACTGGTCAAGTTGGCTTTCCATTTCGAAATCCTGAAGAAGATTGCCTGATTTGTGGCGCTGAATAGGGCTAAAAGCCGAAAAACACAACAAGGAAAGGCAACCGGACTTCTGGGGGCGTGCTATTCTGAGCCATCTCCTGACCTAGAGGTTCGCCATGTCCGAGCTTGCCGCTCTGCGCGCACAGATCCGCGCCGATCACCTTGCCGATGAAGCCCTGTTGCTGGGCCGTCTGTCCCGCGTCCATGCGCCCGATGCTGCAGCCCGCAGCCGCATGGCCCAGGCCGCTGCCGGGCTTGTCGAGGCGATCCGCAACGACAGCAAGCCGGGGCTGATGGAGGTGTTCCTGGCCGAATACGGGCTCTCGACCGATGAAGGCGTGGCGCTCATGTGCCTGGCTGAGGCGCTGCTCAGGGTGCCGGATGCCGAGACGATGGATGCGCTCATCGAGGACAAGATCGCGCCGTCGGAATGGGGCAAGCACCTGGGCCATTCCACCTCGTCGCTGGTCAACGCCTCCACTTGGGCGCTGATGCTGACGGGCAAGGTCCTGAAAGAAGACGCGGAACCGGGCCTGACCTCTACCCTGCGCGGCGCCATCAAGCGCCTTGGCGAACCGGTCATTCGCCGCGCCGTGGGCCGGGCGATGAAAGAGATGGGCCAGCAATTCGTCCTGGGTGAGACCATCGGCGAGGCGGTGAAGCGCGGCGGGGCCAAGGCCGCGCAGGGCTTTACCTTTTCCTATGACATGTTGGGCGAGGCGGCGATGACCGCCCATGATGCGGATCACTTCTTCGCTGCCTACAAGGGGGCGATTTCCAGGCTCGCTACCGAGGCGCGGCATGACGACATCCGCGCCAATCCCGGCATCTCGATCAAGCTCTCCGCGCTGCATCCGCGCTACGAGGATGTGAAGCGCGCCCGCGTGATGGACGAGCTTGTGCCGCGCGTGCTGGAGCTGGCCCGGGACGCCAAGGACGCCGGGATGGGGCTCAACATCGACGCGGAAGAGGCCGACCGGCTCGACATCTCGCTCGACGTGATCGAGGCGGTGCTGCGCGATGACAGCCTTGCCGGATGGGACGGGTTCGGCGTGGTGGTGCAGGCCTATGGCAAGCGCGCGCCTGCCGTGATCGACTGGCTATACACGCTGGCCAGTGGGCTGGATCGCAAGATCATGGTCCGCCTCGTGAAAGGGGCCTACTGGGATACCGAGATCAAGCGTGCCCAGGTCGAGGGGCTGGCGGGCTTCCCGGTCTACACCCACAAGCCGGCAACCGACGTGGCTTACCTTTGCTGTGCGCGGAAACTCCTTGGCTATGCCGACCGCATCTACGCGCAGTTTGCCACGCACAATGCCCATTCGGCGGCGGCGATCCTGGACA
This sequence comes from Nioella sp., assembly GCF_964229645.1. GTDB lineage: Bacteria > Pseudomonadota > Alphaproteobacteria > Rhodobacterales > Rhodobacteraceae > Nioella. Next base: position 5,512 of record NZ_CAXREX010000113.1, on the reverse strand, counting down.
TGGCCGAGGATTACGACGCGTTCGAATTCCAGCGCCTGCACGGCATGGGCGAGGCGCTGCATGACATATTGCACAGGCGTAACGCCACCCGCTGCCGGATCTATGCCCCCGTGGGCGCGCATCGCGACCTCCTGGCCTACCTGGTGCGGAGGCTTCTGGAAAACGGGGCGAACAGCAGCTTCGTGAACCAGATCGTCGATGAAAACGTGCCTGCGCAGGTGGTGGGCGCCGACCCGTTCGAGGCGCTGGCAGCCGTGATCGAAACCAGCGCGCCGGGGGTGAAGCCCCCTGTCGCCCTCTTCGGGTCGCGGCGCAATTCCCGCGGGTTCGACCCGCGCAACCGTGACGACCTGGCCGAGATAGAGGCCGCCCGTGCCCCCTTCGCCGCGCATGTCTGGCAGGCGGTGCCGGTTCTGGCAGGCCCGGTCCAGGGGGAAGCGGAGGAAGAGGTGATGAACCCCGCGCGCCCCGGAGATCTCGTAGGCCGCGTTGTCGAGGCAACCGAGGCGGATGTCGAAACCGCGCTGAGCTCGGCCCGGACCTGGGACGCCCCGGCAGCAGATCGGCGTGCGGCGCTTCTGAAGGCCGCCGATCTCTACGAGGACCATTTCGGAGAGATCTTCGCTGTGCTCACGCGCGAGGCGGGCAAGAGCCTGCTCGACGCCATTGCCGAACTGCGCGAGGCGGTGGATTTCCTGCGCTACTACGCCGAGCAGGCAACCGAGGACGCCCCGCGCGGCATCTTCACCTGCATCAGCCCCTGGAACTTCCCGCTGGCCATTTTCACCGGGCAGATCGCGGCGGCGCTGGCGGCGGGCAATGCCGTGCTGGCCAAACCGGCAGAGACCACGACGCTGATGGCCGCGATCGGTGTGCGGTTGATGCACGAGGCGGGCGTGCCCCTGCATGCGCTTCAATTGCTGCCGGGCAAGGGCAGCCGGATCGGCGGGCTTCTGACGGGCGATGCCCGCGTGGCGGGTGTCTGCTTCACCGGCTCGACCGCCACCGCGCAACGCATCAACCGGACCATGGCGGGCAAGGTCGCGCCGCATGCGCCGCTGATCGCGGAAACGGGGGGGCTGAACGCCATGATCGTGGATTCCACGGCCCTGCCCGAACAGGCGGTGCGCGATATCGTGGCCTCCGCCTTCCAGTCGGCGGGCCAGCGATGCTCGGCCCTGCGCTGCCTTTACGTGCAGCAGGATATCGCGCCCTCGTTCCTGAAGATGCTGAAAGGGGCGATGGACGAACTGGCGGTTGCCGACCCGTGGGATCCGGCCACCGATGTGGGGCCGATCATCTCGGTCCCTGCACGTGACGACATCGCGTCTTATGTCGCGCAGGCCCGCGCCGAGGGCCGGGTGCTGCATGAAGTCGCCGCACCGGGCGAGGGCAGCTTCCTTGCACCTGTTGCCATCAAGGTCTCGGGCATCGAGGACATGGAGAAAGAGGTTTTCGGCCCGGTCCTGCACGTGGCGACCTTCAAGGCGACCGAGATCGATGCCGTGATCGACGCAGTGAACGCGAAGGGCTTCGGCCTGACCTTCGGGCTGCATACCCGGATCGACGATCGGGTGCAGCACATCACCGAGGCTGTGAAGGCGGGCAATATCTACGTCAACCGCAACCAGATCGGCGCGATCGTGGGCAGCCAGCCCTTCGGGGGCGAGGGGCTGTCGGGCACCGGGCCGAAGGCGGGCGGGCCGGCTTATGTGGCCCGGTTCCGCGCGGTCAGCGCGCCCACGGCGCCTGCCCGTGGTGGCAAGGGGGCCGATCCGGTGCAGGTGCAGGCGGCGCTGGACAGGGCCGTGACCGATACGCTGAAGCGGCGCAGCACCGAAACCCTGCCGGGCCCCACGGGCGAGTCGAACCGGCTGTCGATCTTCGCGCGCGGCACGGTTCTGTGCCTCGGCCCGACCGAGGAGGCCGCAGCCGAGCAGGTGCGCATTGCCGAATGGGCAGGGTGCAAGGCGGTGGCGGTCGCTCCGGGCGCTGAAATCGACGGGGTGTTGCAGGCCGAAGCGCTGGCCGATCTGCAGGGATTTGCCGTGGTCGCCTATGACGGCCCCGAGGCGCCTGCGCGCGCGATCCGCGCGGCCCTTGCGGCCCGTGAGGGGCGGCTTATCCCGCTGGCCTCTCGTGCGGATCTGGCGGCGATGTGCAGGCTGGAGCGGCACGTCTGCATCGACACCACGGCGGCAGGCGGCAACGCCTCGCTTCTGGCGGCGGCAAGCTGATCACGCGGGGCCGTGGCGGCCCCGCAGCACCATCACCGATTTCACCGCCTCGGGGACCAGGACAAGCGGCAGGGCCAGAAGGCCGATCATCTGCCAATGCTCCACCCCGAGCGGCACGGTGCGCAGGAGCAGTTGCAGGGGTGGCCAGTAGACGGCAGCGACCTGCGCGGCCAGCATCAGCAGCAGTGCCAGCAACAGCAGCGGGTTGGACGCAAGCCCGATCTTCCAGCAGGGCTGGCGGAAGGAGCGGAAGGCAAAGACGCTCATCTTCTCGAATACGACGATGGCGGTGAAGGCGGCTGTGCGGGCGAGGTCCTCGCCCTGTGGCAGGAGCATGTAGAACACCCAAAGCCCCGCCGCCCCCGCATAGGCTCCGAAGGCCAGGATCATGGCAAGCCCCGCGGGCCCGACGATCCCGGCCTCCATCGGGCGGGGCGGGTCCTCCATCTGGTCCTTGGTGGCCTTCTCCAGCCCAAGGGCAACTGCCGTCACACCGTCGGTGATGAGGTTCATCCACAGGATCTGCGTGGCCAGCAGGATGAGCGGCCCGCCGAGGAAGAGATTGGCCAGGATCGCCACGACCTCGCCCGCATTGGACGACAGCAGGTAGCGCACGAAGCGCTGGACGTTCTCGAACTGGCGGCGGCCCTCGCGCACCACGCGCACGATGGTGGCGAAATTGTCGTCGAGCAGCACCAAATCGGCAGCGTCCTTGGCCACGTCGGTGCCCCTTATGCCCATGGCCACGCCGATATCGGCGCGTTTGAGCGCGGGCGCGTCGTTCACCCCGTCGCCCGTCATCGCCACGATCTGCCCCTCGGCCTGCAAGGCTTCGACCAGCCGCATCTTGTGGGCAGGCGCGGTGCGGGCAAAGACCACGTCTTGCGCCAGAAGCGCGCGCAAGTCGCTGTCGCTTGCTGCGTCTACCCGGTCGCCCGTCACGACCTGGGTGACCGGCAGGCCCACCTCGCGCGCGATGGCATGGGCGGTGACCGGGCTGTCGCCGGTGATCATGATCACGCGGATACCGGCCGAACGGCAGGCCGCGACGGCAGCAGGGACTTCGGGCCGGGGCGGGTCGATCAGGCCCACGAGGCCGAGGAAGGTCAGATTCTCCTCCGCCGCGCCCTCGCCCGGAACCGGGGCAGAGGCCAGCGCGATGACCCGCAGCCCCCCACCTGCCATCTCTGAATAGGCGGTATCGACCAGGTGCCGGGCGGGGCCGATCATGGGCGCTGGTCCCTCGGGCCCGGCCAGGTGCGAACAGACATCGAGGATCGCTTCGGGCGCGCCCTTGGCATAGAGCACCGGGCCGCCGTTGCAGGTGGACACGACGCTCATCCGCTTGCGCTCGGACGAAAACGCCTCTTCCGACAGCACGCAGGCCGGGTCGGGCAGGGGTGCCCAGCCCTTGTAGGCCAGCGTCATCAGCGCGCCTTCGGTGGGCTCGCCGACCATCTGCCACTGTCCCGCGTCCTGGTGCAGGCTCGCGTGGTTGCAGATCATCGCGCAATCGAGCAACTCGGACAGGACCGGATCGTCGCCATGGCGCAGCGGGCCCGATGGGCCTTCGATATGGCCCGACGGGTCGTAGCCTGTTCCGGTCACGGTGAAGGCGCAGTCTCCGGGCAGCCAGACCCGCGCCGCCGTCATCTTGTTTTCCGTCAGCGTTCCGGTCTTGTCGGTGCAGATGACCGACGCCGCGCCAAGGGTCTCAACTGCTTGCAGGCGTCGTGCCAGCGCATGATGGCGCACCATCGCCGACGCCCCGAGCGCCAGGGTGATGGTGACGACGGCGGGCAGGCCCTCGGGCACGATGGCCACGGCCAACGACAGGCCGGTCATGAACATGTCGAGCAGGTCCTGCCCCACGGCAAGCCCCGCCACCACAACTGCCCCGCCAAGCGCGATCGCGGCAAACCCCATCTGCCGGGCCAGCACGCCCAGTTGCCGGGTCAGGTGTGTCTGCTTCTCGCCGACCGATCCCGTCAGTTCCGCGATCTGGCCAAACTGGGTGCGGCTGCCGGTGGCCTGCACGATGCCCTCGGCCCGGCCCGCCACGACCGAGGTGCCCATATGGACCGCCGCGTCATTGCCCGATTTGTCCACCGGCAAAGATTCCCCCGTCAGGACGCTTTCGTCGACCCGAAGTTGCAGCGCGAGATGCAGCGTGATGTCGGCAGGCACGCGGTCGCCGGCCTCCATCACCACCAGATCGCCCGGCACGATGGCCGAGGTTTCGATCATCTGCTGGTGCCCGTCGCGCACCACCCGCGCCTTGGGGTCGAGCATCTTGCGCAGGGCGGCAAGCGCGGTTTCGGCGCGCCATTCCTGCACGAAGCCCAGAAGCCCGTTCAAAAGCACCACCAGCCCGATCGCCAGGGCGTCGATGACCTCTCCGAGCGCGGCCGCGATCGTCATTGCCGCGATCAGCACCAGTACGAGAAAGCCTGCGAACTGGCGAAGCAATATGCGCAGGGGCGAGATCACCTGCGTTTCGGCCAGCCGGTTGGGGCCATGTTCGGCGAGGCGGCGTGCGGCCTCGGCACTACTCAGGCCGGCGGGGGCGGTATCGGGCATTCGCGGGTCGTCCTGTCCTGTCACGGGGCAGACTAGGCCGCCACACTGCGCCGGGCTTTGACCGATATCAACGCGCAAGGGGGGGGCGCGGGCTTGCCCCCGCCGCGATATCCCGCGATGAAGGGGAGACGGCGGGCGCATCCGCGCCGCATGAGGAGGAATGAGATATGGCGAAAGTGGCGTTTCTGGGTCTGGGCGTGATGGGCTACCCGATGGCGGGGCACCTGAAGGCCGCTGGCCATGATGTGACGGTCTACAACCGCACCACCGCGAAGGCAGAGAAATGGGCAGGTGAGCATGGCGGTGGCTTTGCCGCGACCCCGCGTGAAGCCGTGGCCGAGTGCGATTTCGTGATGGCCTGCGTGGGCACTGACGATGACCTGCGGTCCGTGGTCCTGGGCGCAGACGGGGCCTTCGCCGGGATGAAGGCAGGCGCGATCTTCGTCGACCACACCACGGTGTCGGCCATCGTGACCCGTGAACTGGCCGCGCAAGGCGCCGCGCAAGGCATCGCCTGGGTCGATGCCCCGGTTTCGGGTGGCCAGGCGGGGGCCGAGAACGGCCAGCTTGCCATCATGTGCGGGGGCGATGACGCGCCTTACGGGGCCGCGGTGCCGGTGATGGATGCCTATGCCAAGGCGATCGAGCATTTCGGCCCCGTGGGGTCTGGTCAGCTGACCAAGATGGTCAACCAG
>NZ_CAXREX010000112.1:0-3153 GCF_964229645.1 Nioella sp. | reverse complement strand
TGACGGGATCAACACCGACATGCTGCAGCGGCGCGACGACGTGCGGTTCGAGATCGAGGGTGGCCCGGTCCTGACCCGCGAAGACGAGGTCGTGACCTTCGTGAACCGCAACCTTGAACCCTATCGCGGCTATCACGTCTTTATGCGGGCGCTGCCGCGCCTGCTGCGCGAACGGCCCCATGCGCAGGTCGTCGTGGTCGGTGGTGACGGCGTGTCCTACGGGGCGCGGCCGCCCAAGGGGCAGACCTGGAAGCAGATCTATATAGACGAGGTGCGCGACCAGATCCCTGACGCCGACTGGGCGCGGGTGCATTTCCTGGGGCGCATTCCCTATGACCGCTTCGTGCGGCTGCTGCAGGTCGGGCGGGTGCACCTGTACCTGACCTATCCCTTCGTCCTGTCCTGGTCTCTGTTCGAATCGATGTCCTGCGAGGCGGCGATCGTCGCCTCGGCCACCGCCCCGGTGCAGGAGGCGCTGACCCATGACGCCACCGCGCGGCTGGTGGATTTCTTTGACGGCGACGCCCTGGTCGATCAGGCGATTGATCTGCTTGAGGACAGCGACGCCCGCGACAGACTGGGCCGTGCGGCGCGGGCGCATGTCCGTGACACCTATGATCTGCGGCGCCATTGCTTGCCACGGCAGCTGAAGTGGGTCAGCGATCTGGCGCAGATGTCTGTTTGATCCGGGGAGCGTCGCCGGACAGCCGCAGGGCAATTGACGTCACGACAAAGAAAAGCCCGGACGATCAGGTCCGGGCTTTCGAATTCCTTGGGGTTGCTGCGGCCGTTACAGTTTGCCGTCGGCCGTGCGCAGCTGGCGGGCGCGGGTCAGGATCGCATCTTCGACCGCGCGCTGGGTGCCGGCCGCCACCGGGCCGCTGCGGGTCATGATGGCCACGTTCAGAGACCGTGCGTCCAGAGCCGGGTCCTTGATATAGATCGTCGCGCGATAGGCACGGCCACCGCCGGGCGGGGTGCCATAGCCGGTCACGATCACGCCGGTGAAGGGGTCGATCGTCTGAACGGGCAGGAAATCAAGCACTTCCAGCGACGCATTCCAGAGATAGCGGTTGACCGCGACGCGGTCGCCCTTGTCGCGCTGCTGGCGCAGGGCGTCCCAGATCGTGGTCTGTTTACGGTCCAGGCGCTCAATCTCAAGCTGGTCGGCAACCTCGCGGGCCGAGCCGGGCGCGCCGCCCGTGAAGCCACCGAATCGACCGCAACTGGCGACGACCAGAACAGAGATCAGAAGAATGACGGCTTTGACGTTCATATCGGGGCCCCGCAATCGAAATCCTGAACACTCCTAAAGAAGGCCACGGGTCTGGGCAAGTTGTAATGGTTACAAAGCCATTAACACGCGCATCCTGCGCGTAAGGGCGGGGTGGGTGAAACGGACTGTGGCAATGCTGCACCATTTTTCGGTCGAGTCCGCAGGCCGCTTTGAGCAGACTTGCAAAGAGAGGGCGAAAAGAGCGAAACGTCTGCCATACCCAGACGGGAGACCGGGCTGGGCTGACTTGTGAAATCGAGGGAAAACCTATGAAAAAGATTCTCTTCGCGACGACCGCTCTCGTTGCCACCGCTGGCGTCGCAGCCGCAGACGTCTCCGTCTCGGGCCGCGCAGCTTTCGGTCTGCGTCACAACGGCGTGACCTCCACCACCGTTCTGACCAACAACTTCGACCTGTACTTCTCGGGCACCACCGAGACCGACGGCGGCGTTGCACTGTCGGCCACCTTCGAAATGGAAGGCCTGGGCAACACCGGCAACTACACCAAAGGCACCGCGGTCACCTCGACCACCGTGTTCTCGGCTTCCGCAGGCGGCCTGACCTTCTCGTACGGTAACACCGACGGCGCGTTCGACAAAGCAATGGTCGAAGTTCACCGCATCGCCGGCATCGGCTACGAACTCTGGGGCGGCACCTCCTTCATCGACAACAACGATGGCGGCCAGATCGCACGTATCGACTACGCAATGGGCGATTTCGCTGTTGCTCTGTCCTACGCAGGCTTCGACAAATCCACCGGCATCGGCGCCAAGTACTCCACCGACATGGGTTCCGCAAAGCTGACCCTGGGCGCTGGTTACGAATCGCAGACCGGCGACGACTACTGGGGTCTGTCGGCCAAAGCTGACTTCGGTGCATTCTCGGTTGCTGCTGGCTACGCAGACTCCAAGAACAACACCGTCTTCAACGGCACCTGGAACATCTCCGCTCAGTACTCCGCAAACGGCCTGACCGTTGGCGCGAACTACCTGGACTCCAAAACCGCCAACACCGACGGTTACACCGTGTTCGGTTCGTACAACCTGGGTGGCGGCGCATCGCTGTTCGCTCAGTACGGTGAGCGTGCCAACGGCACCACCAAAACCGGTTCGCTGGGTGTTGCATTCTCCTTCTAAGTTCTACGCTTAGAAAAGAATTCACGGATGGGCAGACCTTCGGGTCTGCCCATTTCCGTTTCGGGGCCGGGGTTTCCCCCCGCGTCTGACCAAAGGGCCTGTCGTGAATGCGGCGGGCCCTTGGTGGTTTTGGGGGGTGTCCGCCTGATCGGGGCCTGCTGACATCTGGACGCGGGCCGGTCTTCGTGACATCCCTTGGCCCATGTCACTGACCGAAATCACCACCCGCCTGACCAAAGCCGCCCAAGACGCCGGACGCGATCCGGCCAGTGTGACGCTGATTGCCGTGTCCAAGATGCAGCCGGACGAAAACGTCCGCGCCGTCCTGGAACAGGGTCACCGCGTCTTTGGCGAAAACCGCGTTCAGGAGGCGGCCGGGAAATGGCCCGGCTTCCGCGAGGATTTCGGCGATATCGACCTGCATATCATCGGCCCCTTGCAGACAAACAAGGCCCGTCAGGCGATGGAACTGGCCCAGGCGATCCATTCCGTCGATCGCCCCAAGCTGGCCACCACCCTTGCGCGGCTGGCGGATGAAATCGGGTCCTGCCCCGACCTGTTCATCCAGGTGAACACCGGGGAAGAGCCGCAGAAAGCCGGGATTCTGCCCGCCGACACGGATGCCTTCGTGAAAGAGGTCCGCGATCTGGGGCTGCCGCTGAAGGGGCTGATGTGCATTCCTCCGGTGGAGGAAACGCCTTCCCCCCACTTCGCGCTGCTGGCCAAGATGGCGGCGCGCAA
>NZ_CAXREX010000111.1:0-6733 GCF_964229645.1 Nioella sp. | reverse complement strand
GCAGCTCGCCAGGTGCACAAGCACCCGCCATTCGGCCACCGTGATCCCGGCCTCGGCCCCGTAGATCAGCGACAGGCGGCGGCTCACGCGTTCGGACAGGACCGCGATTCGGTAGGGCAGGAAGTCTGCCAGTTCAAACGCACCCTCTGCCATCTGTCCGATTTTCCCCGATAATTCGTTGCAGCTGCAACGGCGTTGACATTTGTTGCAATTGCAACGATACCAGAGCCAAGGATCGGCGGGACGGGGCAGAGGGCCGCACCGCCGCGCGCGCGCAAACAGAACAGACAGGACAAACGGGAGACACCGGACATGGCAAAGGCCTTCGCGTCCCAGGGGGACATGACCGAAAAGACGATTTCCTTTACCGAGGTGGGCGAGGGGCTTTGGGCCTTCACCGCCGAGGGAGACCCCAACTCGGGCGTCATCATCGGCGATGAAAGCGTCATGATCGTCGAGGCGCAGGCGACACCGCGCCTGGCGGCCAAGGTGATCGAGAAGGTCCGCGAAGTGACCGACAAGCCGATCAGCCACCTGGTGCTGACCCATTATCACGCGGTGCGCGTGCTGGGGGCTTCGGCCTATGGCGCCGGGCAGATCATCATGTCGGACACCGCCCGCTCGATGGTGGTGGAGCGGGGCCAGGAGGACTGGGACAGCGAGTTCCAGCGTTTCCCGCGTCTCTTCGAAGGGCATGAAAGCATTCCGGGCCTGACCTGGCCCACCACCACCTTTTCCGACGCGATGACCGTCTACCTGGGCAAGCGCCGGGTCGACATCATGCATCTGGGCCGCGCCCACACGGCGGGCGATGCGGTCATCCACGTGCCCGACCAGAACGTGATGTTCACCGGCGATATCGTGGAATACCACTCGGCCTGCTACTGCGGCGACGGGCATTTCGGCGATTGGGGCAACACGCTGGACAATATCGCCTGGTTCGACGTGGACGCGATCGCACCGGGGCGCGGCGATGCGCTGGTCGGCAAGCAGATGGTGAATGCCGCCATCGAGAACACCCGCGATTTCGTGGAATCGACCTATCGCCCGGTGGCCCGCGTGGCCGCGCGCGGCGGCAGCCTGAAGGATGCCTGGGACGCCTGCCGCGCGGAATGCGACCCCAAGTTCGCCGATTACGCGATCTACGAGCATTGCCTGCCCTTCAACGTGGCGCGCGCCTATGACGAGGCCCGTGGCATCGACACGCCGCGTATCTGGACGGCGCAGCGCGACATGGAAATGTGGGAGGCCCTTCAGGGGTAAGCGGGCGATGCGCGATCCGTTCCTGACCATGGCCCTGAACAATGCCTGGGCAAACGCGACGCTCTACGGCGCGATCGCGGGGCTGACAGAGGCAGAGCTTGCGGCCCCGCGCCCGGGCTTCTTTCCCTCGCTCAAGGCCACGCTCAACCATATCTACGAGGTCGATCTCTACTACGTGGATGCTCTGGAAGCGGGCGGGCGGGGACGGTCGGTCTATGATCGCGAGGAGATCGCGTCGGTGGCGGAGCTGGCGAAAGCGCAGTCTGATGTGGACCTGCGGTTGGCGCGCTTTTGTCAGGGCCTGAGCCCCGCGATGCTGGACGAGGACCGGGCGACGGAACGGGGCGAGGGCATGGTGACGGAGAAGGTGGGGGCGCTTCTGCTGCATCTCTTCCAGCACCAGATCCACCACCGCGGGCAGGCCCACACGATGGTGGCGGATGCCGGGATTGCCCCGCCGCAACTGGACGATTTTCACCTGGAACATGGCCGCGTCCCGAGCGCGGCGGCCTATTGGCCGAGGGACATCTCGGGGGAGGAGGAGAGATGAACAAGGTCGCCGACAAGAAGATTTTCGAAGTGCCGCTGTATTCCTACGAGCGCTCGCCCGATCAGGATGCGCCCGCGCCGGTGCGCCGCAAGGTGGTGGTGATCGGGGCCGGTCCCATTGGCCTCGGGGCCGCCATCGACCTGGCGCAGCAGGGCATCGAGGTCGTGGTGCTGGATGACAACGACAAGGTCAGCTTCGGCAGCCGCGCCATCTGTTTTGCCAAGCGCCCGCTGGAAATCCTCGATCGGCTGGGCTGCGGGCACGAGATGGTCGACAAGGGAGTCGAGTGGCAGCTGGGCAAGGTCTTCTTTGACGACCGCAAGGTCTACGAGTTCAACCTGCTGCCCGAGGACGGGCACGAGTTCCCGGCCTTCATCAACCTTCAGCAATACTATTTCGAAGAATACATGGTGAACCGGGTCCGCGCCCTGCAGGCCGAGGGGGCGCCGATCGAGATCCGGGGACGCAACAAGGTGTCGGCCATCGGCACCCATCCCGATCACGTCACGCTGGAGATCGACACGCCCGAAGGCCCCTACAACCTGGAGGCCGACTGGCTGATTGCCTGCGACGGGGCCGGCTCGCCCACCCGCGCGATGCTGGGGCTCGATTTCGTGGGCCGCGTCTTCGAGGACAACTTCCTGATCGCCGACGTGATCATGGAGGCCGATTTCCCGACCGAGCGCTGGTTCTGGTTCGACCCGCCCTTCAACCGGGGGCAGTCGGCACTTTTGCACAAGCAGCCCGACGGGGTCTGGCGCATCGACCTGCAACTGGGCTGGGACATCGACAAGGAACGCGAGAAGCGGCCCGAGAACGTGATCCCGCGTCTCAAGGCCATGCTGGGCGAGGACGTGGAGTTCGAGCTGGAATGGGTCTCGATCTATACGTTCCAGTGCCGCCGCATGGAACGGTTCCGCCATGGCCGGGTCATCTTCGCGGGCGATGCTGCCCACCAGGTCAGCCCGTTCGGCGCGCGCGGGGCCAATTCGGGGCTTCAGGACACCGACAACCTGGTCTGGAAGCTCAAGCTGGTGATGGAGGGCAAGGCCCCCGAAACCCTGCTCGACAGCTATGATGACGAGCGCATCCACGGGGCGGATGAGAATATCCTCAACTCCTCGCGCTCCACCGATTTCATCACGCCCAAGTCCGAGATGAGCCGCGTGCTGCGCGATGCTGTTCTGGACCTCAGCGAACATTACGCCTTCGCCCGGCCGCTGGTGAATTCGGGTCGCCTCAGCGTGCCCTGCACCTATGACGGATCGGCCCTGAACACGCCCGACGCGCTGCCCGGCGGACCTGACCGGGCGCGCCCCGGCTCGCCTTGTGCCGATGCGCCGCTGGGCGAGGGGTTCCTGCTGCCCAAGCTGGGGGACCGGTTCACGCTGCTGACCATCGGCGCGGACGCGCCCGACAGCCTGGAGGCCGAGGGGCTGACCATCGACCGGCTGGCGCTGGACCCCACGGCCGAGCTCGCCGAGCGTTACCTGGGATCGGCGGCCAGCGCCGTCTATCTCATCCGTCCCGACCAGCACGTCGCCGCCCGCTGGCCCGCCTATGACGACGCCGCAGTCAAAGCCGCGCTCAAGCGCGCCATCGGCAAGGAGTAAGCCCCATGTCCGACCTCGTTCTGACCCCGAACATCCCCGGCGCGGATGATTTCTACGCCGAGCTTCTGGCCACCCACGAGGGACTGACCAAGGCTGAAAGCGACGCGCTCAACGCCCGGCTGGTTCTGGTGCTGTCCAATCATATCGGCGACCGCGCCGTGCTCAGCGACGCGCTGAAAGCCGCCGCCCTGTCCAAGGAGTGAGACCCATGAAGATCGAACAGATTCACCACGTCGCCTATCGCTGCAAGGACGCGAAAGAGAGCGTCGAGTGGTACAACAAGATGCTGAAGATGGATTTCGTGCTGGCGATTGCCGAGGATCACGTGCCCTCGACGCATGAACCCGATCCCTACATGCATATCTTCATGGATGCCGGGAACGGCAATGTGCTGGCCTTCTTCGAACTGCCCACCAAGCCCGAGATGGGCCGCGATCCGAACACGCCCATCTGGGTGCAGCACATTGCCTTCAAGGTGAAGGACCGCGACGAGCTGATCGCGTTCAAGGAGCATCTGGAAGCCAATGGTGTCGAGGTTCTGGGCGTCACCGACCATTCCATCTTCCACTCGATCTATTTCTTCGATCCCAATGGCCACCGGATCGAGCTGGCCTGCCCGGACCCGGAGGAAGAGGCGCTGCTGAAGCGGATGGATGAGGTTAAGTGGGACATGCTGGAGGAATGGTCGCGGACCAAGAAAGCCCCGCAGCATGCCGCCTGGCTGCACGCCAAGGAACTGAACAAGGCCTGAAACGCCACGGCCGGGGCAGGGGGGAAGGTCCTGCCCCGATCACGAGCCCGAGAGGAAACGCGCGATGACAACCCATGATCTGCCCAAGGGCATGGTGACGGCGGCGACCCGTCCCAACGAACTGCAATACATGCCGGGCTTCGGCAATGATTTCGAGACAGAGGCGCTGCCCGGGGCGTTGCCGCAGGGCATGAACAGCCCTCAGAAATGCAATTACGGCCTCTATGGCGAGCAGCTGTCGGGCACGGCTTTCACGGCGCCGAGCCATCAGAACGAGCGCACCTGGTGCTATCGTATCCGGCCCTCGGTCAAGCATTCGCACCGCTATGCCAAGATCGATCTGCCTTACTGGAAATCGGCCCCGCATGTGGACCCGGACGTGATTTCGCTGGGTCAATACCGGTGGGATCCGGTGCCCCATTCGGACGAAGGGCTGACCTGGCTGACGGGCATGCGCACCATGACGACGGCGGGCGACGTGAACACGCAGGTGGGCATGGCAAGCCATATCTACCTGGTCACCAAGTCGATGGTGGACGCCTATTTCTACTCCGCCGATTCCGAACTGCTTGTGGTTCCGCAGGAAGGGCGGCTGCGGTTCTGCACGGAACTTGGGATCATCGACCTGGAGCCCAAGGAGATTGCCATCCTGCCGCGCGGGCTGGTCTACCGTGTCGAAGTGCTGGAAGGCCCCTGCCGGGGCTTCGTGTGTGAGAATTACGGGCAGAAATTCGACCTGCCGGGGCGCGGGCCGATCGGGGCCAACTGCATGGCCAACCGGCGCGATTTCAAGACGCCCGTGGCCGCCTTCGAGGACCGCGAGACGCCCTCGACCCTGACCATCAAGTGGTGTGGCCAGTTCCATGAAACCAAGATCGGGCACAGCCCGCTCGACGTGGTGGCCTGGCATGGCAATTACGCACCGGTGAAATACGACCTGCGGACCTATTGCCCCGTGGGCGCGATCCTGTTCGATCACCCCGACCCGTCGATCTTCACCGTGCTGACCGCGCCCTCGGGCGTGGAGGGGACCGCGAATATCGATTTCGTCCTCTTCCGCGAACGCTGGATGGTGGCCGAGAACACCTTCCGCCCGCCCTGGTACCACAAGAACGTCATGTCCGAGCTAATGGGCAACATCTCTGGCCAGTACGATGCCAAGCCCAAGGGCTTCGTTCCGGGCGGCATGTCCTTGCACAACATGATGCTGCCGCACGGGCCCGACAAGAACGCCTTCGAGGGCGCGTCGAACGCGGAGCTGAAGGCCGAGAAGCTGGACAACACCATGAGCTTCATGTTCGAGACCCGCTTCCCGCAGCACCTGACCGCCTTCGCCGCCAAGGAAGCGCCGTTGCAGGACGACTATATCGACTGCTGGGAGAGCCTGGAGAAGAAGTTCGACGGCACGCCCGGCGTGAAGTAGGCTCGGAGGGGAGCCGGCGCGTCGACGCGCCGGGACCGCCGAGCGGGGACGCTCGGCGAGTGCGCCCCGGGTGACCGGGGCGCGTTGCGGGGCGCCGGCGCCCCGCCGGCGCGGGAGAGGACATGAAACTCTACACCTATTGGCGATCGAGCTGTTCCTACCGGGTGCGGATCGCGCTCGGCCTGAAGGGGCTCGACTGGGAAAGCCTGCCGGTCCACCTCGTGAAAGGGGAGCAGCGCAACCCGGCCTACCTGGCCCATAACCCGTCGGGCTTCGTGCCAACGCTGGTGCTGGAGGACGGCACCGAGCTGGTGCAGTCGCTGGCCATTCTCGACTATCTCGAAGCCGTCTATCCCGACCCGCCGCTCTTGCCCGCCGACCCGCTGGCCCGCGCACGGGTGCTGGCGGCGGCCCATGTCATTGCCATGGACACGCAGCCGGTGACGAATGTGGGCGTGGTGGGCCATCTCAAGGCTGCCCACGGGGCCGATCAGCAGGGGGGCATCGACTGGATGGTGCATTTCATGGAGCAAAATTTCACCGCCTTCGAGGCGCTGATCGCGCCCGAGGGCCGGTTCTGCTTCTGCGACAGCCCGACCTGGGCCGATATCTGCCTGGTCCCGCAGCTTTACAATGCCCACAGATGGGGGGTGCCTCTGGACCGCTTCCCCCGCCTTCTCGACATCGAACGCGCCGCCCTGGCCCTGCCGGCCTTCGACGCGGCGCGCCCCGAAACCCAACCCGACGCCGAATGAGGATTGCATGACCGGACTGAAAGAAAGCTGGGTCGAAAGCGCCAACGACCCGGAAACCGACTTTCCCCTGAACAACCTGCCCTACGGGGTCTTTTCCACGGAAGGCACCGCGCCGCGCTGTGGCGTGGCCATCGGGGACATGATCCTCGACGTGGCGGCGCTGGAGGCCAATGGCATCCTGTCTGCCGGTGACCCGCCGGTCTTTTCAAAGCCCTCGTGGAACGCCTTCATGGAGCTGGGCCCCGAGGGATGGGCGGGCTTTCGCGGCGCGCTGACCGCGCTCCTGGCCGCGGGATCGTCGATGCGCAAACGGGTGGAGCCTTTCCTGGTGGAGATGGACGCGGCCCGCATGCACATGCCGATCGAGGTGGCCGAATA
>NZ_CAXREX010000110.1:0-2355 GCF_964229645.1 Nioella sp. | reverse complement strand
TCTATTTTCCTTCCTTCAGAGCAAGGCCGAAACCCCCGTCGCGGTCGAGGTCGACGGCAAGGATGTGCCCGTGAGCGTGGCCACTACGCCAGTCCACCTTGATCCGCCTGCCGCACCGCCCGCAGATAGCCGCGAGCCCGGTCCGGACGTTGTCCAGGTCCGCCTCGTCGATCTGGCCTGGGGCCGCTCGGGCGACAAGGGGGACATCGCCAATATCGGCATCCTCGCGCGCAAGCCGGACTACCTGCCATATATCCGCTCGGCTCTCAGCGAAGAGGTGGTGAAGGACTATTTCGCCCATGTCTGCGACGGCAGGGTAGAACGGTTCGACCTGCCCGGAAGCCATTCGCTGAATTTCCTGCTGCATGACTCGCTGGGCGGGGGGGGCATCGCTTCGGTCCGCATAGACCCGCAGGGCAAAGGGTTCGCGCAGATGCTGCTTGATATCGAAATTCCCGTGCCAGCCGATCTGGCCGCACGTGACGGACTGAATGCCGCGGCCCGGAACTAAGAGGACGACACCATGACCATTTCGAAACTCCTGGTCGCCAATCGGGGCGAGATCGCGGCGCGCGTGTTGCGCACCGCTAAGGCCCGCGGGCTTGCGACTGCCGTGTTGCGTCATGTCGCCGAGCAAGAGGGGCCGGCGCATCTGATCGCAGATGAGGTCGTGATGATCGACGGCCCGACGCCCGTGGCCGCCTATCTCGATATTCCTCAGATCGTCGAAGCCGCCAAAGGGATCGGCGCGGACGCGGTTCATCCCGGCTATGGCTTTCTGTCAGAGAATGCCGGTTTTGTCGCGGCGCTGGAAAAAGCCGGAGTGACCTTTGTCGGCCCGACGTCCGAGGTCATCGACCTGATGGGGGACAAGGTCCGCGCCCGCGCCTTCGTCGAGGAACGCGGGTGTCCCGTCGCCCCCTCGGCCATCGAGGATGATGATCCGGCGAGCTTTGTCGAACGCGCCCGCGCCGTTGGCTATCCGCTGCTCATCAAGCCCTCGGCCGGCGGTGGCGGCAAGGGCATGCGCGTCGTACGCGAGGACAGCACGCTGGAGACCGAAATCGAAACCGCGCGCCGCGAAGGCGAACGATATTTCGGCGACGGGCGGCTTTTCGTCGAACGCTATATCGAACGCCCGCGCCATATCGAGGTGCAGGTGATGGGCGACGGACAGGGCAACGTGGTCCATTTCTGGGAACGTGAATGTTCGATCCAGCGCCGGTTCCAGAAGATTATCGAGGAAACGCCGTCACCGGCGCTGACCCCCGAGCAACGGGATGAGATCTGCGAGACCGCTGCCGGAATTGCCCGCGCCGTCAAATACCGCGGGGCAGGGACTGTCGAATTCATCTATGCACAGGATGGGGCATTTTATTTACTGGAAATGAACACCCGCCTTCAGGTCGAACATCCGGTGACCGAGATGGTAACCGGCTTTGATCTGGTTGCCGAGCAGTTGCGTGTCGCGGCGGGCGACGGGCTGAGCGCCGTGCAGGCGGATATTCCCCAAACCGGACACTCGATCGAACTGCGCATCTGTGCCGAGGATGCGACCGCCGATTTTCGCCCCGCGATCGGCAATATCCTGCTGCTGGACGAACCCCAGGGCGAGGGGGTCCGCGTAGACAGCGGCATTCTGGATGGCGGCAAGGTAACGACCGACTTCGACCCGATGTTGTCCAAGCTGATCGTGCATGGCCCGGATCGCGCGCAGGCCATCGCCCGTGCCCGGAGCGCGGTGCAAAGCTATGTGATTCTCGGGGTAACGACCAACACCGGTTACCTGGATGCTATCCTTGCACATCCGGATTTCGCCTCTGGTGACGTTTCAACTGGCTTCCTGGCTGAACAATCCGAAACGCTGACCGCGCCGGGCGAAGATGTCTCTGACTTGCTGATGGCGGCGGCGGCCCTATCGGACGAGCGCCTGGTGAGTGACGTAATGCAGATACCGGAAATGTACCGCAAGATGGGTGGGTGGAGAAACTGATGCAACGGATTTTTCAGATGGACGGAGAAGAGACTGATTGCTGGCTGGGTCATGATGGCAGCCGGTTCGTGCTCAATACCCCCACTGGCGCTGTTGCCTGCCAATTGGACCCGACGGGTCTGCCGGGCGGTTACAAGCTGAGGGCCAAGGGTGTTGTGCGCGAATTGCGACTGGCCGTGGGGCCGGAAGCA
The DNA here is from genome assembly GCF_964229645.1 of Nioella sp. Taxonomy (GTDB): domain Bacteria; phylum Pseudomonadota; class Alphaproteobacteria; order Rhodobacterales; family Rhodobacteraceae; genus Nioella. The sequence goes on along the minus strand of NZ_CAXREX010000110.1, from coordinate 171 downwards.
ACTTTTGTGCACATGGACGGGCGAACCTACGAAGTCGGGCGGGTTGATCCCGCCGAACGCCTGGCCGGAAGCGACGGTGGCGCGAGCGACGACCGATTGGTGGCGCCCATGCCGGGTGTCGTGGTGTCAGTTGCGGTTAAACCCGGCGATGCGGTTGAAGAAGGCCAGCCG
>NZ_CAXREX010000109.1:0-4292 GCF_964229645.1 Nioella sp. | reverse complement strand
TATCTGTCGGTGAACTGGCTGAACGAAGTCGATATCGCCAATATCGGCGCACAAGAGGCGAAAGGCATCCTGCGCGGGACCAACGTGGCCGGTGGCCAGGAAGTTCCGATCGTCAAGACGATGCTGGACACCTACTATGCCAATGGCAAGGGCAGCGGTCCCGAGAGCCTGGTGCGCGACGTGTACTACAACACGGGCATGGCGATCTACTCGGCCGGTTTCGAAGCCGCGCGGATCGCAATTACTGAAAACGGTTGGCCGATCACACCGGAAAGCATGAAGAATGCCTATGAATCGATCGAGAACTTCGATGGAAACGGCATCATGGCCCCGGTTACAGTGACCGACAAAGACCACGGTGGTGGCGGCAAGACCCGGGTCGAGCAGTGGAATGGCGAAACCTGGGTTCCGCTGACCGACTGGAGCGCCGACTATCTTGACGTTGTTTGGGATGTCATCAAGCACAGCTCCGCGACGTTCACCGTCGAATAAGACAGAGCTTCCCCGCGGCAGACATGTCGCGGGGAAGCTTTCCGCAGTTAGATTGTCCCGAGAAAGCGAAGCAGGTATCATGAGCCCCATTGACGTGAAGATCGAAGACGGAATTGCGACCGTCTGTATCAACCGGCCCGAACGTAAAAACGCGCTTTCCGTGGCGGCGACGAACGGGCTGACCGACGCTTGGGAGAAGATCGAGGCGGATGACAGCGTTCGTGTGGCCATTCTGACTTCTGCCGATTGCGGCGTTTTCAGCGCCGGACTGGATCTGAAGGAAGCCACACAAATCGCACGCGACGAGGGTGTCGATATTCTGACCAAGATGCGCGACCCGTTTCACGAGACCATGCGCGCCTGCAAGAAACCGATCATCGCGGCGATGACAGGGTCGCTGATGGCGGGCGGCATGATGCTGACCTTGAATTGCGATCTGCGGGTCGGTCTCAAGGGGACCAAGGTCGGTATCACCGAAGTAAAGATCGGTCGTGGATCGCCCTGGGCATCGCCGGCACTGTCCATGCTACCGCAGCCCATCCTTATGGAAATCGTTCTGACCGGCGACTTGATGCCGATCGAGCACCTGCACGAATACGGGTTCACCAACTATATCGAAGACACTCCCGATGCTGTCCGCGCAAGGGCATTTGACCTTGCCAAACGCATTGCCAGCGCGGCCCCGCTGTCGGTTGTTGCCGCGAAAGGCGGCGTTCGCGCGACCATGGACCTGGGCTGTGCGGGTGGCCTGAAAGAGGGCAAGCGCCTTCACGAGGTGGTTTACGCCAGCAACGACGCGATTGAAGGCCCAAAGGCCTTTGCTGAAAAGCGAGCACCCGTCTGGACCGGGACCTGATGGAGACTTGAATGACTGAGCTTATTCGCCTGGACAGGGATGGCCCTGTCGGAATCCTGCGGTTTCTTCAGCCGACAAAACGCAACCCTTACAGCATCGGGTTCGTCGAAGAACTGGTGGCGCTTCTGCGCGAAGCCGAACGGGACGCTACGATCCGTGTCGTTGTTATGACCGGTGGCAATCATTTCAGCAGCGGCGGCGATCTTGTCGGGTTTCAGTCCGAGATCGCCAAAGGCGCGCGGGCGACGTCGGAAATGGTGGACCTGGTTCACGATGGCGGACGCGCGGCCTATCTGTTTCGCAAACCTCTGATTTCCGCGGTATGCGGCGTGGCTTTTGGCGCGGGCCTCAGCCTGGCCTTGTCGGCGGATATTGTCGTTGCCGCCGAAGATGCCCGGCTGTGCGAAGTATTTGCACGCGTCGGCGGTTGTCCCGACACGGGATCAAGCTGGCTGCTTCACCAGCGCGCCGGTGCGGGCGTTGCCCGGATGCTTGTGCTCACGGGCCGTGAAATCGACGGGCGCACCGCCAGGGACCTGCGCGTTGTCGAAGAATGCGTGCCGGCCAACCAGGTCGAGGTACGGGCGCTGGAAATTGCCCGCGAGATTGCAACGCACCCGATGTTTGGCGTTCAGACCGCCAAGCGTGTGATGCGCGCCGCAGCCGAGTGCAGCTATCTCGAGGCGCTGGATATCGAGCGCGATGCCCAAAGCGTTTTGCTGTGCGCGCATGACTTTCCCGAGGCCATGAAAGCGTTTTCGGAAAAAAGAACTCCAGAATTCAAAGACCGTTAGCTCGGTTGAAACCTTATCGCAAAACTCAAGGAGACCACGCCAATGAAGGTACTCGTGCCTGTGAACCGCGTGATCGACTACAACGTGAAGGTTCGTGTCAAAGCGGACGGAAGCGGTGTCGATCTGGCCAACGTTAAGATGTCGATGAACCCTTTCGACGAAATCGCCGTCGAAGAGGCGATTCGCCTGAAAGAGGCCGGCAAGGCCGAAGAAATCGTCGTGGTTTCCATTGGCGTCAAACAGGCGCAGGAAACCCTGCGCACTGCGCTGGCCATGGGTGCGGATCGTGCCATTCTGGTGGTTGCCGCCGATGATGTGCACACCGACATCGAGCCGCTGGCCGTCGCGAAAATCCTGGCCAAGGTGGTCGAGGAAGAGCAGCCCGGTCTGGTTCTGGCGGGCAAACAGGCCATTGACAACGACATGAACGCCACCGGCCAGATGCTGTCGGCGATCCTCGGTTGGAGCCAGGCGACCTTTGCCTCGGAAATGGGCATCGATGGCGACAGTGCCGTCGTGACCCGCGAAGTTGACGGCGGCCTGCAGACCATCAAGGTCAAGATGCCCGCGATCGTCACTGTGGACCTGCGCCTGAACGAGCCGCGCTATGCGTCGCTGCCCAACATCATGAAGGCCAAGAAAAAGCCGCTGGATGAGAAAACCGCCGATGATTACGGCGTTGATGTCACGCCGCGTCTGGAAATCGTCAAAACCTCCGAGCCCGCGGCACGCGCGGCCGGTATCATGGTCGGCTCGGTGGACGAGCTGGTCGCAAAACTCAAAGAAGCGGGGGCTGTGTAATGGCTGTTCTTCTTCTCGCAGAAGTCACCAATGGTGAACTGGCAATCGACGCAACCGCCAAGGCCGTGACCGCGGCCAAGGCCCTGGGCGATGTGACCGTTCTGTGCGCGGGCGCCTCTGCTGCTGCCGCAGGCGACGCCGCCGCCATGATCGACGGTGTGGCTAAGGTTCTGGTCGCCGAAGACGCATCGCTGGGTCACCGCCTGGCCGAACCGACCGCCGCGCTGATCGCATCGCTGGCCGGTGACTATGAACATATCGTCGCCCCGGCCACCACGGACGCCAAGAACGTCATGCCGCGCGTTGCCGCGCTGCTGGACGTGATGGTCCTGTCGGACGTGTCCGGCGTTGTCGATGGCAACACGTTCGAGCGCCCGATCTATGCCGGGAACACGATTCAGACCGTCAAATCGTCGGATGTGAAAAAGGTCATCACCGTCCGCACCTCGACCTTTGATGCCGCTGGCGAAGGCGGGTCTGCCTCGGTCGAAAGCATCGGCGCCGGGGACGACCCCGGCTTGTCGGAATGGGTCGAAGACAAGGTCGCCGCATCGGATCGTCCCGAACTGACCTCGGCCGGTGTGGTCGTGTCCGGTGGGCGCGGCGTCGGCTCCGAAGAGAACTTTGCCCTGATCGAGAAACTGGCCGACAAGCTGGGCGCCGCCGTTGGCGCATCCCGCGCCGCCGTCGACTCGGGCTTTGCACCGAACGACTGGCAGGTTGGCCAGACCGGCAAGGTGGTCGCGCCTGACCTGTATATCGCTGTTGGCATCTCGGGTGCGATCCAACACCTGGCCGGCATGAAGGACAGCAAGATCATCGTTGCGATCAACAAGGACGAAGAAGCCCCGATCTTCCAGGTTGCCGATTACGGTCTGGTTGCCGACCTGTTCGACGCCGTGCCCGAACTGACCGACAGGCTGTAAGTCATTGCGAAAAAATTACAAAAAGGCCCGCCTGTTTTGGCGGGCCTTTTTTGTACGAGCCGAATGGGCGGCGCGTGATTAGATAAATCCGGATGCGCACGGTCCGAAGCCTTGTGACGCCCCGTCAGAACGCCTCGGGTTCATTGCCAGGAAATAAAACACTTGTTAGATTTCTTCAATGCAAGCATGAACCGATAGGAATAAAACATGTCTCTGATCAAGAACTCCCCGAGTTGGGCAGTGGATGAACACAAGATGTTCGCCGATAGTACACGCAGGCTTTTCGATGCAGAGATGGCTCCGAAGATTGAAAAATGGGCGGAGCAGGGAATTGTTGACCGCGACTTCTGGAAAACAGTCGGTCAGCAGGGTGTCATGGGTGGCTCGATTGCCGAAGAATATGGTGGGTTCGGTGGCGGCATC
>NZ_CAXREX010000108.1:0-25439 GCF_964229645.1 Nioella sp. | reverse complement strand
AGGCTGCTGTTCTTGCCGCCAACCAGCGCCACGTCGGCGCGGCGCAATTCTTCGAATCCGATCACGTTGGGGGTGCTTGCGGTCATCTCATCCTCCTCATGCGCAAATGGCGCCGGTTCGAGGGGACGCTAACGCACCGCGAGCGGGGGCTCCTTGATACAGGTCATGGTTGTATTGCGCGGGCTACGCGACAACCGGGTCAACACTGATGAAGGAGCGCCCGATGAGTTCTTCCCTTGCCGACCGCCTGTCCGCAGCCGCCACACTGGAAGCCGATCTGCTGGCCGAGATCTGCGCCGCGGCGGGCCGGGTTTTCCCCGACGCACCTGCCCATCCCGAAGTGCTGGCCGAACCCACCGAAGCGGTCATGCACCTTTTGGCGCGCTGCCTGCCGGGCTGGCAGATTCATCTGACGGGGGAAGCCTCGGAGCCCAATGGCCACTGGCGTTGTTCCCTGCGCAAATCGTCTGCCTCCGATGACGACCTGGTGGTGGGCACGGCCACGGGGCCGACCATCCCGCTTGTCATGGCGCGGGCGCTGTGGGACGTGGTGCAGAAGTCCTAGCCCCGCCCCGCCGACTGGAACTTGTGGGGGGAAACGCCGTATTTCTCGCGGAACCGGCGCGAAAAATGGTTGGTCGATTCAAACCCGCAGGAACTGGCGATATCGGCCACTTTCATATCCGTTTCCGCCAGCAGCATGCGTCCCCGGCGCAAACGCAGGTCAGTGAGGTATTGCTTGGGCGTGGCCTTCACATGGGTCAGGAAGAGCCGCTCGATCTGGCGGCGTGAGACCTTGAACCGGTCCGCCAGATCATCGAGCGAGAAGAGCTCTTCGATATTCTCTTCCATGTAGCGCAGGATCTGCAGGAGCTTGCGGTTACGCGTGCCGATCGAGGCCGCGCGCGAGCTTTGCTGCGCCTCCTCTTCCGAACGGTGCACCGGGTGCAGGCACATGTTCAGCACCGAGTGCGACAGGATCGGGCCGAAACGTTCGGAAATCAGTCTCAGCATCAGGTCGGTGGCCGAGGACCCGCCGCCGCAGGTCACGATGCGCTCGTCGATGGCGTAAAGCTGGTCCAGCGGTTCAAGGTCGGGGAAGCTTTCACGGAAGGGCGGCATGTTTTCCCAGTGCAAGGTGAAGTCGCGGCCCTTCAGGATGCCCGCACGTGCGAGCGCATAGGCCCCGGTGCACAGCCCCCCCACCTGGTGCCCCATCCGCCAGTGCCGCCGCACGAGGCCAGCCACCTTGTCGGTCACGACCGTATCTGGTTCGACCCCGGAACAGACGTAAAGCGGCCCCGGTATCTTCGCGTCGTCCAGCGCAGAGGTCGCGCCGATCTCGATCCCGTTCGAGGCGCGCACCGGCTTGCCGTCCTGGCTGATCGTCTGCCAGGAATAGAGCTTCTGCCCGGTCAACTGGTTGGCGATGCGCAGCGGCTCGATGGCCGAGGTAAAGGCCAGCATCGACAGCTTGGGCAGCATCAGGAAGCTGATCAACTCGGTCGTCTGACCGGGGGGCAGATCCACATGCGCCACCCCTTTTGGGATGAAGTCGTCGTTCATAGGCCAAGCGCCTTGCGGCGGTCCTCGGCAAAGCCCTGCACGATACGGTCTGCGATCAAGGCCAGGATGGCCATGGCCGCACCCGCCGAGATGCCAAGCCCCACATCGGCGGAACCCAGAGCGATATAGATCGACTGGCCAAGCCCGGTGGTGCCGATAAGCGCGGTGATGACCAGCATGGCGAAAGCATAAAGGATGGTCTGGTTCAGCCCCAGAAGGATCGTGGGCGCGGCATAGGGCGCACGCACCTCGCGCATGATCTGCGATCCCGTCGCCCCCGAGGAAATCGCCGCCTCCAGCAGTTCAGGCGGCGTCGTGACCAGCCCGTGCCTCGTGTAGCGGATCATCGGCACGATGGCGTAGGCGATGATCGCAAGGAAGGCCGAGAACTCTCCGATCTGGAAGAACATCAGCACCGGGATCAGGAAGACGAATAGCGGGATCGTCTGCAACATGTCGCAGATCGGCCGGATCACGGCCCATGCGGTGGCCGAGACCGCCGACAGCAGGCCCAGAAGCCCACCGATGACCGCGCAGGCAATCACCGCTGCCCCGCAAAGATAAAGCGACAGCAGCGCCCGAGGCCAAAGCCCCGTCAGCGCGATGAGCAGAAGCAGGATCAACGCTAGACGCGTCAGCTTCCAGCCGCCCGCGACCCAGGCCAGTGCGCCAACGCCCACCAGGACGAAGGGCCAGGGCAGCTCGGCCACGCCGGTTTCCAGGATGATCGCGGCAATCGGCACACAGAGCCCCGCCGCCACGCGCCCCGAAAGCGCCAGCACCAGTCCGAGGCCACCGGATATGGCAAAGAGCGTCAGCGACATGGCCGACGTCCAGCTGAAGCCCCAGGTGAAGGGCAGCACCGCCCCATCCAGCCCGATCCGCAGGGGAAGCAGGCCATAGAACATCGCGTTGTTCTTGACCGCGTCGAGCGTTGCACCGGCGCTTCGGGTGAACTGGGTCAGCGCCCCGTCCACGGCCTCGACCGTGGGGGCCAGAAGCGCCATGTCGCCGGGTTCGGGCAGCATCGTCCAGGCCACGACGGAAAGCGCCAGCGCAATGGCCAGGATAGCCCAGGCCACGCGCATGTCGTGACGGTCGCGCGTCGTGGCCATGCGGGCCGATATCCGGTCGATGATTATGGCAAAGACCACGATCACGAGGCCCGCCAGCAGGCTTTGCCCGAAATTGGCCTGGCGCATGGTCAGCAGGACTTCCCACCCGATATCGTCGAAGCCGCCGATGACGGCCGCGATGATGACCATGGAAAGCGCCGCCATCAGGGCCTGGTTCACCCCGATCATGATCTGCGTGGCGCCAGCGGGAATTTCCACCTGCACCAGTTGCTGAACCCGCGTGGCGCCGGCCATGATGCCGGCCTCTTTCACCTCGGATTCCACCCGTTGCAGGCCAAGCAGCGTGTTGCGCGCCATTGGCGGCGCGGCATAGATCGCCGAGGCAATGAGCCCCACCACCGGCCCGAAGCCGAAGAGCAGCAGAAGCGGCGTGAGATAGGCGAAGGTCGGCACCGTCTGCATCAGGTCGAGCGTGGCCTCGATCCAGGGCCGCGCCCGCGCGCTTTCATTGGCCCAGACCCCGATCAGCAGGCCCAGGATGAGCGCCAGCGGCACCGAGACGAAAACAAGCGCCAGCGTGTTCATGCCCTCGACCCAGTAGCCCGAGATCAGCACGAAACCGAGGCCCACGGCGCTCATGGCCGCCAGCGACAGCCCGCCCGCATACCATCCAAGTGCCACCGTCGCGCCCATGATCAGCGGCCAGGGCGTGCTGACTAAAAGCCAGTTCACCGCCACCATCGGGTATTCCAGCGCCGCCGAGAAGAGGCGCACCGCCGGGCGGATCAGGCCGAAAACCCATTCCAGCGAGGTGTCGATCCATTCCGTGATCGGCATCACCCAGGCCGAGGGCCAGCCCGGAAGCCAGCTGACCTGCCGCTCGAACAGAAGGCAGATCGCCCCCACCAGCAGCGTGACCAGTGCGGCGCGCGTTCCGGGGCTGAGCCGGGCGGCAAGGCCCGGAAGGGGCAGGCTTGCATCGCTCATTCGGTTTCCACCTGTAGAGCCGAAGCAAGGTCGGCGGGATGGACGTAACCGGCCATTTGCCCGTCGCGGCCCCAGACCGGCACCGGCTGATACAGCGACATGCACGAGGCCAGCGCCTCTTCCAGCGTCATGTCGATCCGCAGCTTGGGATCATCGGGCATCTCGGGCGTATTGCCGGTTTGCAGAACGCTTCCCAGGCGCGCATGGCGGCCCTTGGCCACGTCGCGGGAAAACTCGCGCACGTAATCATCGACAGGGTTCAGGACGATCTGGGCCGGGGTGCCGATCTGGACGATCTGTCCATCGCGCATGATCGCGATCCGGTCAGCCAGTTTCAGCGCCTCGGAGATATCATGGGTGATGAAGACGATGGTCTTGTTCAGCGTCGACTGGATTTTCAGGAACTCGTCTTGCAACTGCCGACGGATCAGCGGATCAAGCGCCGAGAAGGGTTCGTCGAGGAACCAGATATCGGGATTGGCCGCGAGCGACCGGGCAATCCCGACACGCTGCTTCTGGCCGCCAGACAGCTCGCGGGGGAACGCGTCCTCGCGCCCGGAAAGCCCCACCATCTCGATCACTTCCAAGGCCCGCGCGCGCCGCTCGGCCTTTGATTTTCCCAGCATTTTCAGCGGGAAGGCCACGTTCTCGGCCACGGTCATATGGGGGAAGAGGCCAAAGTGCTGGAACACCATTCCCAGCTTCTCGCGCCGAAGCTCGATCAGCCGCTTGGGGCTGGCGGTCAGGATATCTTCGCCGTCGATCTGGACCGAACCGCCGGTCGGCTCCACCAGCCGCGAGATGCAGCGGATCATGGTCGACTTGCCGGAACCCGACAGGCCCATGATCACGAAAAGCTCGCCTTCCTTAACCTCGAAACTGGCGTCCTGCACGGCGGGGATCAGACCTGCCGCGCGCAGGGCGTCGGCGGCCTCGGGGGCGGGTTTTCCCGCCCCCAAAGCCTGTTTCAGTTGGCGTTCGGCATCCGGGCCGAACACCTGCCACAGCGCCTCGACGGCAATCGCCGGGGTGCCGTTCGATGCACCTGTGGACATATGCCGGATTACTCCGTCGCGGCTGCGATGATGGCGGCCACTTCGTCGGCGTGCTCCGCGATATAGGCGGCGGCGACCTCTTCGACCGGCTGGCCGTCGTTGTCGACCATGCCCATCATCGGCTGCTGGTCTTCGGTCAGCAACTGGTAGGCCGCCAGGATCTCGGCAGCGGCAGGCCACTGCTCGGCGAGGCCCGACCATGCCACCTTGAAGATGCGCGAGGGCAGGAAGTCACAATCCGAGGTCGCGTTGGGGTTGGTGCCCCATGCCGGGTCTTCGTAGCACTCGGGCGTGCCTGCGGGCAGATCGACGAAGGTCACGTCGTATTCCGCGATGGCCCAATGCGGCTGCCAGAACACCATCAGAAGCGGGGTGCCGCGCTCGGTCGAGGCGCGCAGTTCCGCGATCAGCGCCCCTTCGGAACCTGCGGGAACCGCACGGAAGGGCAGTTCAAGGCCAGCCACGCGATCGGCGCCGGGGGTGCCCCAGTCAGCCGGGTAATCCACCAGGCGGCCCTGCGGCAGCGTCTCGGCGGTGGCGAACTGCATCGCGCAATCCATCAGCGCTTCCCACGCGGGCAGGCCGGGGCAGAGCTCGGCCACATGCGCGGGGTAGGCAAAGCCCTCGCGGGCCACGAGGCCAAGATCGCCAATCTCGGCGATCGCGCCGGTATCGAGCACTTCGTAGTAGAGATCCGGAACGTTCGATTCCCACACTTCGAGAGCCGCGTGAATCTCGCCCTCACCGATTGCAGGATACATGTTGTAGTAACCCGCGGTGACGTATTCGACGGTGTAGCCTGCTTGCTCCAGGATCTGCCCCGCAACATGCGTGGACAGGTGCTGGCCGGTCCATTCGTTGATCGCAAGCCGGATAGGCGCGCTGGTGTCGCCAAGATCGGCCGCCGCGGCAGCGCCGGTCAGCGCCAGCACCGAAAGGCCGGAAAGAAGTACGGATTTCATGGGTCGTCTCCCTGTCGTGGTCTTGTTGATTATGCGGTTAGTCTAGGCGCTATTTCACATCGCCCGGGCAGGGATTTCCACCGAAATATGACTGGAACCGCCTTTTAAAGGGCGAACCGGCCCGCCCCAAGCAGGGGCGAACCGGCACTTTTGCAAGAGTCCATTGGCTTTTCAGCCTGCTGCACGGGCCTTCAAGAGGTCGCTCAGCCAGTCAGGATCCATCTCGGGCACCGAGGAAAGCAGCAGTTCCGTATAGGGATCGTGCGGCGGCTGGAACATCTCGGATTTGGGGCCTTGCTCGACCACCCGGCCCTCTTTCATCACCACCACTTCGTCGGCAATCGCCTTCACTGTGGCAAGGTCATGGGTGATGAACATATAGGCCAGGTCGAACTCCGATTGCAGTTTGTCCAAGAGCTTGAGGATGCCTTCCGCGACCAGCTGGTCGAGCGCGGAGGTCACCTCGTCACAGATAATGAACTTGGGTTCGGCTGCGAGCGCCCGGGCAATCCCGATCCGTTGCTTCTGGCCGCCCGACAGCTCGGAAGGCAGCCGGTCGATATAATCGTTCGGCTCCAGCTCGATCAGGTTCAGAAGCTCGCGGATGCGCTCATCGAGTTGCTTGCCCTGAAGGCCCAGATACATCTGTGCCGGTCGCCCGATCAGCTCGCGGATGCGCAGCTTGGGGTTCAGGGCGGTATCGGCCATCTGGTAGATCATCTGCGCCTGTCGCAGCTGTTCGCGGCTGCGCTTGCGATAATCCGGCGGCAGCGCCTTGCCATCGAAGAGAATCTGCCCCTGTCGCGGCGGCAATAGCCCGGTGATCACGCGTGCGGTCGTCGACTTGCCCGACCCGGATTCACCCACGACGGCCACGGTGCGCCGCTCGTGAATGTCGAAATTCACGTTCTTGAGCACATCGACGCTGCCATATCCGGCGGTGATCGCCTGCACCGAGACGACGGGCGTCTTGCCTTCGGACACGGGCGCCTGTTCAGGGCGGGCATGGCTGCGCACGGCCCAGAGCGATTTGGTATAGTCCTCTTTCGGATCCGCCAGCATTGACCTTGTGTCCGATTCCTCGACCTCGTCGCCCTTGAGCAGCACCTTGATCCGGTCCGCCATCTGCGCCACGACCGCGAGATCGTGGGTGATGTAGATCGCAGCCGTGTCGAATTGCTCCACGATATTGCGGATCGCGGCCAGGACCTCGATCTGCGTGGTCACGTCCAGCGCCGTGGTCGGTTCGTCGAAGATGATCAGGTCGGGGCGGCAGGCCATGGCCATGGCCGTCATCGCCCGCTGCAACTGGCCGCCCGACACCTGGTGCGGATAGCGGAACCCGATATTGTCGGGGTCCGGCAACTGCATGCGGCGATAGAGGTCCACCGCGTCGCTTTCCGCCTCGGACCGGCCCATCACGCCATGCTGCACCGGTGCCTCGCAATACTGGTCCATCAGCTTGTGAGCGGGGTTGAAGCTGGCCGCGGCCGACTGTGCAACATAGGCGATGCGCTTTCCGCGCAGGTTGCGCTTGGTGCTCTCGCTGGCCTGCATCAGGTCGATCCCGTCAAAGACGATCTCTCCCCCCGAAATCCGGCATCCGTCGCGGGTAAAGCCCATGGCGGCAAGACCCACAGTGGATTTGCCCGCGCCCGATTCCCCGATCAGGCCAAGAACCTCGCCCTTGTGCAGCGTCAGGTCGATGCCATGCACAATCTCGTTCCAGGTTTCATCCGCCCGGCCCTCGATGCGCAGGCCCTTCATGGTCAGCAGGACCGGTTTTCCGTTGCTGTTGCTCTGGTCACTCATGTCCTTACTCCTTCAGCCCGCTGGCGCGGTGCAGCTGCCAGTCGACGACGAAGTTCACGCTGACGGTCAGGAGCGCGATCGCGCCCGCAGGCAGCAGCGGGGTGATATCGCCAAACGCGATCAGCGTTGCGTTTTCCTTCACCATGGACCCCCAGTCCGCCATCGGCGGTTGCAGGCCAAGGCCCAGGAAGCTGAGCGCCGAGATGGACAGGAAGACGAAGCAAAAGCGCAGGCCAAATTCCGCGACCAGCGGCGCCATCGCATTGGGCAGGATTTCCCGCGTGATCAGGCGCCAGAGCCCCTCGCCCCTCAACTTCGCGGCCTCGATGTAGTCCATCACCACGATATTGAGCGCGACCGAGCGCGCCAGCCGGAACACCCGGGTGGAGTCGATGACCGCGATCACGAGGATCAGGGTGATGACCGAGGTGCCGAAGATGGTCAGCAGAAGAAGCGAGAAAATGAGCGCCGGAATGGCCATCAGCACATCAACCGCTCGGCTCATCACCTGGTCGAGCCAGCCGCCGACCGTTGCCGCGAGCAGACCCAGAACCGACCCGATGAGGAAGGCCAGGGCCGTGGTCACGAAGGCAATGCCCACGGTATTGCGCGCACCGAATATGAGACGCGAGAGCATGTCGCGCCCCAGGTTATCCGTGCCCAGAAGATGCACGTCATCCCAAGGCAGATACTCTGCCCCCAGCACCGCACGCTCCGGGAAGGGCGCGATCAGCGGGGCGAAGACCGCCACGACAATATAGAGGATGATCACCAGCATCCCGAAAGAAGCAGTCAGCGGGGCGGTGCGCAGCTCTTTCTTGACGGCGGACGGCGTAACCGCGATCGCCGCCGTGCGGAACAGCCACCCCGCCGCGAGGCAGGCGAAGATGACGACGAAGAACCAGAAAACGGCTGTCAGAAAACCCATGTCCGATCCTCCTCAGCGACGATGCACGAGGCGCGGGTTGGACAGGGTCGCCAACACGTCCGCCGTGAGGTTGAGCAGCACATAGGCCGCCGCGAAGATCAGTGCGACGCCCTGCACGACGGGCATGTCGCGCGCGGCCACGCTGTCGACCATCAGTTGCCCGAGGCCCGGGTAGACGAAGACCACCTCGACCACGACCACCCCGGTGATCAGGTAGGCCAGGTTCAGCGCGATCACGTTGATGATCGGGGCCAGCGCATTGGGCAGCGCGTGGCGCACGATGATCCTCATCGGCTTCATGCCCTTCAGCCGCGCCATCTCGATGTAAGGCGACGCCAGCAGGTTGATGATCGCGGCCCGCGTCATGCGCATCATGTGCGCGGTCACCACCAGTGTCAGCGTAAAGGCCGGCAGGAAGGTCCGGTGCAGGACTTCGAGGAAATCCGGATCACCCCGGAAATTGGCCATCGACGGGAACCACCCGCCACGCCCTGCCAGCAGGAAGATCAGGATGTAGGCCACGAAGAACTCGGGGAAGGAAATCGAGGTCAGCGCCGAGGCGTTGGCGCTGCGATCGAAGATCGAATTGCGGAACAGCGCCGCCAGGATCCCCAGCATCAGCGACAGCGGCACCGCGATGGCGGCGGCGTAGAGCGCCAGGAACAGCGTGTTTTCAAAGCGCGACCCGATGAGATCGACCACCGGGCGCCGGTTCGACAGCGAATTGCCGAAATCGCCCTGAAGCACACCGGTCAGCCATTCGATGTAGCGCGTGTGCATGGGCAGATCGAGGCCGAGTTCGCGCCGGATGGCGGCAACGGTCTCAGGCGTTGCGGCCTGGCCCAGGAATTCCTCGGCGAAGTCGCCCGGCAGAAGCTCGGTCGCGAGGAAAATAAGAAGTGACACGATGAAGAGCGTAAGCAGGCCAAGGGCCAGACGCTTCGCGATCATTATCCATATATGAGACATGAGTCCCCCTTCAGGCCGCGCCTCCCCCGCACGGCATGCGCCCCAAGGACAGGAATCCCCCGGCCTTCAGCGGCCGGGGGATGATTGCGTGGATCAGGCGAACCACCAGCGTTCAGCGATACGATGACCGTCATTGCGCCAGTTGGATGCCACCTGCTCGCCATGGGCGAGCGCATCGCTGTGCGCACCCACATAGGCTGCGAACATCGGGATGATGATGCCGCCTTCGTCCGAGCAGAGCTGCTGCATCTCGTAATACATCTCGCGACGCAGATCTTCGTTCAGTTCCGCACGGGCGGTGACGAGCAACTCGTTGAAGCGGTCGTGGCTCCAGTAGGTCTCGTTCCAGGGTGCCCCTGCCGCGTAAGCGGTCGAGAACATCAGGTCTTCGGTCGGACGGCCGCCCCAGTAGGTGCCGCAGAACGGAAGCTGCATCCAGACGTTGGACCAGTAGCCGTCATTGGGTTCACGCACCACGTTGAGGTTGATACCGCCTGCTGCCGCGGTTTCCGCGTAGAGAACGCCCGCGTCGACCGCCCCCGCGAAGGCTGCATCGGCCAGGTGGATATCCACGTCGAGGCTGTCCATGCCGGCCTGTTGCAGGTGATAGCGGGCCCGATCCGGATCGTAGGCCTTCTGTTCGAGATCGGCGTTGAAGAAACGCTGACCCGAGCCGATCGGGTGGTCGTTACCGACCGCGCCGAAGCCGTTCAGGATCGTGTCGACCAGCTGCTGACGGTCGATGGCGTATTTCAGCGCCAGGCGCACGTTCACGTCGCTGAAGGGCGCGGCGCGGGTGTCCATCGGCAGACCGTAGTGCTGGGTGCCGGTCACGGACAGAACCACGACACCGGGCGCGCGCTGAAGCAGGTGCACGGTGTTGAGGTCAGCCGAGTCGATGTAATCGACTTCGCCCGAGATCAGCGCGTTCTGGCGGGCTGCCGCGTCGTGGATCACGATCTGCTCGACCGCGTCGAACCATGCGACATCGGACTTCCAATAGCCATCGTGACGGCTGTAGCGGGCGCCGACGCCGAATTCCATTTCCTCGATCTTGTAGGGGCCGCAGCCGTCCATGGTCATCGGGTCGATTTCACCATCGCGCGAGGGCAGCATCGGCAGGTGGTAGTCCGCCAGCACGAACGGGAAGTCGGCATTGCCTTCTGCAAGGGTGAAGACCACGTTCATGCCGTCAACGCGCATGTCGGTGATCGGGGCCACGATCGGCGCCGCGGCCGAGGTGGAATCTTCGCCCATGTGATGGCGCAGCGAGGCAACGACGTCCTCGGCGGTCAGCACGTGGCCCGAATGGAACTGCACGCCCGAGCGGATGGTGAAGGTCCAGACCGACGCGTCGGCCGAGGCTTCCCAGCTTTCCGCCAGTTCGGGGACCAGCGAGCCGTCGGTCGCGATCTCGGTCAGGTAGTTGTTGCGGGTGTGGGCCTGCAGGATGGTGAAGTCGTTTTCCCACGAACCCGGATCCATTGAGTCGGTCGTGGAGCCGTGCGCCTGCGCGATGCGCAGCGTGCCACCCCGGGTCGGGGTCGCGTGGGCCATCTTGGCCCCCATCGGCCCGATCAGGGCAGCGCCACCGATTGCCGACGCGCCCTTGAGGACGCCGCGGCGGCTCACGTCACCCGAGAAAAGAGGGGTCTTCATCATGTTTGTTCTCCGCTGTTGTCATGATTTTTGTCGAGTTCCCTTGGGTCTCGATTTCTTTTTCGAAGCCGCGCCTTGCAGGACGGACCTGACAGGGCTGCCTGCGGCTTCGTCTTCCGGTGCGCCCCGATGGGATTCGGGGGGCGAAAGAGTCTGGCGTTTCTGTATCTCCCGTCTTCACAGTCGAAACATCTGCGTGGACCCTGCAAGTACTGCGGTTACCCATTCGAAAAATTCGAAATTCTGTGTCCGGATTTGCCGGAATGGGAAGGCCGCGCGCCGAGTCCATGAGGGCAGTCTTGCACGGGATGACCCGCTGGAAAACCAAAATTCGACACCGCTTCCACCGTTTGCGACATGTGCGATGTGAATTTTGGAAAAAACCTGTCGCTTTGAAGCCAGTGCAAAACCCGGTCCGCAGCCAGATTGGGCAACGACAGGGACGCGCCGGTTTTTTCGGCGCATCACGCCCCCGCAGAAGGAGCTCCGCATGACCACCCCGCCCAATATCGTCCTGATCATGGCAGATCAGTTGGCGCCGCAGTTCACCGGCACCTATGGCCATCCGGTGGTCAAGACGCCCAACATGGATGCGCTGGCCGCGCGCGGCACCCGCTTCGACGCGGCCTACTGCAACTCACCGCTTTGTGCCCCGTCGCGGGCAAGCTTCATGACCGGGCAACTGGTGTCGAAGATCGGGGCCTATGACAATGCCGCCGAGTTTCCTGCCTCGATCCCAACATTCGCCCACTACCTGCGCATGATGGGCTACCGGACCTGCCTGTCGGGCAAGATGCATTTCGTGGGACCGGACCAGTTGCACGGGTTCGAGGAACGTCTCACCACCGATGTCTATCCCGCCGACCACGCCTGGACGCCCGACTGGACCAATCCGCATGAGCGGATCGACAAGTGGTATCACAACATGGACTCGGTCATCGAAGCCGGGCCTGCCGCGACCACTTTCCAGATCGAATATGATGAAGAGGCGACCTTCCTCGCCCGCCGCCGTATCCTGGAATACGCGATGCGGGGAACGCAGCCCTTCGCCATGGTGGTCAGCCTTATCCATCCGCACGACCCCTACGTGCCGCGGCCGGAATTCTGGAACCTCTATTCCGACGATGACATCGACATGCCCCGGACCGGGCTGACCGACGACCCCCACACCCGCCGCGTGCATCACGGCATCGGGGCGGATGCGCAGCCGGTGACCGAACAGGAGATCCGCAATGCGCGTCACGGCTATTACGCCAACACGTCCTATTTCGACTCCAAGGTCGGCGAAATCGTGAAGGTATTGGAGGAATCCGGGCAGTTGGAGAATACGATCGTCATCGTGACCTCCGACCATGGTGATATGCTGGGCGAACGGGGGCTTTGGTACAAGATGAGCTTCTTCGAGCATTCCGCTCGAATCCCTATGATTATTGCGGGGCCGGGCATTGAAAACAGGCAGGTGGGCGAACCTGTCAGCCTGCTCGATATCCTGCCAACCTTCCTCGATATCGCGTCTTCAACTGGCCAGGACGCGCCGGAACCGGCGATGGAACTGGACGGGCGCTCGATCTGGCCGTTGCTGCAGGGGGCTGTGGATAAGCCCGAGGACGGAGAGGTACTTGGGGAATATTGTGCTGAATGTGCAAGTGACCCGATCTTCATGATCCGCCGGGGACAGTGGAAATATATCCATTGCCGCGCGGATCCCCCTCAGTTGTTTGATATTTCCGCCGATCCGTTTGAACGGAACAACCTGGCCACAGATCCACGATTTGGGACACTTATTGAAGAATTCGAATCCCGTATTTCCGAGAAATGGGACGAAAACGCCATTCATACGGCGGTTCTGGCCAGCCAGAAACGTCGGGGGCCGGTTCACCTGGCGATGGAAACGGGTTCCCTGACCAGTTGGGACTATCAGCCCTCCAGGGATGCCGCGAACGAGTTCGTGCGCAATCACATGGACTGGACAGTGGCGGCCGAGATGACGCGCTTCCCATCATTCAGCAATAAATCAAAGGGTTAGAGACTGACCTGCCACACACGATTTATTTGATCAAAATTCGGCCTTCCCCGCATCTGCGCAGATCACGCGGGGAAGGTCGAAAAAAGAGAATCTATACAGCAATTCGAGTCGGACTCGAGAGTCGTTCCTCAACTCGTTGGATTCCCAAAATGAATCTGATTTCAGTGACTTAGAGACGTCGCTCAGCCATGCCCGTCGAGGATATCGCAGGCTTTCTCGGCCAGAGGCGCCGCTAGCGCGCCCACCTGCAACGCCCTGTCAGAGGACGCATTGCCCTGCAAACCGCGGAATTTCACGCCCTGAACGATGGCTGCCAGCCGAAACAGGCCGAACACCAGGTAGAAATCCCAGTTCTCGATCCCGGCAATCCCTGCCCGCGCACAGTATCGCGCCACGTAGTCTTCCTCGGTCGGCAAACCGAGGGCCTTGCGATCGACGCCCTGCAGACCGCTCAGAACCGGCCCCGGGGGCATGCGCCACAGCATGCATTGATAGGCGAGGTCTGCCAGTGGATGGCCAAGCGTGGACAGTTCCCAATCCATCACCGCGATCAGCCTGGGCGCATCGGGCGCGAACATCACGTTGTCCAGCCGGTAATCGCCATGTACCAGCGACACCCGCCCGTCATCTGGCACCATGTTGGCCCCGAGCCAGTCGATGATCCGCTCCATCGCCGGGATCGCCCCGGTTTCCGTCGCCCGATACTGGCGCACCCAGGTTGCGTATTGACGCTCGTAATAGCTGCCAGTCCGACCGAAATCTGACAAGCCGACGGCCTCCAGGTTCACGGTGTGAATGGCGGCAAGCGCCAGGTTCATCTGGTCGTAGATCGCCGCCCGGTCCTGCGGCTCCAAACCCGGCAGGGACGGGTCCCAGAACACGCGGCCTTCCACGAATTCCATCACGTAGAACATCGAGCCAATCACGCCGTCATCGGCACACAGATGCAGCGCGCGCGCCACCGGCACGTCGGTTTGGGCCAGCGCAGACAACACCCGGTATTCGCGGTCCACCGCATGTGCCGATTTCAGAAGCTCCCCGGGTGGTTTTCGGCGCAGAACATAGCTGCCGCTCTCAGCCCGCAGGCGGAAGGTCGGGTTCGACTGCCCGTCGGAAAACTTCTCGGCCGCGCGCAGCCCCCTGAACCCCGGAACATGCGCCTCCAGGTAGGGACCAAGTCGCGCAATCTGTGCCTCGTCCATCAGACCGGCCCTTTGTTTCCCTCGTGATGGGCCCGGACCAGCTGTCGCCCAAGCGCCATCATATGCACCTGGTCAGGCCCGTCGGCAAAGCGTATCTGCCTGGCGTAGTTGAACAATTCCGCAAGCGGCAGATCCTGGGTCAGCCCTTTGCCCCCGTGAATCTGGATCGACCGGTCGATCACGGTCTGCGCCATCATCGGGGCCACGATCTTGATCGCGGCAATCAGGTCTTTCGCCGACTTCGCCCCCTCGCGGTCGATCTTGGCCGCGGCCTTCAGCGTCAACAGGCGGGCCTGTTCGATCTCACACCAGCTCTTGGCGATATCCTCGCGCACCGACTGGTGCTGGCTGAGCTTGCGTCCGAAGGTCTCGCGTTCCTCGACCCGCTCCATCATCAGCTCCAGCGCCCGCTGCGCGGCGCCGACAAGGCGCATGCAGTGGTGAATGCGCCCCGGCCCAAGCCTGCCTTGCGCGATCTCGAAGCCCCGGCCCTCCCCCAGGAGCAGGTTTTCCGCGGGAACCCGGACATTGTCGAATTCGATCTCGGCCTCACCAAAGGGCGCGTCGGCATAGCCAAGTGTCGTGACATGGCGCAGGATCTTCACGCCGGGCGCATCTCGCGGCACCAGGATCATGCTCTGTTGCTTGTGACGGTCCGCGTTATCGGGGTCCGACTTGCCCATGACGATGAAGATGGCACAGCTTTCACGCATGCCGCCGGTCGTGTACCACTTGCGCCCGTTCACCACGTAGCCGTCGCCATCCCGGCGGATCTCGGTGCGGATGTTGGTGGCATCGGAGGAGGCGACGTCAGGCTCCGTCATCGCGAAGCCCGACCGGATCTCGCCCGCCAGCAAGGGCGTCAGCCAACGCGCCTTCTGCGCCTCGCTGCCGTAGAGCATCAGGGTTTCCATATTGCCCGTGTCCGGCGCGTTGCAGTTGAATATCTCGGGAGCCCACCACACCCGGCCCATGATCTCGGCCAGCGGCGCGTATTCCAGGTTGGACAGGTCCCCGCCATGGGCCTTGGGACGGAACAGGTTCCACAGGCCCGCCGCACGGGCCTTGGCCTTGAGGTCTTCGTAGAAATCCGGTGTGCGGAAAGGCGTGTCCGTGGACTCGAAATGACGCGCGAAAACCGGCTCGGCCGGATAGATATGCGCGTCCATGAACTCGGTCAGGCGCGCCTGCATTTCACGCATTTTCGGCGTCGGTTCGAAATCCACGAGCTCTGTCCTCCCATCATGTTTCGCGCGCACGATCCGGCCCGCCCCATGCCTTGTCAACCGGGACGTGGTGTCATTTCCCGCAAGCGCCGGATTCCCCTTGCCTTTCCCCCTGCCCGGCCTAGCCTGCCGCTCAGAGACCAAGGAAAGGCCATCCCATGACCCTCAGCCCCCACCCGCTTTTCGATCTGTCCGGCCGCGTGGCCCTCGTGACCGGCGCCAGCCGTGGCATCGGCGAGGAGATTGCGAAGATCCTGGCCGAACACGGGGCCCATGTCATCGTGTCGAGCCGCAAGGTCGACGGATGCAGCGCGGTGGCCGAAGCGATCCGGGCCGCTGGCAGCAGCGCCGAGGCCTTCCCCTGCCACATCGGCGACATGGACCAGATCACCGCCATCTTCGACCATATCAGGGCGACCCATGGGCGGCTCGACATCCTTGTCAACAACGCCGCCACCAACCCCTATTTTGGCCATATCCTCGATACGGACCTCTCGACCTTCGAAAAGACGCTCGACGTCAATATCCGCGGTTATTTCTTCATGTCGGTCGAGGCCGGCAAGATCATGCGCGACCAGGGCAAGGGGGCCATCGTCAACACGGCCTCGGTCAATGCGCTGGAGCCGGGCGACATGCAGGGCACCTATTCCATCACCAAGGCGGCGGTGGTGAACATGACCCGCGCCTTCGCCAAGGAATGCGCCCAGTTCGGCATTCGCGTCAACGCGCTGGCCCCGGGCTGGACCCGGACGAAATTCGCAGGCGCGCTTCTGGACAGTGAAAGCCACTATAACGAGATCATGGCCCGCCTGCCCATGAAGCGCCCGGCCGAACCTTCGGAAATGGCGGGGGCGGTGCTCTACCTCGTCTCGGACGCCGCCAGCTACACGACGGGCGAGTTGCTGGTCGTCGATGGCGGACTGACCATATGAGCGGGCGCTTCGAGGGCAAGGTCGCCCTCGTCACCGGGGCCGCCGGCGGTTTCGGCAAGCTGCTGGCCGAGGCACTTGCTGCCGAAGGCGCGCGCCTCGTCATGGGGGACCGCAACAAGTGGGGGCTGCGCCACGTGGCGCGCGGCCACCTCGCCACCTATATGCGCTGCGACGTGACAAGGGAGGATCGCGTGAAGGCGCTCTGCGATCTTGCCATCGAACAGTTCGGCCAGCTCGACATTGCCGTCAACAATGCCGGGATCGCGGGCCCGATGAAGCGCCTGACCGAGATCCGCGAGGACGAGTTCGACCTCATCCACGCGGTGAATGCCAAGGGAACCTTCTTCGGCCTAAAGCACCAGATCCCGCTCATGCGCGACCGGGGCGGGGTGATCCTGAACGTGGCCTCGGTGGCAGGGCTCGGGGCGGCCCCCAAGCTCGCCGCCTATGCCGCCGCCAAACATGCCGTGGTCGGGTTGAC
Organism: Nioella sp.; assembly: GCF_964229645.1. Classification (GTDB taxonomy): domain Bacteria; phylum Pseudomonadota; class Alphaproteobacteria; order Rhodobacterales; family Rhodobacteraceae; genus Nioella. The sequence goes on along the minus strand of NZ_CAXREX010000108.1, from coordinate 8,558 downwards.
ACGGACCGCCGCGATCGAAGAGGCGCGCCACAATATCCGCGTGAACGCGATCTGCCCCTTCTACAGCCCCACCCCGATGGTCACCGAAAGCGGCATGGCCGACATGCAGGATTTCCTCGCCGGCGCCTCGCCCATGAAACGGCTTGGCTCTCCGGCTGAAATGGTCGCCGCGATGATGGCCCTTCTCGATCCAGCGAACAGCTACATGACCGGGCAGGCTATCGCCGTCGACGGGGGCGTCACCGCCTACTGATCTTCTCCTTGCCGAAATACTCCCGCCGGAGGCATCCCCCCCTTGCCGCAAGGGCCGAAGGGGCATGTGGCGTGCCACCGCTGCAATCCTGCCGCGGCAGCACGCGCCGAGGAGGTCCCCGCGCAAGCGGGGGGCGACGAGGCGCGTTCCCCGGTCGACGCCGAAGGCGGCGAACCGAAAAGCGGCCCCGCAGGGCCGCCTCGTGTTTCTTATCCCGGGCTCATCCCGCGCAGCCGTTCGGACCTGCGTCTCAGCAGTTCCACCACGGTCAGAAGCAGGATCGAGATCGCCACCAGGATCGTGGCCGCGGCCAGGATGGTGGGACTGATCTGTTCGCGAAGCCCCGTGAACATCTGCCAGGGCAGCGTTTTCTGCCCGGCGGAGCCCACGAAGAGCACCACGACCACCTCGTCAAACGAGGTGATGAAGGCAAAGAGACCGCCCGAGATCACGCCAGGCAGAATGAGTGGCATCTGCACCTTGAAGAATGTCGTCACCGGGTCCGCGCCGAGGCTGGCCGAGGCCCGCGTCAGCGACTTGTCGAAGCCCACCAGGGTCGCGGTCACGGTAATGATCACGAAGGGAATGCCGAGCGCCGCATGGGCCAGCACAACGCCCAGGTAAGTCCCCTGAAGCCCGATGCGGCTATAGAAGAAATACATGCCGGCGGCCGAGATGATCAGCGGCACGATCATCGGCGAAATCAGGATCGCCATGATCGCCCCTTTGAAGGGCACGTGGCTCTGGCTAAGCCCGATTGCCGCCAGGGTGCCGAGCGCGACCGACAACACGGTTGCCGCAGGCGCGATGCGGATCGAGTTCCACAGTGGCTGCTGCCAGTTGGGATTGTAGAAGAAATCCCGGTAGTGATCGAGGCTGTAGGCCTCGGGGTCCAGCGCCAGCATGCCGGGCGTAAAGGTGAAGAAATCCTCGGCGTTGAAGCTCAGCGGGATGATGATGATGATGGGCGCGATCAGGAAGAAGAAGATCAGGCCGCACAACACGCGGAAGCCGTAGAACCAGGCTTTCTGGCCCGTGGAGGCATAGGGAGGAAGGCTGCTCATGATCTTTACCCCAGCTTCACGTTATCGATGCCGACGATCTTGTCGTAGACCCAGTAGAGGATCAGCACGACCGCCAGAAGGATGGAGCCGAGCGCGGCCGCCAGGCCCCAGTTCAGCGACGACGAGATGTGATAGGCGATCCGGTTCGAGATGAACGTCCCCGTGCGCCCCCCGACCAGTTCGGGCGTGATGTAGTAGCCGATGGCCAGGATGAAGACGAGGATACAGCCCGCGCCGATGCCCGGCACCGATTGCGGGAAATAGACCCGCCAGAACGCCGTCCAGTCGGTTGCGCCAAGCGATTTGGCCGCGCGCACGTAAGTGGGCGGAATGGTCTGCATCACCGAGTAGAGCGGCAGGATCATGAAGGGCAGCAGGATATGCGTCATCGCGATGATCGTGCCCGTCTGGTTGTTGATCAGTTGCAAGCGCGCGTCATTGGCGACGAAACCGGCCCAGACCAGAACGTCATTGATCACGCCCTGTTGTTGCAGAAGCACCTTCCAGGCCGATGTCCGCACAAGAAGCGAGGTCCAGAACGGCAGCAGCACCAGGATCATCAGCAGGTTCGAGGTGCGCATCGGCAGGTTGGCCAGCAGGAAGGCGATCGGGTATCCCAGCAGAACGCAGCTTCCCATGATGACCATGGACATGAAGAGCGTCCGGCCAAAGAGCGTGACATAGATCTGGCGATCCTCGGGTTGGGACGTGATCCCATCGGCGCTGAGCTGCATGTCCACCGCGGTCAGGAAATAGCCGGGGGTGTAGGTCGGCGAATAGACGAGGATGGTTTCGAAAATCTCCGGGTTCAGCCAGTCCTCGTCGATGTCGGCGAACTGGTCGCGGATCGAAACGGACTCGAAGCCGCCCACGGCCCCTGCTGCCGCCGACAGCAGCGCGTTCGAGCCGCTATAGCCATTGGCCGTCAGATCGCGATAGAGCGCGGTGTAGACGAAATCCTCGATGTCTTCTTCGGCGGGATCGTCGTCATTGGCATTGACCGTGATGTTGATCCAGCTGTCGAAGGCGCTGGCCAGTTCCGGCAGGGCCGCGCGCACGGCGGCGTCATCCATTAGCTCCGACCAGGTTGCATAGTCTGCCCAGGCCGGGTCGAGCTCGGTGAACTGGTCCGTGTAGATGTCGGTGTCGAACCGGCCCACGCCCCGTCCCGATTGCCGGAACAGCGACGCGATCCCGGTCATCTCGTAATTCAGACGGCTGCCGACCCGGGTATGAATCCGAAACTCGGCGGCTTCGAAGATGTCGTAGTAAAGCGCGGCATAGACGTCTTCGCCGGGCGCTTCCTCGTGATTGTCCCAGGTCTCCTCCATCGCGGCCACCAGGCGCGGCAGCGTATCGCGCACGATCTGGTTCTCGACCGAGCGGAACAGCATGTCCGCGATCGGCGCGATGAAGGTAATGATGATGAACAGAAGCAGCGGCGCGATCAGCATCAGCGCCCGGATCTTCTGCGCACGCAGCGCCCTGTTGAGGCTCGCCTTGAGCGGGCGTCCGTCGGCGGCCAGCACCGGGCCGGACTGGGTATCTGCCGTAGAGTCGGTCATTCGTGGCCTTCCACAAGGATGATGACGCTGTCCGCGGATGCACGGCGGATCTCGGCCACTTCCTGATATTCTGGATCGTAATAGGCGGCCTTTGCGGCCTCGAAGCTCGGGAATTCGATCACGACGTGCCGTTCGAAGGTCTCGCCCTCGGGCACCTCCGACTTGCCGCCACGCACGATGAATTTCGCGCCCAGGTTCTGAAGGATCGGCGTGTCACGGCGGACGTATTCCGGGTAGGCTTCCGGGTCCGTCACGGTGATGTGTCCGATGATATATCCCTTGGGCATCTGTCCCCCTGACGCTCCTGGTGAGGGGCGGGGCGGGCCGCAGGGGACCGCCGCGCCGGGTGTTTCATGCCATGATATGGGCCAGCGGCGCGGGGCAGTCCCGCGCCGCCGCCGGTATCAGCTTACTGCGACAGCCACGCCTGGAAACGGGCGTCCATGTCGTCGCGGTAATCGGCCCACCATTCGTAGTTGAACAGGAAGGTGCGGGCAGAGTTGGCCGGATCGGTCGGCATGTGCGGAGCCATGTCGATGCCGAGGGTGGCGTGCTGACCCACGAGCGGGGCCGAAGAGGCGCGCGCCGGGCCGTAGGAGATGTACAGGGCCTGGTCAGCCAGACGCTGCGTGTCGGTTGCGTAGCGGACGAAGTCCAGCACGCGAGCCAGACGGTCTTCCGGCAGGCCTTCGGGGATGATCCAACCGTCGAGGTCGAACACCTGCGCGTCCCACATCATGGCGACGGGCTGGCCCTGCTCTTCGATCAGGCTGAACAGACGACCGTTGTAGGTCGAGCCGAAGACGACTTCGCCGTCAGCCAGCAGCTGCGGGGTGTCGGCGCCGGCGGACCACCAGATGGTGCTGTCGGCGATGGAGTCGAGCATGGCGAATGCCTGCGCGATGCCTTCTTCGGTTTCCAGAACGTCATAGACGTCTTCCATGGCGACGCCAGAGCACATCAGCGCCCATTCCATGTTGCCGATCGGACGACGCTCCAGCGAGCGCATGCCCGGGAAGGTTTCCAGGTCGAACACGTCACAGATGTCGTCGGGGGTGTTGCCGCCCCAGGCTTCGACATCGGTGCGATAGCCGAAGGTGGTCGAATACACGATCTGCGGGATGAAGCAGTCGGACACGATCAGGTCGCCGAAGTCTTCGGAGGCCGGGGTGCCATCGGGCGCCGGTGCCAGCATCTCGTCATGGTCGATTTCCATCGCCAGGCCTTCGTCGCAGAGGCGCATTGCGTCTGCGGCCACAACGTCGACGAGGTCCCAGGTGATGTTGCCGGCTTCGTTCATGGCGCGCAGACGGGCCACGGCTTCTGCCGAGCTTTCGTCCCAGACCACTTCAAGGCCATCGTGCATTGCCTGATACGGCGCGGAGTAGGCGTTCACCTGGCTGGCCTGGTAGGCGCCACCCCAGCTGACCAGCGTCATGCTGTTTGCCATGTGGCCTTCTGCATGCGCCATGGAAGCGGCCATCACCGCGCCCGAGGTCAGCATAAGAGCTGTTTTGAGTTTCATGAGTCTCTCCTCTGTTGGTCGTTCTTTGTTCATGTGGATCGTGCCCCTGACCGGTGGGCACGCCCTCTTGCTCAGGCGTCGAGCGCCCGGCAATCCTGTGGACGCCACCCGATTTCGATCTGCTCGCCGGGTTCGAGCCGGCGCTGATCGGGGGCGTTACGGGTCTTGATGATGAAGTCATCGTTTCCGGCCACGCGCAGCCGCGTGCGGTAGATGTCACCCATGTAGATGAATTCCAGCACCTCGGCCTTGACCGTGTGGGCACCGGGCTGAAGGCGGTCCTTGTTGAACTCGACCCGTTCGGGGCGGATGGAAACGAGGGTCCGGTCTCCAACCTTGCCGACGTTCACCGGCACGGTGTCGATCAATTCGCCATCGTCGAGCTGCACCACGGCGGTGCCATTGTTCATTTCCTTCACCGTGCCCATCAGCGTGTTGTTCTCGCCGATGAACTGGGCCACGAAGCTGTTGGTCGGTGCTTCGTAAAGCTCGTCCGGCGGGGCCAGCTGCTGAATGCGGCCGTCATCGAACACGGCCACGCGGTCCGACATGGTCAGCGCCTCGGTCTGATCGTGGGTCACGTAAACCGTCGTGATGCCGAGGTTATGCGCCAGGTTGGTGATCTCGAACTGCATGTGCTCGCGCAGCTGCTTGTCGAGCGCGCCGAGCGGTTCGTCCATCAGCACGAGTTCCGGTTCGAACACCAGCGCGCGCGCCAGCGCGATCCGCTGCTGCTGGCCGCCCGAAAGCTGCGCCGGGCGACGACCGCCGAAGGCACCCATCTGCACCATGTCCAGCGCGCGCTTGACCTTCGCTTCCTGCTCGGACTTGCCCATCTTGCGGACCTGGAGCGGGAAGGCGAGGTTTTCGGCAACCGTCATGTGCGGGAACAGCGCGTAGTTCTGGAACACCATGCCAATGCCGCGCTTGTGCGGCGGGATGTTGTTGATCGGCTGACCGTTCAGCAGGATTTCCCCGTGGGTCGCCGTCTCGAACCCTGCCAGCATCATCAGGCAAGTGGTCTTGCCGGAGCCCGAGGGGCCGAGCATGGTCAGGAATTCGCCCTTTCCGATACTGAGGTTGAGGTCTTTCACGACCAGCGTTTCGCCGTCGTAACTCTTCTGCACGCGGTCGAAGACCACGAAATTCTCAGCTGCGGAACTCGCGTTCATCTATCTTCCCTGTTGTCCAGCACCTGTCGGTGCGGGTCTTTATTGGTGTTGGGTCATTCTTCACATCCGAACCCGGAAACCGGACCGATCTTGCGACCGAAACCGCACGAAAAACGACACCACTGTCATTGGCTTCACTCTACGACCAAAGTCGTGTGCGTCCACCCCCCGGATGGAAATTAGTTCACAAGCCCAAGTAGTGGCCGCTCTTTAGGCAATCTGCATTGCGACATGCACAATATGTGCCTTCCGTCCGGTCATCCGGGAATCGAAGGTTCGGGCCGGGTGGTCCGACATCCGCGATCATCACACCGATTCGGGAATCACCGCCGCCGCCTCGAGATCGGGCAGGGACACGGTCGGCAACAGTTCCATCAGGCTGCAAAAGCGTGCCCGGCACGCTTCCCCCGGCCATCCGTCGGGGAAGAAACTGCCGGGCAGGTCCGGGTGGCGAAACAGGATGCGCCGCCAGGAATGCACTGTCAGCAGACGCAGCGCGACGCGCTCCAACGTGGGCAGGTCCCCTGCCCCGGCAAGGATCGCCTCGATGCGCACCAGATCATCTTCAAGCGCCCGGTACTGCGCCATTAATTCGGGCGGGCAGACCTGATCCTGCACCCAGTCTGGCACGGACCAGCGGTTCGTTTCCACCCCGGCCAGGCCGCGCAGATCAGGCGGCAGGGGTCCGGGGCCCATCACGACCTGGGTGCCGATGGTCAGGTAATCCCCGGTCATCAGGAAGCTTTCGAGCTGCCCGCGCCCGGTCTGCTCTCCGCTGCCCGAGATCAGCAAGTGCCATGTGTCCGGAAAATGCCGGTCGCGGTCGTAGATGCGCGGGCTGGCCTCGGCGCTCTGCCCCCTGCCGAACGGGGTCAGAAGGTGCAGGCTGCCACGCCCCTCGCGCTGGCTGTCTATCCAGCCATCCTTGCGCAAGCGAAAGAGCGCCACGCGCATCGCCTCGGGCTTGATCCCCATCAATCCCACCAGCCGCGACAGCGCCGTGCCGCTGATCCGGTCCTCCGGGCCTCGGGCAAGATCGCCGAAGATCGTGACGATGAGAGACCAGACCCGGTGGCTTTCGCCCCGGGTCAGGATCTCGGCCGCCGCGCGGTATGTGGGGGTCGCATCCTCCATGGGCGGACTATAGGCCCCCCCCGCGGCCCGGCACAATCTCAGAAGGCCACCATCGTCAGCAGCTCGTATTCGGCGACCATCTCGTCATCCTGATTGGTCAGCGTGACGTGCCAGCGCACCTCGCCATACTCGTCATTGCGCTTCGTCTTCTGCTTAACGGTCAGGCGCACCTTGATCGCATCGCCCGGCACGACCGGTTTCATGAAGCGCAACCCGTCGAGCCCGGTATTGGCCAGCACCGGGCCTTCGTTCGGCTCCACGAAGAGCCCCGCCGCGAATGAAAGCAGCAGATAGCCATGCGCGACCCGGCCCGGGAAGAACGGGTTCCGCTTCGCGGCTTCCTCGTCCATGTGGGCGTAGAATGTGTCGCCGGTGAAATGGGCGAAATGCTCGATATCGTCGAGCGTGACCACGCGCGGCGCGGTCACAAGGGTTTCACCGATCTCAAGTTCGCCGAAGCGGCGGGTGAAGGGATGGCCCGGGCCCTTGGTCTCGCTGGCCCCCGGCACCCACTTGCCGCCAATGGCCGAGATCATCTCGGGGCTGCCCTGGATCGCGGTGCGCTGCATGTAATGCTTGACGCCGCGCACCCCGCCCATTTCCTCACCGCCACCCGCGCGGCCGGGACCGCCATGGACCATGTGCGGAAGGGGGCTGCCGTGGCCGGTGCTTTCCTTCATCGAGTCGCGGTTGTTGATGTAGATGCGCCCGTGGAAGGCCGCGGCCCCCATCACCACCTCGCGCGCGACCTCGGTGTCATGGGTGATGAGCGAGGCCACAAGGCTCCCCTGCCCCCGGTTCACCAGCTCAACCGCATGGCCGAGGTCGCGATAGCCCATGACCGTGCTGACCGGGCCGAAGGCTTCGGTATCGTGCACGCGCTCTGCCGTGTCGGGGCTCGCGCAATGGAACAGCATCGGCGGCAGGAAGGCGCCATCAGAGCCCGCCATGGCGAAATCGTCGGGATCGCCGAAGACCCGCTCTGCCTCGGAGCCGATCAGGGCAGCTTTTTCCAGCACATCGGCCTTCTGGCCCGCGCTGACCAATGCCCCCATTCGCGTGGCCTCGTCCCGTGGATCGCCGATGACGGTCCTGGACAGGCGCGCCGACAGGGCCTCGATCACCGCCCCCTCGCGCCCCTCGGGCACCATGATCCGGCGAATGGCGGTGCATTTCTGGCCCGCTTTCACCGTCATCTCGCGGCTGACTTCCTTGACGAAGAGATCGAACTCGGGGCTTCCCGGCCCTGCGTCGGGGCCGAGGATCGAGGCGTTGAGGCTGTCCTGCTCGGCCACGAAGCGCACGGAATTGGACAGGATGGTCGGGTTTGCGCGCAGTGCAAGCGCCGTCGCCGCCGACCCGGTGAAACTGACCACGTCCTGGCAGGTCAGCCGGTCCAGCATGTCGCCCACCCCGCCCGACACCAGTTGCAGTGCGCCCGGGGGCAGGATGCCGCTGTCGAGCATGATCTTCACCGCCAATTCCGTGACATAGCATGTAGCGGTTGCCGGCTTCACGATGGCCGGAACCCCGGCCAGCAGCGTCGGGGCGAGCTTTTCCAGCATCCCCCAGACCGGGAAGTTGAAGGCGTTGATGTGAACCGCCACACCGTGCAGCGGCGTGCAGATATGCTGACCGAGGAACGTGCCCGTGCGGCTCAGCTGCTCCAGTTCGCCATCGAGATAGACGTGCCCGTCCGGCATGTCCCGCCGTCCCTTGGAGGCGAAGACGAACATCGTGCCGATGCCCCCGTCGATATCGATCAGGTGGTCGGATTGCGTGGCCCCGGTGTTGAACGACAGGTCGTAAAGCGCCTGCTTATGCTTGCCCAGCTCCAGCGCCAGC
>NZ_CAXREX010000107.1:0-12221 GCF_964229645.1 Nioella sp. | reverse complement strand
TGAACACCTCTCCGACTCCTTTTATAGACCGCCTACCCAACGTGGCAGGGGCCGCGGCTGGCAGGGAACTGTTGGTCCAGCAACTGCAGATCATCGGGCGATTAGCTCAGCGGTAGAGCACTACGTTGACATCGTAGGGGTCACTGGTTCGATCCCAGTATCGCCCACCATATTCCCTTGGAAACAAGGGGTTAACCCCAAGGCGCATCGCCGCGCCGCGACGAAGGAGAGGACCGATGAAGGTCAAGAACTCGCTCCGCTCGCTCAAGCAGCGTCACCGCGATTGCCGCGTCGTGCGCCGCAAGGGCCGCGTCTACGTGATCAACAAGACGCAGCGCCGTTTCAAAGCCCGCCAGGGCTGATCGGCCGGAGAATTCCAGGTGAAAACGCCGCGGGTCTGCCCCGCGGCGTTTTTCTTTTGGGCCACGGGGTCAGTTGCTCATGAGCCCCGACAGGGTCATCAGCGCCAGGGTCGCGCCATCCATGATCCCTGTATTGGGCAGGCCGTTGCGGCGCTGGAACTCGCGCAGCCCGGCCACGATCTCGCCTTCCGTGCGTGCGCCGGGGGCAAGGATCCCCGCCCGCTGCAACGCGGCCTGCGCCAGTTGAAGTTGCACCTGGTTGTTGCGCCCGATCGCCGGGTCGCTGGCAAGAAGCACCTGGATACGGTCCCGTGCATCCTGCGCGTAGCGCCCGTTCGGATAGGCTTGCAGATATTGCTGGTAAGCCCCCACCGTGTCGCCCCCCTGGGCCGACTGCCAGTCCTGGTCTTCCTGCTGCAACGCGTCGATCCGCGCCTGCGCATCGGCGGCATGGGGTCCGTTCGGGAACTGGGTCAGGTAGGCGCGATAGGCGGCGACCGTGTCGGCGGCCTGCGCGGTCTGCCAGGCGGCCGGTTCACCCGATGCCTGCAACAGCTGTTGCAGTCTCTGGCGGGCAAAGCCCGCATTTGCCCCGTTCGGATAGGCATCGAGATAGGCCTGGTAGCCCTGGATGCTGTCCAGCGCCCGCGCACGCTGCCAGGCCTGGGCTTCCTGCTGCGCCTCGATATTGGCCAGCCGCTGACGGGCCAGTTGCGAGAACTCGCCATTGGGATAGCGCGCCAGGTAGGCGCGAAGCCCCGCCTCGTCCTGCCCGCGCCCGGTCTGGTTCCAATAGGCCACGTCGTCCTGCCGCGCCTGCTCGGCCTCGATCGCGTCAAGCCGCTGGCGCGCAAGCTGAGAGAACTCGCCATTGGGGTAGCGGGCCAGGTAGGCGCGAAGCCCCGCCTCGTCGGTGCCTTGCCCGGTCTGTTGCCAATAGGCCCGGTCCTGCGCCCGGATTTCCTCGCGGCGCACATCGGCCTGGGCGCTTAGCCGGGTGATCTGCGCCCCATCGAGGTAGCCCGTCACCGCCAGCCCGTTCACCTGCTGCCACTGGCGGATACCCCCGCGTGTGCCTTGGCCGAAAAGCCCGTCGATGCCGCTGTTGTAATAGCCCAGAACCGCTAGATCGCGCTGGATGTCGCGGCGGGCTTCGCGGCTTAGCCCAAGCGCCTGCTCGGCCTCCTCCGGAGTCAGCTGCGGCGCGGGCGGTTCCAGCTCGGCGATCCGGGCCTGGGCCTGCGTGGCGTAATAGCCGCCGGGATACCGGTTGAGATAGGCGCGGTAGGCAAAGACGTTGTCCAGCGTCACCATCGCGTCCCAATAGGCCTGCTCGGCCGGCGGCACGACCGGCACGACCACGGGGGCCGGCAGGAAGGGCTCGAAGGGCGCATCCAGCGATAGAACCGTCAGGCCGGGTGCACCGGCAAAGGCGTCCCGGATGGGACGCCCCGGCACCAAAAGGTCACTGCGCAGGAAGCGCGCGACCGAAGCGGGATGCCCCGTGGCGACGGTCAGCCCCTCGGGCACCTCCAACTCGCCCAGGCCGTTTTCAAGACCTGCGCCAAGCGCAACATTCTGGTTCTCGGGGGCCAGCAGGATCACCGCCCGCGCGGGCGACGCGGCGGCGATATCCATCAACAGGTTTACTGGCAGGCCCCGGCCCGACACGTTTCCTAGGTCCGCTTCGCCCGCGTTGCGGCCCAAAAACCAGCTCCAGCCATCGAAATGCACGAAGCGCCCGGCCAGCGCGATCACCAGCGTTTCCTGTTCGTCGGCGGCCACAAGGCGTGACAGCAGCCCCCGCAGCATCTCGGAATCTGCGTCGATGGCGGAAATCAGCTCGAATCCCGCCTGGTCGAGCGGGGTGAAGGCCGTGCCGACATAGCGCGGCGCGCCGTAGCTGCTGGTGGATGCGTCGTCGACGGTGCCCACGACAAGGGCCGTATCGGCCCCCGCCGGCATGGCGATCCCGAGCAATAAAAGCGCTCGCACGAATGATTTCATGGCAAAACCTCCTTAAATCAGAGGCGCCCCGAGATCATTCGTAGCTGCGGCGATCCTCGATGACCTTGCCGTCATTGGGCAGGCTGCCAGCGGGAACGAGCTCGATTCGCCCCCTCAACTTTAGCGTATCCAGAACCGATTGTTCATAAACGCTTCCGTCAGTGGCGGCGGTCTCCAGCTGCACCAGCATCACGTCCATTTCGCCCTCGCGATCGGCGATGACGCGGGCGCGGGCCACGTCGTCATGCCGCTTGACCAGGTCGGCCACCTGCTCGGGACGCACGAACATGCCCTTGATCTTGGTGGTCTGGTCGGCGCGGCCCATCCAGCCCTTGATGCGCATGTTGGTGCGCCCGCAGGGGCTTTCGCCCGCCATCACGGCGCTGAGGTCGCCGGTTGCAAAGCGAATGAGCGGGTAATCGGGGTTGAGCGACGTCACCACGACCTCGCCCACTTCGCCCGCGGCCACCGGGTCGCCGGTGCCCGGACGGACGATTTCAACGATCACGCCCTCGTCGACGATCATGCCCTCCATCGCCGGGGTCTCGTAGGCAACGTTGCCCAGATCGGCGGTGGCGTAGTTCTGAAGACACGGGATGCCGCGATCGGCATATTCCTGGCGCAGGCTGGGGAACAGTGCCCCGCCGCCCACGGCGGCCTTGGTGATCTTCAGGCTCAGGCCCATCTGGTCGGCCTGGTCGAGGATCACCTTCAGGAAATCGGGCGTCCCGGCATAGGCGGTCACGCCGATGTCGTGGGCCGCGCGGGCCTGCAATTCGGTCTGGCCGGTGCCCGCGGGCACCACGGGGGCCCCCACGGCGCGCGCGCCGTTTTCGAAGATCATGCCTGCGGGCGTCAGGTGATAGCCAAAGCAGTTCTGCACGATATCGCCCTGACCGATACCAACGGCATTCAGGAAACGGCCGATCCGCCACCAGTCATGGCTGACCCCGCCCGGCTCGTAGATCGGGCCCGGGCTCTGGAAGATATGGGCATGGCCACTGGCCGGCCCGGCGAAGCCGCCAAGCGGGCCGTTCGCGGCCTGCGCCTTGCCAAGCTCGGACTTGCGCAGAACCGGCAGGGCCGCCAGCACATCCAGGCTGGTCACGGCACCGGCTTCGACCTCGGCCAGGCTGTCCGCGTAGCCCGGCAGCGCCTTGGCGCGGGCGATCTGGCCCGGCAGGGCCTCGGCCAGCGCGGCGGCGCGTTCATCGGCGCTGCGGGTTTCGAGAGTGTCGAAGAAACTGGTCACGGTATCGCCTCTCATCACGCAAGCCACCGCTTGCGGCGGCGGTAAGAACGCACGTCGCGGAAGCTCTTGCGCCCTTCGTCGGACATGCCGAGATAGAATTCCTTCACGTCCGGGTTTTCACGCAGTTCCTTGGCGGGACCGTCCATCACGACGCGGCCCGATTCCAGGATGTAGCCGTAATGGGCGAAGCGCAGCGCAACATTGGTATTCTGTTCGGCCAGGAGGAAGGTCACCCCCTGCTCTTCGTTCAGACGCTTCACGATGTCGAAGATCTGTTCCACCAGCTGCGGCGCCAGACCCATCGAGGGTTCGTCCAGCAGGATGGTTTCCGGCCGGCTCATCAAGGCGCGGCCAATGGCGCACATCTGCTGTTCCCCGCCCGAGGTATAGCCCGCCTGGCTGCGGCGGCGCTCTTTCAGCCGGGGGAAATATTCATAGACCATGTCGAGGTCGGCGGCGATCGCGCCGCGCCCGTCCTTCCGGGTGTAGGACCCGGTCATCAGGTTCTCCTCGATGGTGAGGTGTTCGAAACAGTGACGGCCTTCCATCACCTGGATCACGCCGCGATCCACCAGGTCAGACGGCGACAGGTCCTGCACACGCTCGCCGCGGTACTGGATGTTGCCCTTGGTGACCTCGCCGCGTTCGGAATGCAGCAGGTTGGAGATAGCCTTCAGCGTCGTGGTCTTGCCCGCACCGTTGCCACCCAGAAGAGCGGTGATGCCACCCTTGGGGACGCGCAGGCTCACGCCTTTGAGCACGAGGATCACGTGGTTGTAGATCACCTCGATATTGTTGACCTCCAGCAGCGTTTCCGCACCGGCGTCCTCGGGGGAAAACCCGTCTCCGTGCACTTCGTGAACCTGGTCCAGCATGTTTTTCAACCTTTGATCTCGGGATCCGGCGGCAGCATCAGGCCGCCGCCGGAGATGTCATTTGGCGTGAGTGCCGATTAGCTGTCGCAGTTACGCGGCTCGATGGCGTTCTCGGCGGCGAAGGCGGCCGAGTCCTCGTCGATCAGCGGCTGAGTGACAGAGTCATCGGGTGCGATGAAGTCGGTCACGGTCACCCAACGCTGATCAGCGGCGTTCCACTGCTGGATACGGCCCATGCCGGGACCACCGTGGTTGCTGCAGGACACGGCGAAGGCGGGACCAACACCGGCCATGCCGAGTTCTTCCATACGCTCTTCGGTGATGTTCAGCGCTTCCATGCCGTCACGCATCATGGCCGGGGTGATGTCAGCCACACCGTGAATCTCCTGCGCAGTCGCAGCAGCTTCGGCGGCCAGCATCGCGGCGTACATGCCACGGATGTAGAGAACCGAACCCAGGTTCGAGCCGTCACCGGCAGCCAGGCCAGCGTCGATCACGTGCTCCTGGATCTGATCCAGAACCGGCAGGTCGCCCACGCCGTTCATGTTCAGCGACAGGTAGCCGTCGGCTGCTGCGCCGGCGGGGGTCACGTCATGCTCGGCACCGGACCACCAGTTGCCGATGAAGTGATCCATCGGGAAACGGATGTTGGCAGCTTCCTGAACCGCAACCTGATTCATGACGCCCCAGCCCCACATCACGACATAGTCGGGACGCTCGCGGCGGATGGTCAGCCACTGGTTGCCCTGTTCCTGACCGGGATGGTCAACGGCCAGCTGAACCAGCTCGAAACCATACTGTTCCGACAGCACTTCGAGGGTGCGGATCGGCTCACGGCCATAGGCCGAGTTGTGGTAGAGCAGGACGATCTTCTTCCCTTCCAGCGAGCCGTCATTGATGCTCAGCAGGTAGTTGGTGATCACCGATGCGGAGTCCCAGTAGTTGCCCGGGTAGTTGAAGACCCACTCGAACACTTCGCCGTTGGCGGCAGAAGTCCGGCCATAGCCCATCGAGTGCAGCGGGATGCCGTCTGCGGTCACGCGGGGGATCAGCTGGTAGGTGATGCCGGTGGACAGCGGCTGGTACACCAGGGCGCCTTCACCACGGGTGGATTCGTAGCATTCCACGCCGCGCTCGGTGTTGTAGGCGGTTTCGCACTCGATGACGTTGGTCATCACGCCGCCGATGCCGCCGTCACGCTGGTTGAGCAGCGTGAAGTAGTCCGCATAGCCGTCGGCGAACGGAATGCCGCCCGCGGCGTAGGGGCCGGTCCGGTAGGACAGCGACGGGAACACGAGGTCCGCCATCGCGGGCCCTGCGGCCATGAGGCCAGCCAGTGCCAGTGTTGCCAGTTTCTTCATCGGTAAGGTCCTCCCTTGGTTGGTCCGATGTGTTTCGGGTTGGGCCAGGCGCTCCTCTTCGCCCGGGCCCGGGTGTGGCTGGCCCCGCCTCAGTGCGGGAACGGCCAGAGTCTCAGTTTCTCCTTCAGCAGGCGCCACAGCTGTGCCAGCCCGTGCGGTTCCACGATCAGGAAGAAGACGATCAGGGCGCCGACGATGATCAGCTGGATATGCGCCACGATATCCGTGGGCCATCCCAGCCAGTCCACGCCGAGGATCTTCAGGAACACCGGCAGCAGCACCATGAAGGCCGCCCCGGCGAAGCTGCCGAAGATGGACCCGAGCCCGCCGATGATGATCATGAACAGCACCAGGAAGGATTTCTGGATGCCGAAGGCTTCACCCACCTCGACCGCGCCGAGATAGACAGTGAACAGAAGGCTGCCCGCGATCCCCACGTAGAAGGACGAGATCGCGAAGGCCGTCAGCTTGGATTTCAGCGGGTTCACCCCGATGATCTCGGCTGCGATATCCATGTCGCGAATGGCCATCCACTGACGCCCGACGGACCCGCGCGTCAGGTTGCGCGCCATCCAGGACAGCAGGAACAGGAACAAAAGGCAGAACAGGTATTTTGCCCAGACTTCGGCGTTGGGGCCGGTCACGGCCATGCCGAAAAGCGAGCGCTCGGGCGCGTTGATCTGGCCGGAGGCCGAGTAGTTGTAGAACCACGGCACCCGGTTGAAGATCCACACCAGGAAGAACTGCGCCGCCAGCGTTGCCACGGCAAGATAGAAGCCCTTGATGCGCAGCGAGGGCAGGCCGAACAGCACGCCCACAAAGGCGGTCACGAGGCCCGACAGGAGCGTGACGGTAACCATGTCCATCCACGGGAAAGCGGTCATCAGCTTGTAGGCGGCATACGCACCCACGGCCATGAACCCGCCCGTCCCCAGGCTCACCTGTCCGCAATAGCCGGTCAGGATGTTCAGGCCGATGGCCGCGATCGCGTAGATCACGAAGGGCAGCAGCAGCGCGTTCGCCCAGTAGTCGTTGATCACGAAGGGCACGATCAGCAGCGCAATGACCATGACGGCATAGTAGCGCCAGCGATCGAAGGCGATCGGGAAGGTCTGGTTGTCGTCGGCGTAGCTCGTTTTGAAATCGCCGGCTTCACGGTAGAACATGGATCAGGCCTCCGACCGGGTGTTGTGCGTGGGGCGCTGCGGCAGCTGCACCCCCTTGGAAAGTTTCAGGTAGGCCCAGACACCGGCCAGCATCCCCGCAGCGGCGAGAACAAGGGCGATCAGCGTCTGGCGACTGTCAGGCTGTTCCGAGGTCAGGGCGAGGTACCCGAAGGCCCAGAACCCCGACCACGAGATCACGTTGATGATGGCAATCAGCTTGCGCATCCGGTCACACCCTCTCGATGATCTTCTCGCCGAACAGGCCCTGCGGCCGGAACACGAGGAAGAGAAGCGCCAGCACGTAGGCAAACCAGTTCTCGGTCGCGCCGCCGATCATCGGACCGACGAGGAATTCGAACAGCGCCTCGCCCACCCCGATGATCAGGCCGCCTACGATGGCGCCCGGGATCGAGGTGAAGCCGCCCAGCATCAGAACCGGCAGGGCCTTCAGCGCGATCAGCGACAGCGAGAACTGCACGCCCGATTTCGAGCCCCACATGATGCCCGCGACCAGCGCCACGAAGCCTGCCAGCGACCACACGAGGATCCAGACGAAGTTCAGCGAGATACCCACCGACAGCGCGGCCTGGTGATCGTCGGCCACGGCGCGCATCGCGCGGCCCTGCTTGGTGTATTGCGCGAAGGCCACCAGCGAGGCCACCAGAACGGCAGCCACGATCGCGGCCACGATGTCGAGGTTGTCGATGAAGAAACCATAGCCGAACCAGCCATAGGTGGTTTCATCAATGGCCAGGTTCAGACCCTGCGGCAGACCCACGTCCAGCGTACGGATTTCCGAGCCCCACATCAGGTCGGCCACGCCTTCGAGGAAATAGGCCAGGCCGATGGTGGCCATGAACAGGATGATCGGTTCCTGCCCCACGAGGTGATGGAACACGACCTTCTGCACCGCCCAGGCGAAGAAGATCATCACCGCCACGGTCAGCAGGATCGCAAAGAGCGCCGGCACCGAATGCCACGGCAGGTGATGCACCTCGGTCCCGAAGATCGCGTTGATCAGGTGGCTGAAGGGCACCCGGCCCTCCTGGATGCCCACCAGCGTCATCGCCGCGAAGAGCGCCATCACGCCCTGCGCGTAATTGAAGATGCCCGAGGCCTTGTAGATCAGCACGAAGCCGAGCGCGACGAGGGCATACATCACCCCGGTCATGAGGCCGTTGAGCGAGACCTCCATGGCGAAAATCAGTTGTTCAGGCATGGTGGCCTCCGCTCGTCATGGGCGCAATGTGTCTGCACAGGTGGTGTACGGGGGGTGTAAAGGGGGTGTACGGGTGGCACCCCCCTGTTTTCGGGGTGAACTCAGTCATGGCTGACCCCCAGGTAGGCGTCGATGACTTCCTGGTTGGACCGCACTTCGTCGGGCGTGCCGTCACCGATTTTCTTGCCGTAATCCATCACGACGACGCGGTCGGACAGGTCCATCACCACGCCCATGTCGTGCTCGATCAGCGCGATGGTGGTGCCGTATTCGTCGTTCACGTCGAGGATGAAGCGGCTCATGTCCTCTTTCTCTTCGACGTTCATGCCCGCCATCGGTTCATCCAGCAGCAGAAGCTTGGGTTCCGCGACCAGCGCGCGCGCCAGTTCCACCCGCTTTTTCAGACCGTAAGGCAGGCGGCCCACGGGCGTCTTGCGGATCGACTGAATTTCGAGGAAGTCGATGATTTCCTCTGCTTTTTCGCGGTTGGCGACCTCTTCCCGCTCGGCTTTGCCCCACCAGATCGCCTGGTCAAGGAAGCTGGCCGACATATGGTTCAGACGGCCAGTCATGACGTTGTCGAGCACCGTCATCCCTTCGAACAGGGCGATGTTCTGGAACGTCCGGGCGATGCCCTGGCGCGCCACTTCGAACGGCTTCATCGGGCCGCGCTTTTCACCGTGGAACCAGACCTCGCCTTCCTGCGGCTTGTAGAAGCCCGAGATGACGTTCAGCATCGAGGACTTGCCCGCCCCGTTCGGCCCGATGATGGCGCGGATTTCGCCCTGACGGATGTCAAAGCTGATGTCCTTGATCGCCACCACGCCGCCGAAGCGCAGGGTGATGTTCTTCATTTCCATCACCACGCCGCCGATCTTGCGGCCGTCTTCGGTGATGTAGCCTTCCGACTGGTCCAACATGTCCCTGCCCCCTTATTCCGCCGCGATCGGCTTGGTCCGAACCGGCACGATCTTGGCGTCGCGCAGGTCCAGCGTGGCCGAGATATAGCCCTTGCGCCCGTCCTCATAGGTCACCTCGGTCCTGGTCGAGACCGTGTCGGACCCATCGTAAAGCGCGTCGATCAGATCGGCGTATTTCTCTTCGATGATGCGGCGGCGGACCTTGCGGGTGCGGGTCATTTCGCCGTCGTCGGCGTCCAGTTCCTTGTGCAGCACAAGGAAGCGGTGGATCTGACACCCCGAGAGCATCTCGTCCTCGGCCACGGATGCGTTGACCTCTTCCACGTGTTTCTGGATCGTCTCCAGCACCTGCGGATGGCCCGCCAGTTCCTGGTACGAGGAATAGGCGATGTTGTTCCGCTCGGCCCAGTTGCCAACAGCGGAAAGGTCGATGTTGATGAAGGCGGTGCAGCGGTCGCGGCCGTTGCCAAAGACCACCGCCTCGAGGATGTTGGGATAGAACTTCAGCTTGTTCTCGACATACTTGGGCGCAAACATGCTGCCGTCGGCCATCTTGCCGACGTCCTTGGCGCGGTCGATGATCCGCAGGTGGCCGGTGTCGGGTTCAAAGAAACCCGCGTCGCCGGTGGCCACCCAGCCTTCGGCATCCTTGGTCGAGGCCGTGCTTTCGGGGTTCTTGTAGTATTCGACGAAAACGCCGGGCGAGCGATAGAACACCTCGCCCGTTTCGCCGATCTTCACCTCGACCCCCGGGGACGGCACGCCCACGGTGTCGGCGCGGACCTCACCATCGGGTTGCTGGGTGATGAACACCCCCGCTTCGGTCTGGCCATAAAGCTGTTTCAGGTTGATCCCGAGCGAGCGGTAGAAGCTGAAGATCTCGGGCCCGATCGCCTCACCTGCCGTATAGCCGACACGCACGCGCGACAGGCCAAGGGTGTTCTTCAGCGGCCCGTAGATGAACAGCTCGCCCATCTTGTACTTCAGCTTGTCGCCAAAGCTGACCGGCTTGCCGTCCAGAAGGTCGGGGCCGACCTTGCGGGCATGGGCCATGTAGCGGTCGAACAGCCATTTCTTCAGCTTGCCCGCGTCTTCCATGCGGATCATGACGTTGGTCAGCTGGGTTTCGAACACGCGCGGCGGGGCGAAATAATAGGTCGGCCCGATCTCGCGCAGGTCGGTGATCAGGGTCTCTTCGCTTTCGGGGCAGTTGACGCAGAAGCCGGCCCAGTAGGCCTGCCCGATCGAGAAGATGAAATCGCCCACCCAGGCCATCGGCAGATAGGCCAGAACCTCTTCGCCCGCGCCGAGGCTGTCGAACTTGGACGAGGCGATTGAGGTTTCGATGATGTTGCGGTTGGACAGGACCACGCCCTTGGGCTTGCCGGTCGTGCCGCTGGTGTACAGCATCACGCAGGTGTCGTCATAGCCGATGGCGGCCTGGCGGCGGTCCAGTTCCGGCGTCAGTTCATCGCGCAGCCCATGGCCGGTTTCCTGAACGTGGCTGTATTCATGCAGCTGGCTGTGGTCGTATTTCCGAAGGCCGCGCGGATCCAGGTAGATCATGTGCTCGAACTGGGTCAGGCGGTCCTGAACCTCGATCACCTTGTCGACCTGTTCCTGGTCTTCCGCGATGATGAAGCGCGCGCCGCAATGGTCCAGCACATAGGCCATCTCTTCGGCGGCGCTGTCCTGGTAGACCGGCACGGGGATCGCGCCGATGGTCTGCGCGGCCACCATGGACCAGTACAGATGCGGCCGGTTCGACCCGATGATCGCGACGAAATCGCCCTTGTTGACCCCAAGGTTCAGCAGGCCAAGGGCCAGATTGCGGATCTCTTCGCGGGTTTCGCCCCAGGACCAGGTCTGCCAGATCCCGAATTCCTTTTCGCGATAGGCCGCCTTGGTGCCGAACTTCTTGGCATTACGGTCGAGCAGGGCCGGTACGGATACCAGCCCGCCCGCGTCACCGGACGCAGGTGCCATTCTTCTTCCTCCCCTGTTTTCCGGCGTCTCCTCACACCGGATCGCCGTTGCCGGCGAATCCCCGTTACCCGGGGCTTGATCCAGTTTAATGCCTAAAATTTTGCCGCAACATTTCCAAATTCTAACGAATTGTAACAGCCGCCGGGATGGCTTTTCCGGGTCGGATCGTGGTGCTACCCCTAAGGGACCGGCGGAGGGGGAGAGCGCGGGGAAGAACGGGGGGACCGATGGACTACAAGACGCGCAACAGCCTGACCCAGGCCGGTCTGAATCTGATCCAGCAAGCGCTGTCGATCTATGACGAAGACCTACGTCTTGTGCTGTCCAACCGCCAGTTCAAGGACATGTTTTCCCTGCCGAGCGAGCTGACCCTGGCCGGATCGCGGTTCGAAACCACGATCCGCTTCCTGGTGGAAAGCGGCGAATACGGCGAGGTGACGGATATCGACGCGGCGGTGCGCGAAAGGGTGGCCCAGGCGCAGACCTTCCAGCCGCATTACTTCGAACGCCGCCGGGCCAATGGCCGCGTCATCTCGGTCGAGGGGGCGCCGCTGCCGCAGGGGGGCTGGGTCACGGTCTATACCGACATCACCGACATCAAGCGGCAGGAAACGCTGCTGCGCGCCCGCTCGGCCGAGCTGTCGGGACAGGTGCTGAACCATGCCGAGGATCTGGCCGCCGCCAACCGCAAGCTGCAGGCCACCAATGCCGCCCTGGAAGAGGCCCGGCGCGAGCTGACCCAGATGGAGGCGCGCATCCGTCTGACCACGGAAATGATGCCGGCCCATATCGCCCATATCGCGGTCGACCGGACCTATTCCTATTCGAACCGGCGGCTGTCTTCGGTGATGCCGGGGCGACCATCGAACATCCTTGGGCTGCACATGGCCGACGTTTTGGGGGCACAGGCCTATGCGGCTGTGAAACCCTATGTGGACAGCGCCTTTGCCGGGCGCGCCTCGGTCTTCGAATTCACGGACGAGGCATCATCGCGCCGGATCCGCACCGCGCTGACCCCCGATACCGACGGCGGGGCCTATATCCTGTCCACCGACGTGACCGAGGAAAGCCAG
>NZ_CAXREX010000106.1:0-2160 GCF_964229645.1 Nioella sp. | reverse complement strand
CAGGAAAAGGGGCACTCAGGCGACACGTAGCCGCGACCGATGGTCATGGTCGCGCCAGTTGGCGCGTGCAAGCCACTGATCCTCGGGCTGACGCGTGGCGAGGGCACGGTCAATTTCCACGTCATCGAATCCCGATCGGCGCGCCATCGCGTATTGATCGGCCAGCACGTGACCTTTCGCGCGCAGGTGCCCGGTAAAGCCCATCTGCCGCAGGCGGCGGGCGAGGGTGAAGCCGCGCCCGTCGGCGAAGCTGGGGAAGTCGATGCGGATGGTGGCGTTGGTCTGAAGCGCCTCGGTCAATGCCTCAGCATCAGCGTCACTGGGCAAGTCCAGCACATCGCCCCCATCCACCGGAGCAAAGCCCGTATCGGTGACAAGGACGGTTTCGGTCTCGGTCAGGGCCTCTAGGGCTGCCAGGTCTTTCATGTCGTCGCTCCT
Source organism: Nioella sp. (assembly GCF_964229645.1). Classification (GTDB taxonomy): domain Bacteria; phylum Pseudomonadota; class Alphaproteobacteria; order Rhodobacterales; family Rhodobacteraceae; genus Nioella. The sequence goes on along the minus strand of NZ_CAXREX010000106.1, from coordinate 1,722 downwards.
TACGAGGCGGTTTTCAGGGGCCCACGCACGATGCGCCCGTCGATGAAGTGGATGCCGCATTCTTCCTTCTGCTCGCCCCGCCAGCGGCCCGCGCGAGGGTCTTCGCCGGGTTTCACGGGGCTGGTGCAGGGGGCGCAGCCGATGGAAGGGTAACCCTTGGCCACGAGCGGATGCCGGGGCAGGCGGTTGTTGACCATGTAGTCCTGCACGTCCTCGGGTGCCCAATGGGCCAGCGGGTTGATCTTGATGCGGATGTCGCCCTCGGTCTCGAAGAAATCGAGCGCGGCGCGCGTGCCCGACTGGAACCGCTTGCGCCCGGTGATCCAGCTGTCGAAGGGGGCAAGCGCCGCCTCCATCGGACGCACCTTGCGCAGATCACAGCAGGCGTCGGTGCTGCGCTGATGCAGGGTGCCATCGGGATCGCCCGCCAGGAGCGAGATCTTGCTGGCGTGAATCGTGCGCACGTCCTGCAATCCCAATTGGCTCGCGACCTGTTGCTGGTAGGCCAGCGTTTCGGGAAACAGCATCTGCGTGTCGATGAACAGCACGGGCGTGGCCGGGTCGATCACCGACACCATGTGCAGAAGCACGACGGATTCCGCCCCGAAAGAGCTGACCAGAGCGATACGGCCAAGGTCGGGGTCCTTCAGCGCGCGTTCCATAACCGCCGTGGCGGAATGGTGCTTGTAGCGCGCATTGAGACCCTCGACCCAGGTGGCAAGAGAGCCGATGGGGGCGTCAAGCGGCACGGGGTTTGGCCTCCGGGTAGAGGGCGGCCTTGAAGGGCTCGATGCCGACACGGGCGTAGGCTTGAAGGAAGGTCTCCTCCGCGCTCTGGCGCAGATCCAGATAGGTCGTCACGATGGTTTCCACCGCGCCCACGATCTCGTCATAGGCAAAACCGGGGCCGGTGCGCGTGCCGATCACCGCGTCCTCGGTGCCGTCGCCGCCAAGGGTGATCTGGTAGTTTTCCACCCCCGCGCGGTCGAGACCCAGAATGCCGATATGGCCCACGTGGTGATGCCCGCAGGCATTGATGCAGCCCGAGATCTTGATCTTGAGCGGGCCGACCTCGTGTTCCAGCCTGAGTTCCTCGAACCGCGTCGCGATTTCCTGCGCCACGGGGATGGACCGGGCCGTCGCCAGCGCGCAGTAATCCATGCCGGGGCAGGCGATGATGTCGGAGATGAGCCCGATATTTGCCGTGGCAAGCCCCGCCTTCTTCAACTCGGCATGAATGGCGGGCAGGTGGCGCTTGTGCACATGGGGCAGGATCACGTTCTGCTCGTGGCTGATGCGCAGTTCGTCGTGACCGAAGCGTTCCGCCAGATCGGCCATAATGCGCATCTGCTCCGCCGTGGCATCGCCCGGCGTGTCCCCGTGCTTCTTGAGCGAAATGGTAACGATGGCGTAGCCCTCGGCGCGGTGATCGGCCAGGTTCGTATCGGCCCAGGAGCGGAAGATCGGGTCTGCCTGATAGGCCGTATCGAAGGCGTTCGTCGGGGCGACTTCAAAGTCGTGCGCTGCGAAATGCGCCTTGATCTCTTCCAGCAGCGCCATGTCCTTGCCACCTGCATAGAGCGGCTTGCGCAAGGCGAATTCCGTCTCGACCTCGCCCTTCAGGTTCTCCAGCCCGAATTCGTGAACCAGGATCTTGATGCGCGCCTTGTACTTGTTGTCACGCCGCCCGATCACGTTCCAGACGGCAACGGTGGCCTCCAG
>NZ_CAXREX010000105.1:0-2953 GCF_964229645.1 Nioella sp. | reverse complement strand
AATACACTTAAAAGCTGTTGACCAACCACCTCTCCTTCAGGGACGTGCCGATGCCCGACTGGATGGAAGTCTTCGCGGTCCTGTCGCTTCTCTTGGCAGTCGTCGCGGTCCTGTCCCACATGCTGCGCCGGAAAAGGCCGGGAACGAGTGACGCCCCGGAAAACAGCGCCTTGCCCGCAGAGCACCGGATCGACCCTGACAGCGCTGGCCTGGACGAGCGGCTGGAAGCCGCGCGGGCCTTCGGGGGTGGCAAGCGGCTGGTGCAGACGCGCGAGGGCATCACGTATGGCGTGGATGCGGGCCGCTTCCTGTCGGATCTTGCGACCCGACTGATCGATGCGGGCAATCTCCGCGGCGCCATCGAGGCGCTTGAGGCGCGCCTGCCGCTCGACCGGGAGGAGGACCGCACCTGGCGCGATCTGGACGAGCCCTGGGACGACCCCCATGTCCTGCAATCGAGCTATGAGCGTCTGGCCGGGCTGATGAGGCTGGAGGTGCTGGTCCGCGAGATCGAGCGAGGCCTGGTCTACCTTGCCAGCGATGCCTGCGCCCGCCACGACGCCGGGGAGGACACCCGGGGCGAACTTGCCGCGGAGCTGGCCGAGGCGGTTGCGTTATGCGCGCAACTGAAGGCAGGTCAGGTCGCCGAGCGTTTGCTGGCACGCTGTGCCGAGGTCGGGCTGGCGGGGGCCTCCGGCGCCCCATGACGTCGTGTCCGGCCCGCGTTTCGCCGGGTTGGGCACTGGTCAGCGCCCCTTGGCTGCGCTATCCCCTCGGGCAAGCATGCGCAGAGGGACACCCCATGACCTTTGAAACCCCCGGTCCGGTGGAAACCGATTACCAGGACGTGATCTCGCCCATCGAAGAGATCATCGAAGATGCCCGCAACGGGCGGATGTTCATCCTCGTCGATCACGAGGATCGCGAGAACGAGGGGGACCTTGTCATCCCCGCGCAGATGGCCACGCCCGACGCGATCAATTTCATGGCCACGCATGGGCGCGGCCTGATCTGCCTGTCGATGCCCGGCGAGCGGATCGACGCGCTTGGCCTGCCGCTGATGGCCTCGCATAACTCGTCGCGTCACGAGACCGCCTTCACCGTGTCGATCGAGGCGCGCGAGGGCGTGTCCACCGGCATTTCCGCCCATGACCGCGCCCGCACGGTGGCGGTGGCCATCGACGCGGGCAAGGGCGCGCAGGATATCGCGACGCCCGGGCATGTGTTCCCGCTGCGCGCGCGCGATGGCGGTGTGCTGGTGCGCGCGGGCCATCCCGAGGCCGCGGTCGATATCTCGCGCCTTGCCGGGCTCAACCCTTCTGGCGTGATCTGCGAGATCATGAAGGAAGATGGCTCGATGGCGCGCCTGCCCGACCTCGTCGGCTTCGCGCAGCTTCACGGGCTCAAGATCGGCACGATCAGCGATCTCATCGCCTACCGCCGCCGCCACGATAACCTTGTGAAGGTCGTGGATGAACAGACCATCACCTCGGAATTCGGCGGGGAATGGGCCATGCGCGTCTATACCGACACCGCCCACGGGGACGAACATATCGTGCTGAGCAAGGGCGACCTCTCTGGCGACGAGCCGGTGCTGGTGCGGATGCATTCGCTCGACCCCCTGCTCGACATCGTGGGCACCGGTCCCAAGGGCCGCGCGGGCGAGTTCGCCGATGCCATGCAGGCGGTGGCGGCAGAGGGCCGGGGCGTTGTCGTGCTGCTGCGCGATACCTCGATGAAACTGCACAAGACCGAGGAAGCTTCGCCTCAGACGCTGCGCCAATACGGGCTCGGTGCACAGATCCTGTCCTCGCTCGGCCTGTCGAAACTGGTTCTGCTGACCAATTCGCCCAAGCCCAAGGTTGTCGGTCTCGACGCCTACGGGCTGGAAATCGTTGGCACCCGCAAGATCTCGGAGCTTGGATGATGGCCGGTTCGGAAACCCATTACACGCTGCCCCTGCCGCAGTTCGACAAGCCGGTGAAGGTGCTGATCGTCGTGGCACCCTATTACAAGGATATCGCCGACAACATGGTGGCCGGGGCCATCGCAACCCTGCAAGAGGCGGGGGCCACCCACGACATCGTGGAGGTGCCCGGCGCGCTGGAAGTGCCGACCGCCATCCGCATTGCCTATCGCGCGGGCAATTTCGACGGGTTCGTCGCCATCGGCTGCGTGATCCGGGGCGAGACCACCCACTATGACACCGTCTGCAACGATAGCAGCCGGGCGATCCAGCTTCTAGGGCTGGAGGGGGCCTGCATCGGCAACGGCATCCTGACGGTGGAAAACCGCAAACAGGCGGAAGTGCGCGCCGACCCGGCTGACCAGAACAAGGGCGGGGGGGCTGCGGCGGCTGCGCTCCACCTTATCGCGTTGACGCGGAAGTTCGCAGGGCCTAAAGGCGGCGTCGGTTTCAAACCGGGCGGTCAGACCATCGAGATCGCCGGTGACGCAGAAGGACCCACCCGCGCATGACCAGCGACCGCCCCAAAGGCCCCTCGAAGGATGAGAAGCGCCAGATGAAATCTGCCGCCCGGCTTTATGCCGTGCAGGCGCTTTTCCAGATGGAGGCGTCCGGCCAGACGGTCGAGAAAGTCCGCCAGGAATTTCTCGACTACCGGTTCGGCCAGGAGGTGGGCGGCGAGGAACTGGCCGAGGGCGACCCGGAGCATTTCGGCAAGCTTCTGGATGACGCGGTGAACTGGCAGGCGAAGATCGACCAGATGACCGACCGCGCGCTGGTGGCCAAATGGCCGATCGACCGCATCGACCCGACGATCCGGGCCCTGTTCCGGGCCGCGGGCGCGGAGCTGCTGGCGTCGGACACGCCGCCAAAGGTCGTGATCACGGAATTCGTGGACGTTGCCCGCGCCTTCTTCCCCGAAGGCCGCGAGCCGAAATTCGTCAATGCCGTGCTCGACCACATGGCGCGGGAAGCCAGGCCCGAGGC
>NZ_CAXREX010000104.1:0-9954 GCF_964229645.1 Nioella sp. | reverse complement strand
ACCAGCTTGATCGTGGCCAGGGGCGTGCCCAGTTCATGCGCCGCTGCCGCGACCACGCCGCCAAGGTCGGTCAGCTTCTGCTCGCGCGCCAGCGCTTCCTGCGTGGCCAGCAAGGCCTGGCTCATGGTGTGGATTTCCAGCGTGACCCGCCGCGCATAGGCCGACAGGAAGACGATCCCGATGACGATGGCCGACCAGAACCCGGCCAGGAACAGGAACGGCAACTCGATTGCCTCGCCCTCGCGGGTTTGCAAGGGCACATGGTAAAAGGCAACGAGCGAGATCAGCACGATCGCCGCCAACCCCAGCAGAAGGGTCGAGCGCAGGGTCAGCGCGGTGGCAGAGATCGTCACCGGCGCAAGGATCAGCAGCGCGAAGGGGTTGTTCAGCCCGCCGGTCAGGAACAGCAGGAAGGACAGCTGCGTCAGGTCGAAAAGCAGCGTCAGCATCGCGTCCCAGTCGGCCAGCCGCGTGTTGGGCGGAAAGACCGTCATCGCGATCATGTTGGACAGGACCGAGGTGCCGATGGCCAGGAAGCACAGGCCCAGTTCCACCCGCAGCCCCAGGAAGAAGCTCGCCACCACCACGGCAGTCGTCTGCCCCAGGATCGCCAGCCAGCGCAGCACCAGCAACGTGCGCAGCCGAACCCAGTCGCTGCGCAGGTCCCGCGTCAGCAGGGTCTCGGTCTGGTCGAGGCTTGTGGGCATCGGCGGCGTCCTGTCTGCCACGGGGGCGTTTGGTCACAGTTGAGCAGTCGTGAATTGATAGACATCTCGATTTCAACGATCAACGGTCCGTCCGTAAAGGGGAAAGCCATGAACCGCATCTATGCCGCCAGCGCCCTTGCCCTGACCGCCGCCCTTCTGGGGGGGATCGGGGTGTCGATCCTCCTGGGCCGCGCCAACCAGGGTGACGATCTCTTCGCCCAGTGCCGCGCAACGCAGGTTGCGGGCGGGCCCGGCAATATCGGCGGCCCGTTCGAACTGGTGTCGGAAACCGGGCAGACCGTGACCGACGCCGATATCATAACTGCGCCCACGCTGATCTATTTCGGCTACACCTTCTGTCCCGATGTCTGCCCGATGGACAATGCCCGCAACGCCATCGCCGTCGAGATTCTCGAAGAGCAAGGGCGCATGGTCACGCCCGTCTTCGTCTCGATCGACCCCGAGCGCGACACGCCCGAGCTCCTGGCCGATTTCACCGACAACATGCACCCGCGCATGATCGGGCTGACCGGTTCGCTGGAACAGACCACCGCCGCCTCGCAGGCCTACCGGACCTATTTCAACCACCAGGAACCCGACGCCGACGGTTACTACCTCGTGGACCACTCGACCTTCACCTATCTCGTCCTGCCCGAGCATGGTTTCGTCGAGTTCTTCCGCCGCGATGACAGCCCCGAGGAGATGGCCAGCCGCGTCGCCTGCTTCATGGATGCCGCCTCCTGACCGCGATCTGTTTGACCATTGCGCGGCTTTGGCCATATATGAAAGAAAATTGCGAAGAGGATGGCTTGCATGGCGACGGAACGCACGCTGCGCGATATCGGACCCGATAAATCCCTGCTGCTCGTCGATGACGACGAACCGTTCCTGCGCCGGCTTCAGCGCGCGATGGAAAAGCGCGGTTTCGAGGTCGAGGCCGCAGGCTCTGTCGCGGCCGGCAAGGCCATCGCCACCGCCCGCCCCCCGGCCTACGCGGTGGTCGATCTTCGGCTCGAAGATGGCAACGGGCTCGACGTGGTCGAGGCCCTGCGTGAAAAGCGCCCCGACAGCCGCATCGTCGTTCTGACGGGCTACGGGGCCATCGCCACGGCCGTTGCCGCGGTCAAGATCGGGGCCACCGACTACCTGTCGAAGCCTGCCGACGCCAACGACATCACCGCCGCGCTTCTGGCCGAGGAAGACGACATGCCGCCGCCGCCGGAAAACCCGATGAGCGCGGATCGCGTCCGTTGGGAACATATCCAGCGCGTCTACGAGCTGTGCGACCGCAATGTCAGCGAAACCGCCCGGCGGCTGAACATGCACCGCCGCACGCTGCAGCGTATCCTCGCCAAGCGCAGCCCGCGCTGAGCGGATGCGGCTCGCGGTTCTTCTCGCCAGTGCCCTGGTCGCGGGCTGCACGCTTGCGACCTCCCCTGCGCCCGAATCCCCCGCCCCCCGTGGCCTGACCCCTGACGGAGAGGGCCTGCAACCGGCGGGCACCGATCTGCGGATCGATTTCGGGCGCGCGCAGGATGGCGTCATCGACGCGGTCACGCGGCTTCTGGGCCAGCCCCCCGCCGACATCACCCGTAACCCCGAATGCGGGGCCGGGCTGGTCACCGCCGCCTATTGGCCGAACGGGCTGACGCTGAACTTCACCCAGGGCGATTTCACCGGATGGGTCGTGACGGAACCGGGGCTAGCCACTGCGGGCCCTCTCGCCGTCGGGCAGCTGCCCCCCGCCGTCGCGATGGAAGAGACCACGCTTGGGCGCGAGTTCGAGCGCAACGGGGTCTGGGCGCTGGTTGAAGACGGCAGCCCGGAAATCTCGGCCCTGTGGTCGGGCACCACCTGTTTCTTCCGCTAAACCTGTGCCTGCAACCAGCGCAGCACCACCCGCGCGCGCGGGCTGATCGTGGCCGGGCTCCAGACCGCGTAATAGCCAAGGGCGGAATCGGGCTCTTCCAGCAGCGCCACCAGCCGCCCATTTTCCAGGTCGCGTTCCACCACCGCCAGCGGCTGACGGCTGATTCCCGCGCCCGAGCGCACCGCCGCCAGGGCAAGCCCATTGGTTTCCAGCCGGGTGATCCGCGCCTTGTCCGGATCCGCACCCAGGGCGCGCAACCAGGTGGCCATTTCCATATCGGTCGGGTCGGGCAGCCAGGGCAGGTCCATCAGCGCGTGAATGGCCCGGTCCGAGGTCGCCGAATAGTCGATGGGAAGGCGCGCGGCGATGTCGGGATGGGCCACCACCACCCGGTGCCCGCGCGTCAGCAGCCTGGCCTCCAGCCCCGGCCAGCGCCCCTCGCCATAGCGGATCGCCAGGTCGAACCCCTCGCGGCGCAGGTCCACCACGCGGTTGTCGGGGGCCACCGTGACCGGCAGGTCGGGATGGGCCTGCCAGAACGCCGACAGGCGCGGGGCCAGCCAGTTTTCCGCGAAGTTTTGCGTCGTCGTCAGGGCGACGGGCCGATCCGATCGCGCCTGCACCAGCGCGCGCACCCCGGCGGCAATGGTGCCAAAGCCCTCGCCCAGGTCCTGCGCCAGCCGCCGCCCCGCCCCCGTGGCCCGCATGGCGCGCCCGTCGCGGTCCATCAAGGCCTGGCCGAAATGGCTTTCCAGGGCGCGCACATGCTGCGCAATCGCCGCATGGGTGACGTTCAGCTCGCGCGCAGCGGCCGAGAAGCTGCCAAGCCGCGCCGCGGCTTCAAAGGCTTTCAAGGCCGATAGGGAGGGGATGTCCCGCCAATCCATTCTGTTAGCCATACTTACATGTTGTAGATATTGCTGACTCGCGGGGCCCGGCGCAAGCCCCTAGGCTCTGATCATCGTGTTTCCACAGGAGTATTCGCAGATGATCTCGATCCTTTCCCGCAGCTTTCGCACAGCTACCCGCCTTGATACATGGGATGCGCCCGATCACTGGCTGCGCCAGCAGGATGACTATCGCACCCGGCGAGCCAAGCAGGAAACCCTGCGCGCCCGCCACAGGCGAGACCGTGACCGGCCCGAAATCCAATAGGTTCTGATTATAGCTGAGCCATCAAGTCAGCGTGCCGGGCGGTGTAATCCGCCCGCACCTCTGCCGGGGGGCGAAGATGCAGCCGCAGCCCCTCGGTCAGGGCCGGGTTGGGCCGTCCGAAGAACTTGTCCGCCTCCGCCACCGAGAACCCCGCAAGCTGTGTCGCCTCCAGCCAGGCCGACACCTTGTCGGCCCGCTTGATCCTGGCCTTGACCGTCTTGGGCAAGGTCGCGGGCAGGCCGAAGCGCAGGTGGATTGCTGCCGTCAGTCGCGCGTCCAGCTCCCCGTAACCGGGTCCGACGGCAGCCTTCACCGGGCTGATCATGTCTCCGATGACGTATTCGGGCGCGTCATGCAGTAGCGCCGCGAGCCGCCATTTCGCCGGGGCGGAGGGGTCTACCCGGCGGAAGATTTCTTCTACAAGAATTGAGTGTTCCGCCACCGAGTAGGGGAAGTCCCCCTCGGTCTGCCCATTCCAGCGCGCCACGAAGGCCAGCCCGTGGGCAATGTCCTCGATCTCGATATCCACCGGGGTCGGGTCCAGCAGGTCCAGCCTGCGCCCCGACAACATCCGTTGCCATGCCCTTGGTGTCGATCCGGCCATCCGCCCGCCTCTTGGTTGCACGCGCCCCAGATGACCTGCCCGACAGGGGAAATTCAATGCCTGCATCAGCCATTTTCGGCCAAACCCGGCCCGGCAGGCCCGGGCCCGGCCAGAATCTTCTTGGTGGATTCGGGGAAGAACGCGTAGCCTTCAACTATTAACGCTTACTGGAGGAGATAGTTTATGCCCAAGGAAGATACCCCCGAGAACGCCCCCGCGCGCAAGGATCAGACCGCCAAAGGACCCGCAGCAACCCAAGGCAGCATGTCCGACAAGGGCGGCACCCCGACCGGGGCCGGCACCTCGCCCAAGGGCGGCGGTGGCAAGGGGTCCAAGTAACCCCGGAACAGAAGACATCATTTCATCACCGGGCCGCGCCACAAGCGCGGCCCTTTTTCGTCGGGGCCTGCCCATTGTCCCGCACGTCCTCGCCTGCTATGTGGCGCCAAACCAGATTTGACGCCCTGCAGGAGCCCTCAATGTCCGATTACATCGTCAAGGATATCGCGCTGGCCGAATTCGGCCGCAAGGAACTCGACATCGCCGAAACCGAGATGCCGGGCCTGATGGCCCTGCGCGAGGACTACGGCACCTCCAAGCCGCTCAAGGGCGCGCGCATCGCGGGCTCGCTGCACATGACGATCCAGACCGCCGTGCTGATCGAAACCCTCGTGCATCTCGGCGCCGAGGTCCGTTGGGCCAGCTGCAACATCTTCTCCACCCAGGACCACGCCGCCGCCGCCATCGCCGCCGCGGGCATCCCGGTCTTCGCCATCAAGGGCGAAACGCTGGAGGAATACTGGGACTACGCCGACCGCATCTTCATGTTCGAAGAGGGCGGCTGCAACATGATCCTCGATGACGGTGGCGACGCCACGCTCTACATCCTGCTCGGCGCCCGCGTCGAGGAAGGCGAAACCGACCTGATCGAGATGCCCACCTCGGAAGAAGAGGTCGCCCTCTTCGCCCAGATCAAGAAGCGTCTCGCCGCCTCGCCCGGCTGGTTCACCAAGCAGCGCCACATGATCCAGGGCGTGACCGAGGAAACCACCACCGGCGTGCACCGTCTCTACCAGATGATGGAGAAAGGCCACCTGCCCTTCCCTGCCATCAACGTGAACGACTCGGTCACCAAGTCGAAGTTCGACAACAAGTATGGCTGCAAGGAATCGCTCGTCGACGGCATCCGCCGCGCCACCGACACCATGATGGCCGGCAAGGTCGCCGTGGTCTGCGGCTACGGCGATGTGGGCACGGGCTCTGCCGCCTCGCTTCGCGGCGCGGGCGCCCGCGTGAAGGTGACCGAAGTGGACCCGAACTGCGCGCTTCAGGCCGCCATGGACGGGTTCGAAGTGACCACGTTGGAAGACGAGGTCGCCTCCGCCGACATCTTCATCACCACCACCGGCAACAAGGACGTGATCCGCATCGAGCATATGCGCGAGATGAAGAACATGGCCATCGTCGGCAATATCGGCCATTTCGACAACGAGATCCAGGTCGCGGCGCTGAAGAACCACAAGTGGACCAACATCAAGGACCAGGTGGACATGATCGAGATGCCCTCGGGCAACAAGATCATCCTGCTGTCCGAAGGCCGCCTGCTGAACCTCGGCAACGCCACCGGCCACCCGTCCTTCGTGATGTCGGCCAGCTTCACCAACCAGACGCTGGCGCAGATCGAGCTCTGGACCCGTGGCGACGAGTACGAGAACAAGGTCTACGTCCTGCCCAAGAAGCTGGACGAAAAGGTCGCCCGCCTGCACCTCGCCAAGATCGGCGCCAAGCTGACCGAACTGGCCAAGGACCAGGCCGACTATATCGGCGTCCCGCAGGAAGGCCCCTTCAAGCCGGAACATTACCGCTACTGAGGGCGGGTCACCTTACGGATTTGGAGCACCGGCCAGCGCGAGTTGGCCGGTGTTTTTTTGTGTTGTGGGCGGGAAGCGGTCATTCGCTGCGCTGGGCGTGAATGTCCGCCAAGTTCAAGCTTAGGGATCAATGCCGCTTCACGATCTGCTCAAGCAGCGGTGGCGCGAGCCAGCATTGTTCTGATCCGCTCCGGAACCTGCCGCGCGCTCATCGCGCGGGGATAGGGCAGTTCTTCCATCTCCGGCACGTCGCCATAGAGCGCTTCGAACTCTGCGTAATTGTCGAAAACCCGGCGGGAGACATTGTCGATGAAGGTCTCGGCGGGGGCACCATTGGCGAGGATGATTTCGTGTTCCTCGGTCTCGATGTGATAGACGGTGTAGCTCTCGGCCATCTCGGACAGCGGAACCCGCGTGATCGTCTCCCCGTTCACCAGCGCCCCGGCATGACAGATCACGCCATAGACCAGCATCCCGTGATCAGCGGTGACTGTAAGGTCAGACCTCGGCAGCCCCGCACCCAGAGACCCCGCAGCAAAGCGCACCGGCATCAGCCGTTCGGCGGGCCGGAACAGGGTGAAGATCGTCTGCCGCCCGACCCATTTGACCGGCACCGTGCGTCCGTCGGCGGTCAGGATCGGATCGCCGATCTGCAGGTCTTCGACAATGGTGCCGCCCCCGGGCGTGGCGATCCGGGTGCCCGCGGCAAAGCAGAAGGAAAAGACAGCGCCGGTATTGATTATATTCGGGTCGAAGTCGGAGGTCGGCAACTCATCATCGGCCTGTGCGAAAATCCAGTAGTCTCCAAAATCGTCATCCTGAAAGACCGGGTAGAGTGTCCCGCCAAAATCGATGGTCCCGATATACGTCAGGTTGTCGATCCCAATCCTCGGTTCCTTCCCGCCGGCATCGCCACTCTCGAACTGATCGTCATCATCTACATCCGTGATCGTACCATCGTCGTTTCCATAGTAGAGATAGGCGCCATCATCCGACCACGCAGCCCAAGAAGAATATGTGAAGTTTGCCATCGTGGTCCCTTTCCCTACTTCCTGGCCGCAGACCCGTCCGATGAATTCCGCGTTGCGCACGCACTATTGTGATGCACCGCAGTTGGGTCAACCTGTTTTTGGGCGGCAGCCATGGGCACACTGCTGTCATCCGCTCACCGAAGATGCTGCGCGGTGTCCAGATGGCAGGAATGCGAAAACCGCACAGCGGCGCATAGCACTGCGATGGAGGTCCGGTCTGGGCCGTCCGCCCCAACCAAAGCTGTGCGGGGGGCAACCATCCCCCTCACTCCTCCCCCCGTCGCGCCTTGAGCCACGCATCGCCTTCCTCCATCATCTGGTCCGTCCAGCCCCATTTCGGTCGCTTGCGCGGCCCGCTCTTCTCCTGTTCCTTGAACTGGTCGATGGTCTCATCCCCGTGCAGCAGCCCCATCAGCCGCGCCCGCATGAAGGCTTTCAGCACGTCATTCATCCGGGGGCCATAATCCGGCCCCATGGAGCGGAAGAATTTCAGCACGTCCTCATCCACCCTTATCGTCACCCGCTTCTTCGCGGGGCTGGGTGAGGTCGCGATCCGCACCCAGTCGCTCGGCACGCGCTGGTTGATGAAGATGCGGTTGTGCAGGTCGTAGTCGATGCGCGCCATCGCGTCGATCAGGTAGTGGTGATGTTCCCGCTGCTTCGCGGTCAGCGGTTTGCCATCCAGGTTCATGGCCGGTCCTCGATTTGGGAAAGTGCCGGGCAGTCTGGCAGGATTTTCCTAAAATCCCGTCAATGGCGCGGTTTTGTCTGCACGGGGGGTGTACGGGGGGCACCCCCCTCTTTTCGGGGTTTCCGGGTCCGGTCATCCGTGCTTGTCTGGCGCGCAGGAGGACCCCATGAACGGCGCTCAATCCCTTGTCAAAACCCTGCTGGCCAGCGGTGTGGACACCTGCTTTGCCAACCCCGGCACGTCCGAGATGCATTTCGTCGCGGCCCTGGATGAAAACCCGGCAATGCGTTGTATTCTCTGCCTTTTCGAAGGCGGAACCTCCGGCGCGGCGGATGGGTATTTCCGCATGTCGGGCCGCGTCGCGGCGACGATGCTGCACCTCGCTCCGGGCTTCGGGAACGCCTATTCCAACCTGCACAACGCCCGCAAGGCCGGCAGCGGCATGGTAAACATCATGGGCGATCACGCCACCTACCACCTCGCTTTCGAAAGCCCCCTGAAAGGCGACACCGAAGGCATCAGCCGCACGATAAGTCATTGGACTCGCAGCAGTTTATCGGCTTCTGACGTGGCCCGCGACGGGGCCGAAGCTGTCCGCGTGGCGCGGTCCGCGAACGGCCGCATCGCCACCCTGGTCCTGCCCGCCGACACCGCCTGGGGCGACGGGTCCGAGCCGGTTCAAGCCCTTGAGCCTCCTGCCCTTTTCCGGCCGTCCTCGGCTGAGCTCGATGCCGCGGCCGAGGCGCTGAAAGCCGATGGCGCGGCGCTGCTCCTGGGCGGACAGGCCACCCACGGCCCGCTGCTGCGCCTCGGCGCGCAAATCGCCCAGGCCGCCGATTGCCGCCTGATGGTCCCGCTCCATAGCCCGCGGCTGGAACGCGGCGCGGGCACGCCGCCGGTCGAGCAACTGCTCTACCCCGTCGATGCCAATGCAGAGCTCTTGAAAGGCGTGCGCAGCCTCGTGGTCTGCGGCACCCATGCGCCGGTCAATTTCTTTGCCTATCCCGGCAAGCCTTCCGTGCCCACGCGGCCGGATATTCACGTGCAGGATCTGGCCGATGAGACGATGGATCTGGCATTTGTTCTGAACGGGCTGGCGGATCGGCTCGGGGCGCATTCAGAAACGGTCGCGCCAGTGGAACTGGCCTTGCCAGAGCGCCCTGAAGGGGCCCTGACGGCGACCAGCGCGGGGGCGTTGATCGCGCGTGCGATGCCGGAGAACGCCATCGTGGTGAACGAGGCCGTGACCTCGGGCGCGCCGATCACCACCGCCACGCGGACCGGCCCGCATCATGACTGGCTGATCACCATGGGCGGCGCGATCGGCCAGTGCCTGCCGTGCGCCACCGGGGCGGCTGTTGCCTGCCCCGACCGCAAGGTGCTGGCGCTGACCGGAGACGGGTCGGCCATGTATACTTTGCAATCGCTCTGGACGATGGCGCGCGAACGGCTCGACGTGACGGTGATCGTGTTTGCCAACCGGGGATACCAGATCCTGCATGGCGAGCTTGCCAATCTCGGTGTGACGCAAGTTGGCCGCAACGCGCGGGCGATGTTCGATGTCGAAGACCCAACCCTCGACTGGGTGGCACTGGCCGAGGGACATGGCGTTCCCGGTACCCGTGCAACAACGATCGACGAGATGGAGGCCGCGCTGGACGAGGCCCTTGCCGCCCCCGGCCCAAGGCTGATCGAAGTGGTGCTGTCAAGGCTTATTCCAGCGGCGGCATGACCGTCAGGAAGGTATCGCCGTTCCAATAAAGCGCCTCGAAACAGAAACCTGCGCTGCTGACGCCGCACCAGGCGCCGTCGCGACCGATCAGAAGGATCGGTTCCCCGTCCCAGTCGATGACCCGCCATCCAAGCGACTGCCACTCGAACACTTCTTCGTCCACGATCGCGTAGAGAGCGCAGCCCCCGGTCCCGCAATAGGGGGCCATGGCCATGGTCGAGCAGTGCAGGAACTCGGCGTCGAGGATCACCTCTGGCACTCCGTCGCCGGTGAGGTCCACGGAATTGGTCGAC
>NZ_CAXREX010000103.1:0-40193 GCF_964229645.1 Nioella sp. | reverse complement strand
CGGCCTCGTCCTGCCCGCGCCGCTGCGCGCCGGGATCGACGCCGCCATGCCCGGGATCGAGCGCGATCATCAAGAGCGCCTCGTCCCGGCCCGGATCGGGCGCATCCACCACCGGAACGGGCGGTAGGCGCACGCCGGGCGGCACATGGGCCGCGGATTCGGCGAACTCGGCTGGAGACACAGGCGCAAGCGAGAGGCTGACCAGGGCAGTGCCGTTCACCTCGTCGGTGCGCAGCTCGGCGCGCGCGATGCAAAGGGGGGCCGAAAGCGACCGCACCATGCGCGACCAGCCGGCATCGCCGCGCCCCGTGGCCACGTCCGTGACAGAGGACGCTTCATCGAAGCCCTCGGGCAGGCCCGTCCAGGTCACTTCGCGGAAATCGACCACCAGCCGGGCGGGCGCATCCAGCACGAAGGCGCGGTAGGGCACCGCCTGGCTCAGCGCCAACGAAAGCTCGACCCCGCCGCCAGGACCATCGCGCAGGAAAGATCCCTCGCCCATCACCCGGGCCAGTGCGCGCAGATCCTGCGCGGCAACAGGCGGCGAAACCACCAGAAACATCAAGAAAACAAGGACTGCCCGGAACATCGGTCTGCCGCCGAAAGTGTATGTTCGGCCAACTTTAGCAGACCCCCTACCCGACCCCAAGCGCCGAGGCATGCCCAGTTCCATGAAATTGGTCAAAGCCTGCCTTATTCTTCCCGCAAATCCCCGGCACGATTCACCCTGTGCCACCCCAAACAGGGTTTTATGAGCGATGCTGCCCAAACCGAGCCTTCTGCAACATGTGATTTACCGGGTGTTCCGGCTGCGCAGGCTGATTGCGACCTCGGTTCTGATCGTCATGGCCGGTGCGGCCCTGTCGCTTGGCGTCTCGCCCCAGATCAGCTTTTTCGCCGACCCGGCGAACCTTCTGGTGCTGATGATCTGCTGGAGCGCAATCATCACCGGAAGTGCGATTGCCTTTCCGGCAGGCTGGATCGACGCGCTGACGGCCTCGATCGCCTTTGCGCTGCTGCTGGTGGCGACCCCTTATTTCCAGATCGCCCTGATGGCCGCGCCCTGGACGGGCGGCGGCATCAGCGAACGCCTGGCGGTCCTGCTGGTCTTCCTGGCCTGGTTCATGCTGTGGCTTCTGGTCATGGCGGTCTTCATCTGGGCGGGCCAGTCCCTGCCCTTCGGAAAGCGCCGCCATTACACCCGGCTGACCAGCGACCTGCCCCCCGACGACGTGCGTCGCGCGCTCTGCCCGCTGCCCGATACCACCGTAGGCGGGCGCGTTTGCGGGCCCGAGGGCGCAGACGGGTTCTTCAAGGTCAGTTACACGGTCGCCGATCCGGGCCAGCACAGTTTCGAGATCGTGAAGAAGGTCCAAAGCTACCGCTTCCGCGTCCTGCAGGAAGACCGCCACACCCGCCAGTCCGAGGCCATCCTGACCGTTGACGGACGCAAGACCCGGTCCGAGATGTTCGAGCGGTTGGAGCCCTCGGGCAAGGGCACCGTCTATCACCTCGTCGAGTTGCACGACCATTTCAACCTGCTGACGGCAATCGGCTTCTGGATCAACGATTTCGGGGCCGATCACGCCCGCGCCTACCTGGACGCCGCAACCGGGCGCGCCACCACGGCGATCTTCAGCCGCCCGGGTTGGTCACCCATCACCGCGGTCGCGCGCGCGCTCAGCCGCGCCGGGCAGTCATGAAGGCCTGAAGTCGGGCCAGCCCTTCCTCGATATCGGCGGTGCTGCGCGCATAGGAAAAGCGCAGCGTCGGTGCCCCCCGCACCGGGTCGAAGTCGAGCCCCGGCGTCACCGCAACCCCGGCCTCGCGCAGGATCTCGGCCGAAAAGGCCAGCGAGTCATCCGTATGCGCGGAGACATCCGCATAGACGTAGAAGGCCCCGTCGGCGGGCGCGACCTTGTCGAAGCCTGCCTTCGCCAGCCCCTCCAGCATCAGGCGCCGGTTGGCGGTGTAGACATCGCGATGCGCATCGAGCTCGGCCCGGCCCTCGGGGCTGAGTGCCCCAAGCGCGGCCACCTGTGCGGCATGGGGCGGGCAGATGAACATGTTCTGCGCCAGCCGCTCGACGATGCGCACATGATCGTCGGGCACCACCAGCCAGCCAAGCCGCCAGCCCGTCATCGAGAAATACTTGGAGAAGGAATTGACCACGTAGAGATCGTCGGACAGTTCCAGCGCCGACACCGCCCGGCCCTCGTATTGCAGGCCGTGATAGATCTCGTCCGAGATCATCGCCATGTTCCGCTCTGCGCAGGCCGTCACGAGCGCGCCAAGCGCGGATTTGTCCAGCATGGTGCCCGAAGGGTTCGCAGGCGAGGCCACGATCAGCCCGGCCATGTCGTCGGTCAGGTCCGTTGGCACCGGCTGAAAGCGGTTCGCCTCGGTCGTCTGGAAGCCCACCGGTTCCAGGCTCAGTGCCTTCAGAATCTGGCGATAGCTGGGATAGCCCGGCTCGCCCAGGCCCACCTTCTCGCCCGCATTGAAGAGCGCGGTGAAAGCCAGCAGGAAGGCCCCCGAAGCGCCCGACGTCAGCACGATCCGGCCCGGATCGAGATCGACATCGTACCATTCGCCGTAAAGCGCCGCGATGCCCGCGCGCAGGTCGGGCCGGCCAAGCGCGACCGTGTATCCGAGAGGCCCTTTCTCCATCTCGGCGGAAAGGCGCTTACGCGCCGCGAGGGGCGCGCCGCTGCCCGGCTGGCCCACTTCCATATGGATAATGTGGCGTCCGGCCTCTTCTGCGGCGCGGGCCTGCTCCATCACGTCCATCACGATAAAGGGATCGACCCCGGAGCGCCTTGAATATCGCATCTGCCTCTCCTTAAGCTGGCCAAGGTTGAACCAGCCACAGACAGGAAGGTCAATGTCCGTTCTCGCCCGCCTTGCGGCCCTTGTGTTTTTCATGCTGACCGCCGTGGCGGCGCAGGCCCAGTCCATCATCCGCGATGCCGAGATCGAGCGGGGATTGCAGGCACTGGCCGCCCCCATCCTGCGGGCGGCGGGCCTGCCCAACACGACGCGGATCATCGTGGTCGATGACGGATCGCTCAATGCCTTCGTGGTCGATTACAGCCATATCTTCATCCATTCGGGCCTGCTGATGCGGCTGGAGCGACCCGAAGAGGTGCAGGCCATCATCGCCCATGAGGCCGCCCATATCGCCAATGGCCATTTCACCCGCCGGGCCACCAATGTGGGCACCGCCAGCACCGTGGCGCGGATCGGGATGCTGCTTGGCGCGGCGGCCGGGATTGCCAGCGGTGATGCGGGCGCGGGGATCGGGCTGGCGACCGGGGCCATGTCCTCGGCGCAGCGGGTGCTCTTTGCCCATACCCGCGCCGAAGAAGCCAGCGCCGACACCGCCGCGATCCGCTACATGATCAGCGCGGGCGTCGACCCTTCCGCTATGGCGGACGTGCTGGAGATCTTCCGCGGACAGGAGGCCCTGTCTGCAAGCCGCCAGGACCCCTACATGCTGACCCATCCCCTGTCGCGAGAGCGGCTGCGCTCGGTCCGGGCCCTGATCACCGGAAACGAGGGCGGCGAGAGCGACAACACCACGATGTACTGGTTCCAGCGCTCGATCGGCAAGCTGACGGCCTTTCTGAGGGCCCCCTCGTGGACGCTGCGCCGGGTGGGCCGCAACGACAATTCCGAGATCGCGCGCATGCGCCGGGCAATCGCCTACATGCGCCAGCCCGATGACGAGCGCGCGCTGGCCGAGGTGAACGCCCTGATCCAGATGCGGCCCGAGGACCCCTATTACCACGAGCTGCGCGGCCAGATCCTCTACGAGGCGCGCCGCTACGGAAACGCCGTAGCCGCTTACGCGCGCGCGGTCGAACTGGCCCCGCGCGAGCCGCTGATCATGGCCGCCTACGGGCGCGCCCTGCTGGCGCTGGAATCTGCCGCCAGCAACAGCCAGGCGCTGGAGGTCCTGAGCCGCGCCCGGGCCCGCGACCCGTTCAACCCGCGCCTTCTGCGCGACCTGGCGCTGGCCCATGCCCGCCTGGGGCAGAACGGGCTGGCCTCGGCGGCCACTGCCGAACGCTACGCGCTGATCGGGCGCTTCGAAGATGCCCGTATCCACGCCACCCGCGCCTCGGGGCTGCTGCCCCAGGGCAGCCCGGGATGGCTCCGCGCACAGGATGTGCTATCTGTTGCTGAAACTGCCTTGAACCGGAGATGAGAATGAAACGATTTGCCCCCGCCTCGCTGGCGCTGGCCGCGGCCCTGACGGCCGCTCCCCTGGCCGCCGACGGGATCGGAGACATGACGGATGCCGAACGCGCGACCTTCCGTGCCGAGATCCGCGACTACCTGCTGCAAAACCCGGAGGTTCTGCTGGAGGCGATCGCCGTTCTGGAACAGCGGCAGGCGCAGGCCGAAACCATGCAGGACCAGGCCATGGTAATGGCCAATGCCGCCGCCCTGTTCGAAAGCGAGCATGACTGGGAAGGCGGCAACCCCGAGGGCGACATCGTGCTGGTGGAGTTCATGGACTACCGCTGTGGCTATTGCCGCCGGGCGCAGCCCGACGTGGAGCGCCTGATCTCGACCGATGGCAATATCCGCTACATCGTCAAGGAATTCCCGATCCTGGGCGACGAGTCGATCATGGCCTCGCGCTTCGCGATCTCTGCGCGCCAGAATATCGGCGACGATGCCTACGAGCTGCTGCACGTGGCGCTGATGCAGATGCGCGCCGACGTGACCGAGGACAGCCTGCGCCGCCTGGCCGAAAGCCTGGAACTGGATGCCGACGTGATCCTGGCGGGCATGAACGCGCCCGAGGTGGACGAGGTCATCGCTGCGAACCACGCGCTGGCGGGTATCCTGCAAATCAGCGGCACGCCCACCTTCGTGATGAACGACCAGATGCTGCGGGGCTACATGCCCTACGAGGGCATGGCCGCGCTGGCCGCTGAAATCCGCGCCCAGACCAACTGAGCAGGTCAGCACCACCCGAAACGAAAACCGCCCCGGGGACGACCCCGGGGCGGTTTTTCTTTTCCAGTCAGGGCGGTGTCAGACAGACCACCAGCCGCGCTTCTTGGGCTTGGGCTCTGCCGCGGGGGCCTCTTCTGCGACGGCCAGTTCCGGCTCGGGTTCCGCTTCGGGTTCCGCTTCGGGCTCTGCGGCCGGGGCTTCTGCCGCTTCCTCGGCCGGGGCTTCTGCCGCTTCCGGCTCGGCCGGGGCGACATCTGCGGGGGCCTCTTCGGCCACCTCGGCCGGTACCTCGGCCGGTGCCTCAGAAACCTCTGCCGGGGCCGCTTCAGCCTCCTGCTGAGGCGCGTCTGCTTCGGCCGGGTCTTCTTGCGAAGCCTCGGCAGGCGCTTCCGCCTCTACCGGGGCGTCCTCGGCGGGCTCGACCTTCTTCTTGCGGCGGGTGCGCGGTTTGCGCTTGGGCTTTTCCTCGGCCTCCGGCTCGGGCGCAGCCTCTTGCGGGGCGACCTCTGCCTCGGCGGGGGCCTCCGCAGGGGCGTCTGCCTCTGCCGGGGTTTCGGCCTCGTCAGCCCCCTCCTCGGCGGCCTCCTCCGCATTTACCTCGGTCTCGGACTCGCCTTCGGCCCCGTTTTCACCGCCCTTGCGACGACCACGCCCCCCACGCCGGCGACGGCGCTTCTTCTTGGGCTGATCGTCCTGCGGCGGGGTCTCGGCCTCGGCGGCAGCAGCTTCCTCGGCAGCCGCTTCCTCTTCGATGCTTTCCATCAACGCGCTGTCCATCGAGATGACGGGCGCGGCGGCCACGACCCGGCGGGTCGCGGTCTTGAATTTCTCGACCTTGTAATCGGGCGAGACCAGCATCGGATCGGCCTCGATCCGGATCGAAATGCCATAGCGCGCCTCGATCTCGGCCAGGTACTCACGCTTGACGTTCATGATGAAGTTGACGATGCCCACGGGCGCGGTCACCAGCACTTCGCGGCTGCGGCGGCGGGTGCCCTCTTCTTCCAGCTGGCGCAGGATCGACAGCGCCAGGCTGTCATCCGAGCGCACCAGCCCGGTGCCGTGGCAGGCATGACAGGGCTGAGTCGTGGCCTCCAGCATGCCCGGACGCAGACGCTGGCGGCTCATCTCCAGAAGGCCGAAGCCCGAGATGCGTCCCACCTGGATACGCGCCCGGTCGGTCTTGAGCTTGTCCTTGAGGCGCTTGTCGACCGAGGCGTTGTTACGCCGCTCGTCCATGTCGATGAAGTCGATCACGATGAGGCCCGCAAGGTCGCGCAGGCGCAGTTGGCGGGCCACTTCCTCGGCCGCTTCCAGGTTGGTCTTGAGCGCGGTTTCCTCGATCGAGCCTTCCTTGGTGGCCCGGCCCGAGTTCACGTCGATCGCCACCAGCGCCTCGGTCACGCCAATCACGATGTAGCCGCCCGACTTGAGCTGCACCACCGGGTTAAACATGTCGGCAAGGTAGCCTTCGACCTGGTAGCGCGCGAAGAGCGGCATCGGATCGGTGTAATGCTTCACGTTCTTGGCATGGGACGGCATGATCATTTTCATGAAGTCCTTGGCATGCCGGTAGCCCAGGTCGCCCTCGACCAGCACCTCGTCGATATCGCGATTGTAGAGGTCGCGGATCGAACGGTGGATCAGGTCGCCTTCCTGGTAGATCGGCGCAGGCGCGACCGATTTCAGCGTCAGGTCGCGGATCTGTTCCCACTGGCGCTGCAGGTATTCGTAGTCGCGCTTGATCTCGGACTTGGTGCGCTTGGCGCCTGCGGTCCGCACGATCAGCCCCGCGCCCTGCGGCACGTCAAGCGACACGGCGATTTCCTTGAGCTTCTTGCGATCGACCGCATTGGTGATCTTGCGGCTGATCCCGCCGCCACGCGCGGTGTTGGGCATCAGAACGCAGTAGCGACCCGCCAGCGACAGATAGGTGGTCAGCGCCGCACCCTTGTTGCCACGCTCTTCCTTGACGACCTGCACCAGCATGATCTGGCGCACCTTGACCACTTCCTGGATCTTGTAGCGGCGCGGGCGCGGCTTGCGCACGGGCCGGATGTCTTCCTGGTCGTCGTCATCGGAGACGGTCGAGATATCGGGGTCGACATCGGCAGCGTCAGGCTTGGGCGTGTCGCCCTCGTCCTCGTCGTCGCCGTCAGCCTCGGTGTCTTCGGCGGCGTCTTCGCCGCTGTCATCTTCCTGCTCTGCGTCGTCGGCACCCGCTTCGGCTGCGGCCTCGTGGACCTCGTCTTCAGCCTGTGCAGCGGGGGTGTCCGCTTCGGCCGGGTCTGCCTCGGCCACCGGCTCCGCCGGTTCGTCCGCGACGGGTTCGGCCGTGCCGGTCTCGCCCACCAGGGTCGAGGCATCATCCTCCTCGTCGAGATCGACCACATCCATGCCAGAGGGACCGCTGCGCTCCACATCGCCCTTGGTGACCGCGTCCGAGCGGCTGTCGGCGGCCTGGGTTTCGCCCCCATTCGACGGTTTGCGGCGGCGACGGCGCGACCGCTTGGGCTTGTTCTCGGCATCCGCCTCGGCCTCGGCCTGGGCGCGCGCATATTCCTGCTCCTCGGCCAGCAGCGCCTCGCGGTCCGCCGTCGGGATCTGGTAGTAATCGGGGTGGATTTCCGAAAAGGCCAGGAAGCCATGGCGGTTTCCGCCATAGTCCACGAAGGCCGCCTGCAGCGAGGGTTCGACCCGCGTGACCTTCGCCAGATATATGTTTCCTGCAAGTTGCCGCTTGTTCAGCGACTCGAAATCGAATTCCTCGACCTTGTTTCCGTCGGCCACGACAACGCGGGTTTCCTCCGCGTGCGTGGCGTCGATGAGCATCTTCTTTGCCATGTGATCCTAGCAAACGACCTCGCGCCGACTATCCCCGGGGGGGCGCCGTCGATGAAGCCGTGTTGTCCTGAAAGGGCGACGTGGGCGGCGCATCCGGACGGGGCAAGACCGATCGTCCTGCCGTGCCGCCCCTCTGATCTGCGCTCGCGTTGCATCGCGGTTTGTCTCCGATGGCAAGGCCCTGACAGGCCTGCCACCCGTTCTTCAGCCCGAAACCCGGGCAATTCATGTGGAGGAGCCGCGTCGGCTCCGGTGACCTTTCCGAAATCCGCGCCGCCATGAAATCGCGCGCCGGAAGTCGGTCAGAGAAACTGTTCGCAAGGCCCAGAAAACTCACGGACCCGCAGTTGTGACATTAAGGGCACTTCACGGGGGATTACAATGGCAATTCGTCACCCGGCGGTTGCAAAATCCGCTGGCCCGGCGGGTGCCGCCCCGCCCGGACAAACACCTCTTCCCCTTCATTGTTCTTAAAAATATCCCCGCCGGAGGCTCCCGCCCCGGCCAGCATCGCACCGGCCATGTCAGCCCCTGCCCGGGCCACGCGCGCCCAAGCGCCGGACGAGGCTGCCCCCCGTTTCGGGGGGCGGTCGAGACCGGCGCTCCCCGGGTCCGCCGACACCGTCGGCGGAGCCTTCACAGATAGTCGGACCGGCTCAGCCCGTATTTGGCCATCTTCTCGTTGAGAGTCCGGCGCGGCAGGCACAGCTCCTCCATCACGCTGGCGATAGATCCGCGATGGCGGCGCATGGTGTTGTCGATCAGCATCCGCTCGAAAGCCTCCACGTATTCCTTGAGAGGCTTGCCCTCGCCCATGGCCTGCGTGGTCACCTCGTCGCCATCGCTCATCAGGAGCGAGGCGATAGAGCCCGAACCGCGCCGCTGTTGCAGGATCGCGCGCTCGGCGATGTTGATCAGCGGGCGTACGTTGCCGGGCCAGGGCGCCTGTAGCAGCTGCGCGGCCTCCTGTGCCGTCACCTGCGGCGCGTCGGTGCCGTATTCCTCGGCGAATTGTTCTCCGAACCGGTTGAACAGCGTCAGGATATCCTCGCCACGCGCGCGCAGCGGCGGCAGGTCGATGCGCATGGCGGCCAGCCTGTAGAAAAGGTCAGGGCGCAGCGCCTGTTCGCAGCCGGTCTCCGGGTCCGAGGCGTTGCAGATCGCCACGATCCGCGTTTCGGCGGGCGTGCCCATGTCCTCGATGGTTTTCAGAAGCCGCGCCTGCAGGGGCTGGGCCAGCGCCTCGACCCCTTCCAGCAGCAGAGAACCGCCGCGCGCCTGCTCGACCAGCGGCAGGTCCTGCCCCTCGCCCACGGGGCCAAAGAGCATCGCGCCAAGCGTCGTTTCGTCATGTGCCGCGCAGGCGACCGAGACGAGCGGCTTGCCCGCGCGCGGGCCCACGGCGTGCAGCGCATGGGCCACCAGCGTCTTGCCGGTCCCGGTCTCGCCGGTAATCAGCACATGCCCGTCCGCCTGGCCGAGATCGAGAATATCCTCGCGCAGGCGCTCCATCACCGGTGACGAGCCGATCAGCTTGCGCATCAGCACCGTGCCATCGCTGAGCTCGCGCCGCAGGGCGCGGTTGTCCAGCGTCAGCCGCCGGGTCTGGCCCGCCCGCTTGGCCAGTTCCGTCATCCGGTCCGGGTTGAAGGGCTTTTCAATGAAGTCATAAGCCCCGATCCGCATCGCCTCGACCGCCATCGGCACGTCGCCATGGCCGGTGATCATGATCACCGGCAGGCTGCTGTCCATGCCCATCAGGCGCTTGAGAAAGGCCATGCCATCCATGCCCGGCATCTTGATGTCGGACACCACGACGCCGGGGAAATCCGGCCCGATCGACTTCAGCGCCTCTTCGGCGCTGGCATAGGTTTCCGTCTGGAACCCCGACAGCGCCAGCCACTGGCTGATCGACTGGCGCATGTCCTGTTCGTCGTCAACGATCGCAATCCGCATCTCTCAAATCCTCAATCCATTACTCGGCGGCGGCGCTGCCCTGGTCGGGCTTGGGCAGGCGCACCTCGAACACGGCCCCGCCCCGGCTGGAATTGCGCGCGGTCAGCCGCCCGCCCAGGTCCTTGACGATGCCGGACGAAATGGCGAGCCCAAGGCCCACCCCGTCGCCGGGTTTCTTTGTCGTGTAGAATGGCTCGAACAAAGCGTCGAGATCGTCAATGCCCCGCCCGTTGTCGCGCACGGTCAGCACCACCTCGTCGCCCTCGGCAACGATCAGGTCCAGCTCGCGCCGCTCTTCGCCCTTCATCGCGTCGAGCGCGTTCCTGAGCAGGTTGATGATCACCTGTTCCAGCCGCAGCCGGTCGGCCATCACCATCACCGGCTCACGCGGCAGGCTCTGGGTGATCTCGACGGTCATCTGGCGCAGCTGCGGTTCCATCATGGTCAGGGCCGAGGCCAGCGCGTCGCGCATATCGACCAGCTGAAAGGCCTCTCCGCCCTTCCTGGCATAGGATTTCAGCTGCCGCGTGATCGCGCCCATGCGCTCGATCAGGTCGTCGATCCGCTGGAAAGAGGACAGCGCCTCTTCGGTCCGGCGGCGTTGCAGCAGCAGCTTGGCCCCCGCCAGGTAGGTCTTCATCGCGGCAAGCGGCTGGTTCAGCTCGTGGCTGACGGCCGCCGACATCTCGCCCAGGGCCGCAAGCTTGGAGCTTTGCGCAAGGCTCTGCTCGGCCTCTTCGAGGTTGCGTTCGACCTTCTGACGCTCGGCGATTTCCCGCTGCAGGCGATCATTCAACCGGCGAAGCTCCGCCGACTCGCGTTGCAGCACCACCGATTGAAGCCGGGCACGTCGGCTGAGCAGGTAGAAGGCCGCCGCCAGGAAGAGAGCGAATCCCATGATCTCCAGCGCCAGCACACCGTTCACCCGTTCGCGCACCGAGCCATAGGCGGTGTAGGACACCAGCATCCAGCCTCGGAACGGAATGCGCGATTCCAGCCTGAGGGTGGAGTCACCGCTGAAATAGGGCCCCGGATTGGCAAAGGCCCAGTCCCCCGCCGCCTCGATGGCGCGTTCGATGGCGCTGTCGGGCGGCTCCAGCGCGATGGCCTCTTCCTCGCTGCGCCCGCGCCAGCGCGGTTCGGTCGACAGGATGATCCGGCCCTCCGAACTGGCCACGAAAACCGCCTCCGACGTGCCGCGCCAACGGTCGGCCAGCCGCCCCAGGTCCACCCGCACGAGGATCACGCCAAGCAGCAGCTGGTCGTCGTCAATGCGCCGCGAGAAAGTGAAATCGAACGCGCCGGTGTCGAGTTCCGTGGCGTTGAAAACCGTATCATTGGTGCGCAGGGCATCAACGAAAAAAGGCTGATTGCGGTAAAGCTCGCCAATCTCGTGGCGGTCGGTCGCCGCCACCACACGCCCGTCGCGGTTGAGCAGAACAATCGACGCGGCACCGATCTCCTCGCGATAGGAAATCAGCCGCTGCGAGGTGGTCGAGAAATCCGCGACCGACAGCGCACGCACCAGGGTTGGGTCGCGCGACAGCAAAAGCGGCACGACCGAATTGCGCTGAAGCTCCGAGATGATGGAACCCGAATAGAGCGCCAGGCGCAGTTCGGCCCGGTTGCGGGTGGTTTCGGTGAAGCGATCCGTCAGCCAGATGTTCGACACCCAGACCACGCCGCCCGCCACGATGAGGAACAACACCAGAAGGCCGCGCATCATCCATGCGCGGCGTCCGGCCGGTCCCCTCAGGGCCACCTCGGAGCGGGAAGAGCTCTTCATGCTGTAAATCTAAGGGCTTGGAGGGCGCCGCTCAAGCCTGTCAGGCGGCGACCAATGCCTGGCTCAGCCCGGTGAACATGGCCCAGCCATCGGTGCCGCCATGCTCGGCGTCGATCACCCGCTCGGGATGGGGCATCATGCCAAGCACGCGGCGGTTCTCGGACAGGACGCCCGCGATGTCCTGGACCGAGCCATTGGGATTGCCCACGTAGCGGAAGGCCACGCGATCCTGGTCGGTCAGCGCGGCCAGCCCTTCGGCGTCGATCACGTAATTGCCGTCATGATGGGCCAGCGGAATGCCGATCTCCTGGCCCTTGGCATAGCCCTGGGTGAAGACGCTGTCAGCGGTCTCGACCCGCAGGGTCTGCATGCGGCAGATGAACTTGAGCCCCGCATTGCGCATCAGCGCGCCGGGCAGCAGCCCGGTTTCGCACAGCACCTGGAAGCCGTTGCAGATCCCGAGCGCATAGCCACCCCGGTTCACATGCGCCGCCACCGCCTTCATCACCGGCGACTGGCCGGCGATCGCGCCACAGCGCAGGTAGTCGCCGAAAGAGAAGCCACCGGGAATACCGACGATATCGACGCCATCGGGCAGGCCCTGGTCCTTGTGCCAGACCATGTCCACCGAGAAGCCGGCCTTGCGGAAGGCGACGGCCAGGTCGCGGTCGCAGTTGGAGCCGGGGAAGACGATGACGGCGGCTTTCATGGGGACACCTTTCCTTGGGGCTTTCGGGCTGTCGCCTGCCCCTTAACGCAAAAGCAAAAGGGCGGAAAGAGGCTCTTCGCCGCGCCGCCCGGTGATCGGCTTGGCAAATAGTTTCTCGTTTTCTCGAAAGTGATCTGTTAACCTTTGTTAACAAATCTTCACGACCCGCAGGAACGCGGGCGACGAGCAGGCATGGATCATGGCAGAGCTTTCTCTCTGGGCGCGCGGCGACAGTTCGAGTGCGAACAACGCCTCGATCAATTCCGAGAACACCAACAAGACGCCCACGACCGAGCTGACCTTCACCTCGGGCACGTCGGGCAATCTGGAGCTGGACTATAACGACGGCGGCGAAGACCTTGATACTCAAGTCATTATCGACAATGTGACCTATAGTTTCACTGTCGATTTCTCGGGCTACATGCCCTACAGCACTGCGCTTAGCGATGTCGCGGGAACCGATGTGCGCGGGGCCGAGGTGGTGGTCATCACGGTCGAAACCGGGCAGCGCTACTACTTCCTGACCGATGGCTCGGGCACGTTCGAGGTGATGGACAACATGCCCAACGGGGCCATTCCCATCGACGCCCTCAGCACCACCGGACCCATCCTTTTGTGCTTTGCCGCCGGGGCGATGATTGCGACGCCGCTTGGGGAACGCCCCGTCGAGGCCCTGGCCGAAGGCGAATATGTGCGCCTTGCAGATGGTCGCGACGCGCCGATCCGCTGGATCGGGTCGCGCCATGTCAGCGGCTCGGAACTGGCGCTTTATCCCAACCTGCGTCCCATCGTGGTGCCCGCCCACAGCTTCGGCCCTGACAGCCCCCATAGCGATCTGCGCCTGTCGCGCCAGCACCGGGTGCTGGTCGAAGGCTGGGAGGTGGAACTCAATTTCGGCACCGATCGCATCCTGGTGCCCATCGGGCATCTCGTGGGCGACCGCATCCACGTGGATCACCGCTGCGACGAGGTCACCTATTACCACGTGCTTCTGGACAGCCACGACATCCTGCTGGCCAACGGCCTGCCAAGCGAAAGCTTCCTGCCGGGCGGGCATGCTGTCGAAGGATTGGACGAGGCCACGCGGGCCGAACTGATGCAGCTCTTCCCAGAGCTTTGCGACCCCGACGCAGCACGCATGACCGATGCCGCCGACAGCCTCAACCGTCGCCAGGCCGCCGTTCTGCAGATTGCGGGATAGGCCCTAGCGGGTGAAATCGGTGATGACGGCCACGCCCGGCGGCGTCGGCCCGTCGAAAGCGGCCAGTTCGACACTGGCCTCGGACAGCGACACCCGCCGCGCGATCATCGGCGACAGGTCCAGCGCGCCGCTCTCGATCAGCGACAGAAGCGACGGATAGCGCCAGGAAGGCATGCCCCGCGTGCCGTAGATGGCCAGTTGGCCGGAATAGACAACATCCCAGGGCAGCGACATGGTCACATGCTCGCCTGCGGGCATGCCAACCTGCACCATCCGGCCCAGTTTCCGAAGCGATTTCATGGCGTTGACGGTCGTCACCTCGAAGCCGAGCGCCTCGACCGCCAGGTCCGCCCCGCCCCCGGTGATGTCCCGGATCGCGCCCACGGGATCCGCGCCCGCTGCGTTCACGGCGGCATCAACGCCAAGCGACAGCGCGAAATCGAGCTTTTCCTGCACCACGTCGGCCACGACCACCCGCGCGCCAAGCGCCTTGCCGATGAGGGCCGCGGCAAGGCCAATCCCGCCAGCCCCCCAGATTGCCAGCCACTCGCCCCCGCGCAGGGCCGCGCGTCCCGTCAGCGCGTGCCAGGCCGTCGTCACGCGACAGCCAAGCGCCGCCGCCAGCGCCGGGTCCATCCCCTCTGGCAGACGGGCCAGGTTGGCATCGGCCCGTGCCACCGCCACGCGCTCGGCGAAAGCCCCCGGCGCGGTGAAGCCCGGAATGATCTGGGTGGAACAGATGGTCTGGTGTCCGGCCCGGCAGTCCGGGCAGGTGCCACAGGCCAGGATGAACGGCGCGATTACCCGGTCGCCCACGCGCCACTGGGTGACGTCCCGGCCCACCTCGCGCACGACGCCGCAATATTCATGGCCCGGGATCTGCGGCAATGGCACATCGGGTTCGTTGCCGCCCCACAGGTGCCAGTCCGACCGGCACACGCCGCAGGCCAGCACGTCGAGCACCACGCCATCGGCCGGGCAATCGGGATCGGGCAGATCGGTGATCTGCAAGGCCGTGCGGGGCTGAACCAGCAGCGCGGCCTTCATCGGTTTAGCCCATCGAGATCGAGTAGCTCTCGATCACCGTGTTGGCGAGCAGCTTCTCGCACATGGCCCTGACCGTTTCCTCGCTGGTGCCATCGGCCAGGTCCAGCTCGATCACCTTGCCCTGGCGCACGCCCTCGACCCCGTCGAAGCCCAGTGCCCCAAGCGCGTGGCGCACGGCCTCGCCCTGCGGGTCCAGAACGCCCTGTTTCAGCATCACGGTCACGGTGGCGCGCATGTCAGCCCTCTTCGTCTCGGTCGTTGTGCGGTTCCCGCCCCGGCCAGCGCGGCCGGGACCGGTGGTTCAGTTGATCAGCGTGGGCTTGGACGGCCCCGGCTGCGCCGGCATGAGCCCCAGGCGGCGGGCCACCTCGGAATAGGCATCGGTCAGGCTGCCCAGGTCGCGTCGGAAAACGTCCTTGTCCAGCTTCTGGCCGGTCTCGATATCCCAAAGGCGGCAGCTGTCGGGGCTGATCTCATCGGCCACGATCAGCCGCATGTAATCACCGTCCCAGATCCGGCCGATCTCGATCTTGAAATCCACCAGCCGGATGCCGACGCCCATCATCACGCCCGACAGGAAGTCATTGACGCGCAGCGCCAGCGCCACGATGTCATCGAGGTCCTGCTGCGAGGCCCATCCGAAGGCGATGATATATTCCTCGGGCACCAGCGGGTCGCCCAGGTCGTCGTTCTTGTAGGAGAATTCAACGATGGGGCGCGGCAGTTGCGTGCCCTCTTCCAGCCCGAGCCGCTTGGCCATCGACCCGGCGGCATAGTTGCGCACGATCACTTCCAGCGGCACGATCTCCACGGCGCGGATCAGCTGCTCGCGCATGTTGATGCGGCGGATGAAATGGGTGGGCACGCCAATGGCATTGAGCCCGTTCATGAAGAATTCCGACAGGCGGTTGTTCAGAACGCCCTTGCCTTCGATCGTGGCCTTCTTCTCGGCGTTGAAGGCGGTGGCATCGTCCTTGAAATACTGCACCAGCGTCCCCGGCTCGGGGCCTTCGTACAGGATCTTGGCCTTGCCTTCGTAGATCTTCTTGCGCCGTGCCATGGGTGATGTCTCCGAATCCGTGATCGGGCGCCCGGGCGCCGTTTGGGGGCGTATACGCCCACGGCGCGGGAAAGGGAAGCGGCGGCAACCGCCCCCCGGTCAATTGGGCGCAGAGTGCCGGATCGCGTGCATTGGCAGGCCCCGGCCCCTGCATGCGGCAGATTCTGCCCTTGTGCCCCGCCCCCTCGGGGGCCTATTTGAAAGGCAACAGACCTATCCGAGTCAGGAGAGCACAAGATGACCACCTTCGACGATCGCGAACACGCCTTCGAAGCCAAATTCGCCCATGACGCCGAGATGGTGTTCCGCGCCGAAGCCCGCCGCAACAAGCTGGTGGGTCTCTGGGCGGCCGAGATCCTGGGCAAGACCGGCGCCGATGCCGATGCCTACGCCATCGAAGTGGTGAAGTCCGATTTCGAGGAAGCCGGCCACGAGGACGTGGTGCGCAAGGTTGCCGCCGACCTGGACGGAAAGGCCACCGCCGACGAAATCCGCGCCAAGATGGCCGAACTTCTGGTCGTGGCCAAGGAACAGCTGGTCAAGGAAGCCTGACCACACGACCGGGACACGGAACTTTGGGGGGCTGTCCGCGATCGTGCCGGGCGGCCCCCTTTCCATTCCCGCTCCTATTCAAACGCGGCTCATGATCTTCATGCGGATTATGCAGTTGCCTCATTCAGCCCGCAGGGCCACAAGGTCCCCCGTGCACAATCGAAAGACCACCCGATGACCAACCTCCTGTCCAAGCTCCTGTCCGAACGTGACTGGCTGATGGCCGATGGCGCCACCGGCACAACGCTGTTCAACATGGGGCTGTCCTCTGGCGATGCGCCGGAGCTGTGGAATGCCGACCACCCCGACCGGATCGCCAAGCTCTACCAGGGCGCGGTCGATGCGGGCTCCGATATCTTCCTGACCAACTCCTTCGGTGGCACCCGTGCCCGGTTGAAACTGCACGACGCGCAGGACCGTGCCTTCGAGCTGTCGAAACTTGCCGCCGAGATCGGGCGGGATGTGGCCGACAAGGCAGGCCGCCCTGTGGTGGTGGCCGGCTCCATGGGGCCGACCGGCGAGATCATGGAACCGATGGGCAGCCTGACCCATGCCAGCGCCGTCGAGATGTTCCATGAACAGGCCGAGGGCTTGAAGGCCGGCGGGGCCGATGTGCTCTGGGTCGAGACGATTTCGGCCGCCGAGGACTTCAAGGCCGCCGCCGAGGCGGCCAATCTGGCCGGCATGCCCTGGTGCGGCACCATGAGCTTCGACACCGCCGGACGCACCATGATGGGCTTTACTTCCGCCGATCTCGCCGCACTGGCCGACCGGCTCGACCCCGCCCCGGTGGCCTTCGGCGCCAATTGCGGCGTCGGCGCGTCCGACCTTCTGCGCACGGTTCTGGGCTTCCGCGCCTCGGGAACCGAGATCCCCTTCATCGCCAAGGGCAATGCGGGCATTCCCAAATATGTCGATGGTCATATCCACTATGACGGCACGCCCGAACTGATGGCGCGCTACGCGGTCATGGCGCGCGACGCGGGGGCACGCATCATCGGCGGCTGCTGCGGCACCCAGACCGTGCACCTCGCCGCCATGAAAAAGGCGCTTGAGGAAACCCCGCCGGGTCCCGCGCCCACGCTCGAAGAGATCGCGGCCCAGATCGGCGGCTTCTCCTCTGACAGCGACGGCACCGGCGAAGGTGCTCCGGCCCCGCGCCGCACGCGCCGCCGCACCCGCGGCTGATATCGATGGCAGCGCCCGACCAAGGCTCCGGCGACCCTGGGCGCTGCCACCCCTCATCCCTCTGCAATTTGACTAAAATTTCCCTTCTTCTTTGCAAAAATACCCCGGGGAGCGCGAGGGGCTGGCCCCTCGCTCCCGCCCTCTCAGAACAGGCTCAGCTGGTCGCCCGGGCGCGGCGGCACGGCAAAGAGATCGCATCGCAGCGGCGGCAGGTCCCGGCTCAGCCCGGCGGCCCGGAGCGCCCGCGCAAAGCGGCGCTGCATGAGCTCGGCGTAAACGCCGCGCCCGGTCATCCGCGTGCCCCAGTCGGCGCTGTAATCCTGCCCGCCATGGATCTCGCGCAACCGCGCCATCACCCGCGCCGCGCGCAGTGGCACATGCTCCTCCAGCCATGCCCCGAAGAGCGGCGCAACCTCCAGCGGCAGGCGCAGGGTGATCATGCTGGCCGCCCGCACCCCCGCCGCCGCACCCGCTTCGACAATGCGCTCGATCTCGTGGTCGGTCAGACCCGGCACGATGGGCGAAACCATCAGGCGCACCGGGATGCCCGCCGCGGCCAGCCGCTCGATCATCCTCAGTCTGCGCGCAGGCGTGGGCACGCGCGGCTCCATCGCGCGGGCAAGCCCTGCATCCAGCGTCGTGACCGACACGCCCACCTTGGCCAGGCCCTCGCCCGCCATTTCGGCCAGGATGTCGATATCGCGCTCCACCAGCGTCCCCTTGGTCACGATCCCGACCGGGTGGCGAAAATCGCGCAGCACCTCCAGCACGCCGCGCATGATCTGCCGGTCCCGCTCGATCGGCTGGTAAGGGTCGGTATTGGTGCCGATCGCGATCGGCGCGGGCCGGTAGCCCCGGCGCGACAGCTCTCGCGCCAGCACCTGCGGCGCATCGGGCCGGGCGATCAGCCGCGTTTCGAAATCGAGCCCCGGCGACAGCCCCAGATAGGCATGGCTGGGACGCGCGAAGCAGTAGATGCAGCCATGTTCACAGCCCCGGTAGGGGTTGATCGAACGGTCGAAGCCAAGGTCGGGCGAGCGATTGCGCGTGATCACGCTGCGCGGGCGCTCGTCGCTGACCTCGGTGCGCAGCGGCGGCAGCGCCTCTTCGCACGGCCAGCCATCCGCCTCCTGCACCCTGTCGTGCCGTTCGAAGCGGTTGGCCGGATTGAACCCTGCCCCGCGCCCCGGTCGGCGCGCCTTGTCGAGACTGTCCTTGAACTCCATCACGGCAGGATGGAACAAAAACGGAACATTGCCAAGCCCGACCTGCGCCTAGGTCGGTCACGGCGTCACGCGTGTCGCAATTCAGCGCGTCAGATTCGCGCGGTCTGCGCAAAAGTCACCTAAATCACCGAAACCCCTCTGCGGTCAGGGAGCCACTACCAATGTCCGACGAAGAAGAAATCATCCTGTCCGAGCTCGACGATGAAGAGCTTGTCCAGCAGATGTTCGACGACCTTTACGACGGTCTCAAGGAAGAGATCGAGGAAGGCGTGAACATCCTTCTGGAACGCGACTGGGCCCCCTATCGCGTCCTGACCGAGGCGCTCGTGGGCGGCATGACCATCGTGGGCCAGGACTTCCGCGACGGGATCCTCTTCGTTCCCGAAGTGCTGCTGGCCGCCAACGCGATGAAGGGCGGCATGGCCATCCTCAAGCCGCTGCTGGCCGAAACCGGCGCGCCCCGCGTGGGCAAGATGGTGATCGGGACCGTCAAGGGCGACATCCACGACATCGGCAAGAACCTCGTGTCGATGATGATGGAAGGCGCGGGTTTCGAAGTGGTGGATCTCGGCATCAACAATGCCGTGGAAAGCTATCTCGAAGCGCTGGAAACCGAACAGCCAGACATCCTGGGCATGTCGGCCCTTCTGACCACCACCATGCCCTACATGAAGGTCGTGATCGACACGATGGTCGAAAAGGGCATCCGCGAAGATTACATTGTGCTGGTGGGCGGTGCGCCGCTCAACGACGAATTCGGCAAGGCCATCGGCGCCGACGCCTATTGCCGCGATGCCGCCGTGGCGGTGGAAACGGCCAAGAAATTCGTTGCGCGCAAGCACAACCAGGCCGCTGCCGGCTGAGGCCAGCGCAATCTGACACGGGGAACCGCCCGGCGCCGTCGCGCTCCGGGCGGTTTTCTTTTCGCCGGTCCGATCTGCGGCAAAAGCCAGGGGGCCAAGCCTTGCCTTTCCCCGTCCGCTCGGGTCATCTCGCGCCATGACACGGGTTTATGCCATCGGGGACGTTCACGGACATCTCGACCAGTTGCACGAGGCGCTGGCGCGCATCACGGCTGACCGCAGGGCAACGGGCGATCCGTCGGCGCCGGTGGTGCAGATCGGCGACCTGGTGGATCGCGGCCCCGACAGCCGGGGCGTGGTGCGCTTCCTGATGTCGGAAACCGCCCGCGATCCGCGCCTGACGGTGCTGCGCGGCAATCATGACAACATGCTGGCCCTCTTCCTGGGCGACAGCCCCGCCCGAGATCCGCGCCTGCGGCCCCAGTTCGACTATCTTCACTCCCGCATCGGCGGCCGGCAGGCGCTGGCCTCCTGGGGCGTGGACCCCGACCTGCCCGAAGACCAGCTTCACCGGCAGGCCCGGGCGGCGGTCAGCGCGGCGGAACGCGATTTCCTGGCCACCCTGCCCCTGTCCTGCGCCTTCGGGGACTGCCTCTTCGTGCATGCCGGCATTCGCCCCGGCGTGCCGCTCGATCGCCAGGATCCCTCCGACCTCTACTGGATCCGCGACGAGTTCCTGCTCGACAGCCGCGATCATGGCCCGCTCGTGGTGCATGGCCATACCCCGGTCGACCGGGTGGAACACCACGGCAATCGGCTGGCGATCGACACCGGGGCAGCCTATGGCGGGCCCCTGTCCACCGTGGTCATCGAGGGACGGCGCGCCTTCCTGCTGACCCCGTCGGGCCGGCAGGAGATTTCCCCCCATGCCGCCGCGTGACCTGGTGCTGATCGGCCTGGTGGTGCTGGCCTGGGGCAGCAATTTCACCGCCATGAAACTGGCGCTGGAGGAACTGCCCCCGCTTCTCTTTGTCGGGCTCCGCTTCGCGATCCTGTTGCCGCTGCTGGCGGTGCTGAAGCGCCCCGCGCTGGCCTGGTGGAAGATCCTCGCCGTCGGGGCGCTCATCAACATGGGCCAGTTCGCCTTTCTCTTTTCCGCCCTGCGCGCAGATGCCACAGCCGGGCTCGGGTCGCTCCTCATCCAGATGCAGGCGCCGCTGACGATCCTGCTGGCCTTCCTGGTCTTCGGAGAACGGCTGCGGGCGGGCCAGGTCGCCGGGCTGGCGGTGGCCCTGCTTGGGGTCGGCGTCTTCGCCCTGTCGGCCGGGGGCAACGTGACCCTCGCGGGGCTTTGGCTGATCTTCCTGGCCGCCCTCAGTTGGGCCCTGGGCAACCTGGTGCTGCGCCGCGTGGGCGCGGTGAACATGCTGGCGCTGTTCATCTGGGCAAGCCTCGTGCCCCCGGTGCCGATGCTGGCGCTGTCGATGGCGCTGGAGGATCCCGCGCCCTTTGCGCTTCTGGCGGGACTCAGCCCGCGCGGCTGGCTTTCGGTGGCCTATGTGGCGTTCGCCTCGACGGTCCTGGGCTACTCGCTTTGGGGGCTGCTTCTGTCGCGGCACCCGGCAGCGGCGGTCACACCTTTCGCGCTGCTCATTCCGGTGGTGGGCCTGACGGTTTCCGGCCTCGTGCTGGGCGAACGGCCCGGCGCGATGGACTGGCTCGGCGGGGCGGTGATCCTTGCAGGGCTTGCGCTGATCCAGATGCCCGCCCGTCGCGGGCAGGCCACCGCAGGTCGCCCGCGCCCCTAGCCTGCGCGCGCGCGCTGCCTATATTGGCGGCATGGATATGCGCTTTGCCCTTCTCATCGCCCTTGTTCTGACCGCCGGTGGCCTGACGGTCCTGGTCGCGTCACTTGTCGCGGGCGGCCCGGGCCAGTTGGCCGGGGCCCTGCCCGCCCTGGCCGGTCTCGCGCTACTGGCGCGGCTCGTCCTCGCGCGCCGGGGCTGAGCCGATGCGCCGCCCCCGCCCCGACCGGTCATCGGACCGCCCCGCCCCCCTGGCCCCCGGCGCAGCGCTGGAGGACGGGGCCCTGACCACCGCAGGCGTTGCGGCGGCAGGCCGGGGCCGCATCCTGCTGCTGGCCTGCGGGGCTCTGGCCCATGAAATCGTGGCGCTGAAGCGGCTCAATGGTTGGGATCACCTCGACCTGCACTGCCTGCCCGCGATCCTGCACAATGCGCCCGAGCGCATCCCCGACGCGGTGGAAGCCGCGGTGACCAGGCACCGCGACAGCTATGACGACGTCTTCGTGGTCTATGCCGATTGCGGCACCGGGGGACTCTTGCAGGCGCGCTGCGCGGCACTCGGGGTCGAGATGCTGCAAGGCCCGCATTGCTATTCCTTCTTCGAGGGAAATGCCGCCTTTGCCGCGCATGATGACGAGGTCACCGCCTTCTACCTGACCGATTTCCTGACCCGGCAGTTCGATGCCTTCGTGACCAGACCGCTCGGGCTCGACCGCCATCCGGAACTGCGCGACATCTATTTCGGAAATTACACCAAGCTGGTCTACCAGGCGCAGACCGACGACCCGGCCCTGACCGAGAAGGCGCGCGCGGTGGCCGAGAGGCTCGGCCTCGCCTTCGAGCGGCGCTTTACCGGCTATGGCGACCTGGCACGGGAACTGGCATCCGTGGCCCAAAAGTGAGGCAGAGGCACGCGCGCCGACGCGCCGTCACCCTGCCTGTGCCGCGGTCTCCTGCGCCAGAAGCCGGATACGCTCGACCATCGCCCGCAGCCCGTTCGAGCGCTGCGAGGAGAGATGGTCATTGAGCCCAAGCCGGGCCAGTTCAGCGCCCGCGTCCACCTTCAGCACATCCGCAACGTTCAGGCCCGAATAAAGCGCGTGCAGCACGGCAATGAGCCCGCGCACGATCATCGCGTCGCTGTCGCCGCGAAAGCGGAACACCGCCCCCGGTCCCTTGCCCTCGATCTCGGGCAGGATCCAGACCTGGCTGGCGCAGCCATCGACCTTGGTCGCCGGCACCCGGAAGGCGTCTTCCAGCGGCTCCATGGCCTTGCCCAACTCGATCACGTGACGATAGCGCTCTTCCCAGTCATCCAGGAAATCGAAGGTCTCGGCAATCTCTTCGAAGGCGTCGGTGGCCATCACTCTCTCCGTCTCGGTCTGCCCCGACACCTAGGGCCAAGGCCGTGAAAGGTCCAGAGGCGCTTTTCAACCTGCCGCCAATGCGCTAGGCAAGGGGCACTAGACAGGCGGAGACAGTCGATGACCCCTCGCATACTCGTGGCCCTTATCGTTGTGCTCGGCCTGACCGGCTGCGCAACCCGGCTAAACCCGTTCAACTGGTTCGGCGGCGACCGCGAGGAACGCATCGCCGTGGAAGAGACGGCGGTCGCAGGCGACCCGGACTACCGCCAGCTTGTCACCCAGGTCGTCAGCCTCAATGTCGATGCGATGCCGGGCGGTGCCATCGTGCGGGCCGTGGGCCTGCCGCCCCGCCAGGGCTACTGGGAGGCCGACCTTGTCGAGGTCGGGCGCGACAACGGGGAACTGGTGTTCGAATTCCGCGTCTACCAGCCGTTGGACCCCAACACCCGCCCCGGAACGCAGCAATCGCGCGAAATCCTTGCGGGGACCTCGCTCAGCCGCCAGGACCTGTCTGGCATTCGTTCGATCGTGGTGATCGCGGCCCAGAACCGGCGCAGCGTGCGCCGCAGCTGATCCCCCGGTCTGAACCGGGGGCAGGACCGCGCCTCAGCGCAGCTTGATGATCTTCACCCGTTGGCCCTTGGCCGAAAGGGCGATCTCGCTGTTGCACAGGCGCAGCGCGTCTTCGCCGAAGACCTCGAAGCGCCAGCCATGCGCCCACAGCCCCTCGCGCCCGCCACAGGCGATATCGTCGAGATCGGCGCTCGACGCGATCAGCTTCTGCGCCACGCCCGCCTCTTCGGCCTTGGCCTTGAGAAGAACGCGCAGAAGATCCGCCAGCGCCGGGTTCAGGGACGAGCGGTCGGGGGCCTTGTCGAACTTGGGGTGATCGGCCGGGTTCATTTCCAGCCCCCGTTCCACTGCCGCAAGAATGCCGTCCGCGATGTCGCCCTTGCGGGCTTCGCGCAGCAAGAGCCGCGATTTCGACAGGTCCTGCGCACTGCGTGGCTTGGTCGAGGCCAGCTCCAGCAGCACATCGTCCTTCATGATCCGGTTACGCGGAATGTTGCGGCTCTGCGCGGTTTCCTCGCGGAAGCGGGCCAGTTCCTTCAGCACGGCAAGGAACTTGCCGGAATTGGTGCGCGTCTTGACCCGGCGCCAGGCGTTTTCGGGATCGACCACGTAGTTGCCGTGATCGGTGAGCGTGGTCAGCTCTTCTTCCATCCAGGCGGTGCGCCCGGTGCGGGACAGCTCGGCCGCCAGGTGCTCGTAGATCTGGCGCAGATGGGTCACATCGGCAAGCGCGTAGTTCTTCTGTGCCTCCGACAACGGCCGGCGCGACCAGTCGGTGAAACGGCTCGACTTGTCGAGGCTCGCCCGGGCGATCTTGCGCACCAGGGTCTCGTAGCCCACCTGTTCGCCGAAACCGCAGACCATCGCCGCGACCTGCGTGTCGAACAGCGGGCGCGGCATCACGTTGCCATCGACGTGGAAAATTTCCAGGTCCTGGCGCGCGGCGTGGAAGACCTTGACCACCGCCTCGTTGCGGAAGAGTTCGTAAAGCGGCTCCAGCGACATGCCCTCGGCCAGCGGGTCGATCAGAACGGCATCTGCCTCGTCCTCGCCCGGCAACGCCATCTGCACGAGGCAGAGCTGCGCGAAATAGGTCCGCTCGCGCAGGAACTCGGTATCGACGGTGACGTAGGGTTCAAGGGCGGCACGGGCGCAGAACGCGGCCAGCGCCTCGGTCGTGGTCAGGGTCTGGGGCAATGCACTGCCATCCTTCTTGGTCTTGTTCTGGGGCGGGGCATCCGCCAACCCAGACCTGATAGGTCAGAGCGCGGCGAATGAAAAGGGTCAGCAGCCCTGCCCGGGCGCGCAGACCGGGACAAGACGGTGTTTTCCCCCGCTTTTGCTGCGTCAAATGTGCAACGCATGTGGATCAGGGGCGCTTTTGCAGCGGGTTTTAACTTTCGATACTTATTCGAAATCCATATAAAAAAGGGGTTCACGCCGTTCCCTGCCAGGTCCGCCGTGAAAGCGGGACGGTACCAGGGGGATGATTTGCAATGACCTATCGCATGAAGACCGCGCTTCTCGCGGCAACCTCGCTGACATTTATTGCGGGCGGAACTGCACAGGCTGAGGAGTGGGACATCCGTTTCGGCGGGTATTACAATGCCATGGTGGCCTATGCCAGTAACGATGCGGCTACGGGTAATGGGGTTGATGACACCGATGGCCTCGGCATTGCATTTGACTCGGAAATCTACGTTCTGCCGACAATTACTCTAGACAACGGACTCAAGATTTCGGCACGCATGGACTTCGAAGCCGATAACGACGGGATAGGTGTCGACGAACCCGAAATCATTGTTGCGGGCAGCTTTGGGTCGCTTGTTCTCGGCAGCGCGGACGACGTCGACTTGGGCGCGGGGATCTTCCCCTCTAACCTCAGCCCCATCGATGATCCGAGTTCGCCGGACTATATCCCCACCAATCGAGGGTACAATGAGACATCATTCCGCGGTGCGATGGCCGACCTTGCCTATGACATCGTGCCGGTGCAAGGGGACCAGTCCGGCGTCAGCCGCGCCAACCCGTTCGGGTTCGGCTCGTCCGTGATCAGCACCACGAACCCGGCGAATGACGGGCTGACCGAAGGCCGCCGCATCACCTATTTCACGCCGCGCTTTGCTGGCTTCCAGATCGGCGTGTCCTACGCGAACAGCGATCAGCCGAGGGCGGGCTGTTCGACCAATGCCTGCCACCTTTTCGATATCGGGGCGAATTACGCTGGGAGCTTTGCCGGGGTGGATGTGATGTTTGGCGCGTCCTACAGCGTGGCCGACACGAATGACCCCGCCGCCGACCCGACGCTGTTCCGCACCAGCGGCGAAATCACCTTGCAAAACTATTCATTCGGGGCGTCTTTCGCTGAACAGAACGGGTCTTCTGGTGGCGGCGAATATGATGGCCAGTCCTTCGGCGTCGGCGCAAGCTACGCCAGCGGGCCCTGGACCTTCGGGATAGACTATTTCCATGGCGAGATGAACGATTACCGTCATATCGGTTTCGGTCCGCGGGCCCAGCTCAGCTCCGCTTTCGTCAGTGTCAGCTATCGGGCTGATGAGCGCACGGACCTGAGCGTCTTCCTCGGCCATGTGAGCTATCGTGAAGACGTGGGCGATGGCGGCTTCGGAACACCGGGCGACAACATTGACGCCTTCGTGATCGGCACCGGTATCGGGCTGAGCTTCTGAGCCCGGTCCAAAGACAGGAAAAAGGCGCGGACCCTGCCGGAGCCCGCGCCTTTTTTGATGCCATGCCCGCCACGACCTATGGCAGGTAGATCGGGCTCCGGTCCCCGCTGGCGAAACGGCGCAGAACGGCGGGGTAGAGCTTGTGCTCTTCCACCAGCACCCGCGCGGCGAGGCTGTCCGGCGTGTCGCCGGGCAGAACCGGCACCCTTGCCTGCCCCAGGATCGGCCCGTCGTCGAGTTCTGGCGTGACCTCGTGCACGGTGCAGCCATGTTCCGCGTCGCCTGCCTCCAGCGCGCGGGCATGGGTGTTGAGCCCGCGGTATTTCGGCAAAAGCGACGGGTGGATGTTCAGCATCCGGCCCTCGTAGCGGCTGACGAAGCCTTCGGTCAGAACCCGCATGAACCCCGCAAGGCAGAGAATGTCGGGCTTGGCCGCATCCACGACCCGTGCCAGTTCCGCCTCGAAGGCCGCGCGGTCGCCTTTGAAGGGGCGATGATCCACCACCGCCGTCGGGATGCCCTTGGCGCTGGCCTTGGCCAGCCCGCCCGCATCGGGCTGATTGGAAATCACGAGGCAGGGCCGCGCAGGATGGTCGCCGGTCATGCTATCGACGAGCGAGACCATGTTGGACCCGCCCCCCGAAATGAAGATCGCGACCCGGCGCGTCACGCGAGGCTTCCGCTGTAGCGCACGCCCTCGCCCGCCACCACGGTGCCAAGCCGCGCCACGGTTTCGCCCTCGCCTTCCAGAAGCGCCACCAGCGCATCGGCCCGATCCGCGGCCACCACGACAACCATGCCTATGCCCGAGTTGAAGGTCTTGAGCATCTCCTTCTCGTCCAGCCCGCCCTCGGCCATCAGCCAGCCAAAAACCGGCGGCAGCGTCCACGACCCCAGGTCGATCTCGGCCCCCAGCCCTTCGGGCAGGACACGCGGCAGGTTCTCGGTCAGCCCGCCGCCGGTGATATGGGCCAGCGCATGCACGCCGCCTGCCCGCACGGCGGCCAGCACCTGCTTGACGTAAAGCCGCGTGGGGGCCAGCAGTTCCCGCCCCAGGCTGTCGCCGCCAAAGGGCGATTCCGCGTCCCAGGCAAGCCCCGAGCGCTCCACGATCCGGCGCACCAGCGAATAGCCGTTGGAATGCACCCCGTCCGAGCCGAGCCCAAGCAGCACGTCGCCCGCGCCCACGCCCTCGGGCAGGGACGCCCCGCGTTCCATCGCGCCCACGGCAAAGCCCGCAAGATCGAAATCGCCGGGCGCATACATGCCCGGCATTTCCGCCGTCTCGCCGCCAATGAGCGCGCAGCCAGACCGCGTGCAGCCCTCGGCAATGCCTTCGATGATCGTGGCGGCGTCGGCCACATCGAGCTTGCCGGTCGCGAAATAGTCGAGGAAGAAGAGCGGCTCGGCCCCCTGGCACACCAGGTCATTGACGCACATGGCGACAAGGTCGACGCCGATCGTGTCGAAGACGCCCGTGTCGATGGCGATCTTCAGCTTGGTGCCCACCCCGTCGGTCGCGGCGACCAGCACCGGATCGTCATAGCCCGCAGCCTTGAGGTCAAACAGCGCCCCGAAGCCCCCCAGCCCCGACATCACGCCGGGCCGCGTGGTGGCCTTGGCGGCGGGCTTGATCCGCTCCACCAGTTCGTTTCCCGCGTCGATATCGACACCCGCCTCAGCGTAGGTCAGCCCCTGTTTTCCGTCCGTCATGGCCCGCTCCTTCAAACTTGGCGCCCTGCTAGCAGGGGCCACGGGACGAGTCCATTGCCAGCGTGACGCGGGGTGCAGGAAACGCAGGGGGATGAGCGGCGCTGGCGGCTGAGCGTATCGGCAGGTTTGGTCGGCAACGAGCGGTCACTGCGCGCGCCCTACCCCGCGCGCCTGGCTCCCGGCTGGACAGTGTTTTCTGGCCAAGTTGATTTCTGTCAATGTGGAAGAGCGGCACAAAGTGATGAACTCTGTGTGTAGTTTCCAGTTTGAACAGTAGGCAGTGCAACTTTTCCTCTACTCAGGCAGGAGATGAAGACTTGGCCGACTATCGCACGG
This sequence comes from Nioella sp., assembly GCF_964229645.1. Taxonomy (GTDB): domain Bacteria; phylum Pseudomonadota; class Alphaproteobacteria; order Rhodobacterales; family Rhodobacteraceae; genus Nioella. The sequence goes on along the minus strand of NZ_CAXREX010000103.1, from coordinate 12,366 downwards.
ACGGATTCGCAAGCTACTATGCCGGAACCGGCCCCGTCGGAAATTATGTGGGCACGTCCCCGGGCTTCCTTTCGCTATGGGACGTGGAGCTCGACACGACCTTCGAGTTCGGTGATCCCATTAACGGCACCGAAACCTATGCAGGTTCCATCGAGGTCGCTCTCGTCGCGGGGGGAACGGCAACACTCCCGGTCGGCCGGACAGCGGGCACGAATTACCACTACAAGATCTACTACCCCGAGGGCACCAGCGCCTCGGATTACAGCTTCCCGGAACAGGTCGACGGCACCACGCTGAACACGGGGGATTTCCCGACCTGTTTCCTGCCTGGCACATGCATCGCGACACCGACGGGCTCAAAATACGTGGAAGACTTGCAGATCGGCGAGCCGATCCTGACCGCGACCGGAACCAGCGTCCCCGTCAAATGGATCGGTCGCCAGACGGTCTCCACCCGTTTCGGCCCCGCAGAACGGCTGATGCCAGTGAGGTTCGCTGCCGGGGCGCTTGGGCGGGGCCTGCCGCATACGGACCTGACCGTCACTGCCGATCACGGCATGCTGGTCGATGGCGCGATCTGCCACGCGGGCGCGCTTGTGAACGGCACGACGATCGCGCGGGTGCCTCTGCGCGAGATGGGCGAGAGCTACACGGTCTACCACATCGAAACCGAGAACCACGAGATCATCCTCGCCAACGGTGCCCCCGCCGAGACCTTCATCGACAAGGTCTCCCGCCGGGTCTTTGACAACTTCGCAGAATTCGAGGCGCTCTACGGCGACGTGCCGGAAATGGCCGAACTCCCCTACCCCCGCGCCATGTCCGCGCGGCAGGTGCCGGGGGCGATCCGTGCGCGGCTGGCCCCGCCCAAGGTGGCCTGAGACAAGGCCTGAGGCGGGGGGGCGTGACAGGCTTGACCCCGCCTGCCAGACTGCTATTTCCTCGGCCTTGGCGGGCCTGTAGCTCAATTGGTTAGAGCAGAGCGCTCATAACGCTTTGGTTGCGGGTTCAAGTCCTGCCGGGCCTACCATCCCCCCGCCGCATCGCCCCCTATCGCGCCAGCACGAGGTCCACCCGCAGCCCGCCCAGGTCAGCCGAGTCGGACAGGCGCAAGTTGCCGCCATGGCTGCGCGCCACGTCATTCGCGATGGCGAGCCCACGCCCCACACCGCCGCCCCGGTTCTGGTTGCGCGCCTCGTCGAGCCGGGCAAAGGGGCGCACCGCGCGGTCTCGGTCCCCGGGCGCGATGCCGGGGCCGTCATCCTCGACCGTGAAGCGCAGCGACCGGTCCATCACCGTCAGGCTCAGCCGCGCCCGGCTGCCATAGCGCAGGGCATTCGTCAGAAGGTTCGACAGCGCACGCCGGACCGCGCCGGGGCGAAGGGCAGACAGGGGCACCGCGTCGGGAAGGACCAGCTCCACCCTGCCCCCCATCCGCCCGGCATCCTCGGCCACCTGACGGGCCAGCGCCAGCACGTCGACCTCTTCGGGATCGTCGAGCGCGTCGGACCGGGCGAAGTCGAGGAAGGCGGTCAGAAGCGCCTCCATCTCTTCGACATCGCGGATCAGCGCATCGGTTTCGGCCCCCTGCTCCAGCATGGTCAGCCCCAGCTTCATCCGCGTCAGCGGTGTGCGCAGGTCATGGCTCACGCCTGACAGCATCATCGTGCGCTGTTCGATCTGGCGCTCGATGCGCGCCCGCATGTCCAGAAAGGCGCGCCCCGCCGCCCGCACTTCCAGCGCGCCGCGCGGGGAATAGTCCAGCACCCGGCCCTTGCCGAATGCCTCTGCCGCGCGCGCCAGTCGCCGGATCGGGCGCACCTGGTTGCGCAGGAACAGGAAGGCCACGGTCGTCATCAGGATGCCCGTGAAAATCATCAGCACAAGCAACTGGTGCGGGTTGGAGGCCGACACGCGCCGCCGGGTCAGGGTCATCTCGACGCTCTCGCCACCCACCGACAGGCCAAGCTGCACTTGCTTGTCATCCTCGGCGAGGTCGATCCAGCTGATCTCGGGCACCATGAGCAGCAGCACCTCCACGACCACGCGCCCCGAAAGGTCATACCAGCGCCGCCGCACGACCTCGTCGCCAACCCAGTCAGGACCGGCCCCTTCGGCCATCTCGATCCCGAGGCTTTCGGCCACCCCTGCGGCTTCGGCCAGCCCGCCCTCCGCCAGTTCGTCGCGCAGCAATTGCAGCTCGACCCCAAGCCCATAGGTCAGCTGCCCGGTCACATCCTCGAAATGGCGTTGCAGGAAGGCGATGGAGACGACAAGTTGCAGGGTAACGATCGGCACGATGAGGATCATCGCGGCCCGGCCATAAAGCCCCCGCGGCATGAACCTTTTGAGCCAACCCCATCGCATGGGCCCATCTAACCCCGCGACCGGGCCGGAGGAAAGAGATATGACGGCAGTTCAGCTGGAACCGGGTCTGCGCCGGATCACGGCCCCCAACCCCTCGCCGATGACGCTGGAGGGCACCAACACGTTCCTTGTGGGCCAGCGCGATCTTGCGGTGATCGACCCCGGCCCCCTGTCCGACAGCCACCTGGCCGCGATCCTGGCGGCCGTGGGCCACGATCAGCGCATCAGCCATATCCTCGTCACCCATTCCCACCTGGACCATTCCCCCCTTGCCCGTGCGCTGTCCCGGGCCACGGGCGCCCCGGTGCTGGCGGCCGGCGACAGCGCCTGGGGCCGATCCCCCGCGATGCAGGCCCTGGCCGAGGAGGGGCTGATCGGCGGCGGCGAAGGGGTGGACCCAGATTTCGCCCCCGACCGGGCGCTGGCCGATGGAGAGGTGCTGGAGGCCGACGGCTGGCAGATCGAGGTGCTGCACACCCCCGGCCACATGGCCAACCACGTTTCCTTCGCCTCGAACGGGGTGCTCTTCTCGGGCGACCTGGTCATGGGCTGGTCAACCTCGCTGATCTCGCCCCCCGATGGCGACCTCACCGCCTTCCGCAACTCGCTCGACCGGCTCCTCGCCCGGACCGACCGCGTCTACCACCCCGCCCATGGCGAACCGGTCACCGACCCGGCCGGGCGCTGCCGAGAGCTTCTCGACCACCGCGCAGGACGCGAGCGGCAGATTCTGGCCGCCCTGGCCGAGGCCCCGGCCACCCCCGCCGCGCTGACCGCGCGCATCTACACCGATATCGACGCGCGCCTGCTTCCCGTGGCCGAACGCAACGTTCTTGCTCATCTCATTGATCTTGTTGAAAGAAAATTGGCTGAACCTGCAAATTCCCTGTCCGCAACGGGCCAATTTCGCGCCCTGTGACAAGAAGTGAATTTTTTCCCGAAAACCCTCTGGACCTCCAAAAACGAGGTTGCTATATCCCCTCCACCGTTCCGGCGTAGCTCAGCGGTAGAGCAGTTGACTGTTAATCAATTGGTCGTAGGTTCGATCCCTACCGCCGGAGCCAAAAATCCCAGAAAACAAGGGATTTGACGATAAGACCCCCTCGGGGGTCTTTTTCGTTTCTGGCCTGGGGCGTCAGCCGGAGGCCCTGGCAGACCACTTCCGACAGGTCGGCCGGATTTGGCAGGCCAGTCCCGTTTCGATCGCCCCGATGGCGCCCGCAGACAATCATTCGGGCACAAAGATCGCACGGGCCACGCCGCGGGCACGACATCGCGGCCTTGCACAGGGCGCCCGGGCTGGCCTCACCCCTGCACGGCGCCCCGCCCTGCACGCTCTCGGGCGATGATGTTCTTCATGATATGGGCGGTGCCATCGCCGATCTGCAGGCCAAGCACGTCGCGCAGCCGTTGCTGGAACGGCAGATCCTGCGCGTATCCGGCGTGGCCGTGGATCAGCAGGCAGGCATGGATCGCCTCGTAGGCCAAAAGGGGCGGCCACCATTTCGTCATCGCCGCCTCGGCGGTATGGGGCAGCCCCCGATCCTTGAGCCAGAGCGCATTCATGGACATCAGGCGCGCCGCTTCGACCCTGGTGTCGAAATCGGCCAGCTGGTGGGTCACGCCCTGGAACGCGGCCAGCGGTTTTCCGAAGGCGCGACGCTCGCCGATATAGGCCCAGGTTTCATCCAGCGATTGCCGCGCGGTGCCCAGGCATTGAAGCCCGATCAGGGAACGCGAGAAGTCGAACCCCTGCATGACCTGAACAAAGCCGGCCCCCTCCTGACCAAGCAGGTATTCGGCCGGCACGCGGACATTGTCGAACCAGATCGAACCGTGACCAACCTGGTTCTGCCCCATATTCGCGAATTTCGACGTCGTGATCCCGGGCAGATCAAGCGGCACCAGAATGGCCGAGACCCCCCGCGCCCCGTCCTCGGGCCTGCCCGTGCGCGCGAAAGTGATGACAGCCTTCGCGCATTGATTGGCCGAGATGGAGGTCTTTTCCCCGTTGATGACGTAATGAGAGCCATCGCGTTCCATCCGCAGAGAAAGGTTGGCCGCATCCGACCCCCCCTTGGGTTCGGTCAGGGCAATGGCCAGCAAATGCTCGCCCGCCGTCAACCCGGTCAACCAGTCACGGGCCAGGTCCGGCTTGGCGAAGGCATTCAGGATCTGCCCGTTCAGCGAGGCCAGCAGCGACACGTAGGCAAAGGTGAAATCGGCCTTGGCGATTTCCTCGATGATGACCCCGGAACAGAGAAATCCCGCCCCCATGCCGCCGACCGCTTCGGGCAATTCGGGCGCGATCAGGCCCAGATCGCCCATTTCGCGGACAAGCGCCATGTCCATCTGGCCCGCGTTTTCCCGCGCCTGGTAGCCGGGGGCCACGCGGTCTTGCGCGAATTTGCGGGCAAGCTCGCGGATCGCGCAGAGCTCCTCGGTGTCGAATATCGTGTGCATCTGGCTGGCCTTTGTTGCTGGGGCTTCGCGCGCGTCAGCGGGAAAACTTGCGGAAATCGGGTTTGCGCTTTTCCTTGAAGGCAAGTCCGCCTTCCTTGCTTTCATCCGTGTCGTAATAGAGCGACAGGCCCAGCATCCCGAGCCCCGAGATGCCCCGATGATGCTCGGTGTCCATGTTGAAGCTGCGTTTGGCCAGCGCGATGGCCGTGGGGGATTTCTCCATGATCTCGGCGCACCAGCTGTCAACCTCGGTGTCCAGCTGGTCATGCGGGACCACCTTGTTGACGAGCCCCATCTCCAGCGCCTCCCGGGCCGAATAGCGTCGGCACAGATACCAGATTTCCCGCGCCTTTTTCTCACCCACGACGCGGGCAAGATAGGCTGTGCCGTAGCCCGGATCGACCGAGCCCACCTTGGGGCCGACCTGCCCGAACTGGGCCCGATCGCCCGCGATGGTCAGATCGCAGATCGTCGCCAGAACGTTGCCGCCGCCAATGGCAAAGCCCTGAACCTTGGCGATGACCGGCTTGGGAACGTCCCGGATGATCGAATGCAGGTCCTCCATTGGCAGCCCGATGGTCCCGCGCCCGTCATATTGCCCCTCATGCGCCGACTGGTCCCCGCCGGTGCAGAACGCCTTTTCGCCCGCCCCCGCAAGGACGATCACGCCGATGGATTTGTCCCACCCCGCCCGGTTTAACGCGTCAATCAGTTCCTCGCAGGTCTGGCCCCTGAAGGCGTTGTACTTGTCCGGGCGATTGATCGTGATGCGGGCAATGCCGTCTGTCGCGTCGTAAAGGATATCGTCGTAGCTCATCATCTCATCCATGCATGGTCAGGCCGCCGGACACCGAGATCACCTGACCGGTGATGAAGGCGGCGTCATCGGAGGCGAAGAAGAGGATCGCACCGGGAAGGTCGCCTGGCTGGCCCAACCGTCCCATCGGAACGGCCCGGGTGAAGGCGTCCCTCAGCTTTTCCTTGTTGCCCGCTGCATCCATGAAGGACTCCAGCATTCCGGTTTCGGTCGCGCCGGGGCAGACGCAGTTGAAGGTGATGCCCTTGCGGGCCTGTTCGCGCGCCAGCGTCTTGGAAAACGCGATGACGCCCGCCTTGCAGGCCGCATAAACGCTTTCCCCCGACGACCCCACCCGCGCCGCATCGGACGCTATGGACACGATCCGGCCTGCGGAACGCTGGCTCATGCGCGCAAGGACAGGATGCGTTATGTTGAGAACGGAGCGCAGGTTTATGTCGATAAGCTTCGACCAGAACTCGGGGCCCGATTTCAGAAAGGGCGTGTCCACGTCCCAGCCCGCGTTGTTCGCGAGCACGTCGATCGGCCCCACCGTGTCCTCGATCATCTCGACGGCAGCTTGCGTCGCGTCATAGTCGGTAAGGTCGACCGAGACCGCGATGGCCTCGCCGCCCTTGCCCCTGATCTCCTCCACGACAGCCTGCGCCGCGTCGGCGTTGACGTCGCAGACCACGACCCGCGCGCCAGCGTCCGAAAACCGCAGACACGTTGCCGACCCGATACCGCCGCCGCCGCCAGTTACGACAACTACTTTTCCTTTAATGCCCCTCACGGCACCCTCCCTCACCCGTGAATGATGCGGGCGCTTGCTAACCAGATTTGCCTTTCTGACAACTTCCAGGTTGATTCGCGCCCTCCGCGTTCCCCATGCTAGTCGGGATCGGAAAATTACGTCAATATATTGCCATAAAAAGCCTGAACGCCCCTCGCCCGTCCGCTTGACGAAGGACCAGCGAAACGCGAAGCTGACCGCATGAAACAGGATGTTGACACAAGTGATACGCTGCGGGCCCAGTTGATGAACCGGCTGGCATTCCGGCTCTATCAATGTGCCAATCTGCTCAACAAGACGGGGACAAAGGCCCTGGAAAGCCACGGGGTCACAACCCAGCAATGGGCGATCATCGGCGCGCTGGTGCGGGAACGGTGGGCAGAGGGTATCGCGGTCCAGCAGCTTGCCGCACTTCTCATGGTCAGCCGGCAGAACCTGGCCGGGGTTCTGTCGCGCATGGAAGACCGGGGGCTGATCGAACGGGTCAAGAGCCAGGCAGACAGCCGGTCCAGGCTGATCCGGCTCACCCCGAAGGGCTGGAGCCGATGGAACCAGATGCAGGGCGACATCTCGGGCTTCTATGACGGCGCGATGAAGGATCTGTCGAACAGCGACCTGATCCATGCGCTGCATTACCTGGACCAGATGCGCAAGAACATGGACGACGTGGACAAGGCCCAGGGCGGCTGACCGGCAACATGACCGGCCCCTCTTCCCCCGTCGAAAGCCCAGGCCCGCCGCCCCCTTCGGGAGTGACTGGCCCAACAGGCCAGATACAGGCCAGGCCCCAATTCACAGGCATCGGCTGCATCGCCGGACCCACCCTTCCAGGAGCTTTCGCGTGACCTACAAAACCCTCCTCACCCATACCCAAGCGGGGGTCGGCCTGATCACCCTGAACCGACCGGAGGCCCTGAACGCCCTCAATGACAAGCTGACCCGCGAGCTGTCACACGCGATTGATGCGATGGAGGCCAGAGCAGAGGTCAGCGCGATCGTGCTTACCGGGTCGGACCGGGCCTTCGCGGCTGGTGCCGACATCAAGGAAATCAGGGACAAGACCTTCATCAACGTCTATTGCGAACAGTTCATCACCGCCAGTTGGGAACGCATCGCCTCGGCCCGAAAGCCGACCATCGCGGCGGTGTCGGGCCATGCGGTCGGCGGGGGATGCGAACTGGCCATGATGTGCGACATGATCGTCGCCGCCCAATCCGCGCGCTTCGCCCTGCCGGAAACGACACTCGGCGTGATCCCCGGGGCCGGAGGCACGCAACGCCTGACGCGCGTCGTCGGCAAGGCGCTGGCCATGGACATGATCCTGACCGGCCGCGCCCTTTCGGCCGAGGAAGCCCGCGAAGCGGGTCTGGTCTCGCGCGTGGTGCCCGATGGCACCCAGGTTGAGACCGCGCTCGACATGGGCGCACGCATCGCAAGGGGCTCGCGCCCGATCATGATGCTCGCGAAGGAAGCCGTGAACCAGGCATATGAAACGCATCTGGCGCAAGGCATCCACCTTGAGCGGCGACTGCTCTATTCCACCTTCGCAACGGAGGATCGCAAGGAAGGCATGACCGCCTTCACCGAGAAGCGCAAACCGCGGTTCCAGAACCGGTGATGGCCCGGCCTTCCAGCCGTACGGCAACCCCGACCAGGGGGGCCCGCGCGCCTGCCTGCGTTCAAAGCCGGATCACGTAATCCTTGGTGGTAGTCTCCACCACCTCCCAGGTGCCGCGGAAACCGGGGCGCAGGACAAAGCTGTCGCCCGCGCGCACATGCTGCGGCTCTCCGCCCTCTTCGGTCAGGATCGAATGGCCTTCCAGGATCCGGCAATATTCCCATTCATCGTAGGAAATCCGCCACTTGCCGGGGGTCGCGCGCCAGATGCCGCAATATAGCCCGTCGCGCTCTTCGAGGTTCCAGGTGGTAAAGCGCGGCGCGCCCGAAATCACCTTGTCGGGCGCCGGGGCATCGTGCTCGGGCGTGGCGGCCTCGGGTGTCAGGCGGCAGAAACTGGCGGTCATCATGGGGCTCCTCGTGCGACTGGCGGCCAGCTTTCCCGCAATCGCCGCCGCCTGCAAGGGGCTTGTCTCAGCCCTCGTCGGGCGGCGCAAACCGCGCCTCGGCCTTGCCGCGATAGGCGCGGGTCAGCTCCTGTGGCACTTCCGAGCCGTCATAGAGATGCAGCAGGATGCCCTTGCGCGCCGACTTGCCGCGCATCGCGGCGATATCGGCCTCTGAGCGGGTGACCCGCTGCGACATGCGCAGCCCCCATTTCGCGAGGTGCCCCCTCAGCCGCGCGATCTGGTCCTCGTGTCCCGGCTGGCGGGCGAGGTCGTTCAGCTCGTCGGGATCGGTCTCGAGGTCGAACAGCATCGGCCGCATGCCCCCCTCGGCATGGATCAGTTTCCAGCGCCCGTCGAACACCATGAAAAGACGCGCATCGGCGCTGCTGCCGACCAGCGTTTCGCCAAAGGGGCGCAAGGAATAGTCGTATTCGCTGATCACCACCTCGCGCCAGTCGGGGCACTCGCCGCGCAGCCACGGCATCAGCGAGCGACCCTCGACGACATGGCCCGGCACCTCGGCGCCAGCAGCCTCGATGAAGGTCGCGGCAAGGTCGATCGCCTCCACCAGCTGGGCGCACTCGGTGCCGCGCGTGGCGTCGGCCTCGGGGCGCGGATCGTAGACGATCATCGGGATCTTGACCGAGGGGTCGTGGAAGAAATCCTTCTCGCCCATCCAGTGATCGCCCAAATAGTCGCCATGGTCCGAGGTCAGCACGATCATCGTGTCCTTGATCGCACCGCTGTCCTCCAGCCGGTCCAGGATCAGCCCCAACTGGTCGTCGCATTGCTTGATCAGCCCCATATAGGCCGGGATCACCTTTTGCCGGACCTCCTCGCGCTGGAAGGCCTCGGCCACCTTGCCCGACAGGAAGGCGTCAAAGACCGGATGGGTGTCGCGCCGCTCATCCTCGGACCGGGTGGCGGCAGGCACGTGGTTGGGCCCGTACATGGCGTGGTAGGGCGCGGGCACGATATAGGGCCAGTGCGGCTTGATGTAGGAGACATGCGCGCACCACGGCCCCTCGGTCTCTTCCATGAAAGCCAGCGCCTGCCGCGTCAGCCAGGGCGTTTCGCTGTCCTCCTCGCGGATGTTGGCGGGCTGGTCGGTATTGCTCAGCATCCAGCCCGAGGCGATCTGCCCCTCGGCATCGACGCCCGCATTGGCGTATTGCGCCCATGGGTTGTCGCCGGGATAGCCCCTGGACTTCAGGTATTCGTTATAGGGGCTGCGCTTTTCATCGTAGAACCCGTCCGGCCCCTCGGCCCACAGCCCGTCATCGCGCACCCAGGCATCGAAGCCGCATTCGGCCTGGCGCGCGCCGATCACGCTGTCGCGTTCCAGCCCGAGCCGCGCCATGCCCTCGGCATCGACCTTCATATGCGTCTTCCCGATCAGCCAGCACCCCATCCCCGCCTTGCGCAGGTGATCGCCCAGGGTCTGCTCTCCCACCCGGAGCGGGTAGCCATTGAACTGCGCCCCGTGGGACGAGACATAGCGCCCGGTGTAAAAGCTCATCCGGCTCGCCCCGCAGATGGGCGACTGGCAATAGGCATTTGTAAAGCGCACGCCCATCCGGGCCACGCGGTCGAAATTCGGGGTCTCCAGGTGTGGATGCCCCGCACAGCCCAGGTAATCGAACCTCAGCTGGTCATACATGATGAACAGGATGTTCACGCGCGCCTCCCCCGGCCGGTTTGCCTCAGATCGACACCCTGCCCGCCCGCGCGCCCGCCCGCAAGCCCGCACGCCCGCGCCGCTAGCCTTTCACGGGCGGCGTGCCATGGGTGTGGAAACTCTCGATCGTCTTCAGCCCCCAGGCCTGGCCCTTCCGGCGGTCGGCCTCGGTCCAGCAGACCGGTTCCCAATCCGGATCGAGGATCAGCCGCGCGCCGGCATTGGCCAGCTCCACCCGGTTGCCCGCAGGCTCCCAGACATAGAGGAAGAAGGTTCCCTGGATCGCGTGCTTGTGCGGCCCGGTTTCGATATGCACCCCGTTTTCAAGGAAGATATCGGCCGCGCGCAGGATGTCCTCGCGCTGATCGGTGGCATAGGTCACGTGATGAAGCCGCCCCTCGCCACCGCCATGTTCCTCGGTGCAGGCCAGGTCGTAGGTCTTGTTATTGACGGTGAACCAGCAGCCCCCGAGCCGCCCGTTGTCGAGCTGGATATACTCGGTGATCCGCGCCCCGAGGCAGGTGACCATGAAGTCGCGGAACAGGCTCACGTCCCCCGACAGCAGGTTGAGATGATCGAGCCTGCGCGGACAGGCCCCCTGCCCGTGAAAGCGGCTTGCCATGTTCTTCAGCGCGGGCCTGTCGCCGGGGCCCGGCGCGTATTTGCGCGTGTCCCAGTAAAGCTCGAACACATGCCCGAACGGGTCACGCACGCGGTAGGCCCGGCCATGGCCCAGGTCGCCCTCGACCCAGCCCAGCCCCTCGAACGGGCTAGCCTCGATCGCCGCCACCCGCCGCATCAGCGCCGCCTCGGACACGCAGCGATAGCCCACATGGCCAATGCCGGTGGTGTGATGGCGCGTGAGCTTGAGCGAATGAAACTCGTAATCGTCCCAGGCCCGCAGCCAGGCGCTGCCCCCCTCCTCGGCGCTGACGGTCAGGCCAAAGACGCGGGTGAAGAAATCGAGGCTCTCCTCGTAGCGGTCGGTATGGATCTCGACATGCCCCAGGTGGGCCACGTCCTGGCAGGGCTCGCTCATATGTCCTCCTCCCACCCGGTGTAGACGGTGCCATCCATCAGCTTGCGTGCCGTGCGCAGCACGCCCGCGCTCTCGACTGCCCCGGTTCCGTCGAGCCGGGCCACCACCGTCATCTCGCCGGTCGGATGCTCGACCGACAGGTTGCGCTCTGCCCCCTCGCCGCGGCGGGCCATGTCATGGGCGGTCGCGCCCGGGATCAGCGCCGCCGTGGCCACGCTGACCGCCCCCAGCACCCCGATGGCCTTGTGGCAGCGATTCGGAATGAAGGTTCGCGTCGCGATCGCGCCGCCCGCGCGGGGCGGGCTCACCATCGTCATCTTGGGCACGGATTTGTCGCGCACATCGCCCAGCCCCATCATCGGCCCCGCCATGAGCCGGATCGCCTCCAGCCGTGCACGTAGTGCGCTGTCGGCCTCCAGCGCCTCGGGGCTTTCATCGCCCGCAAGCCCCAGGTCCGCCGCCCGCAGCACCACGCAGGGCATGCCGTTGTCAATGAGCGTCGCCTCCACCCCCTCGATCACGTCAGACGCGCGCCCGGTGGGCAGCAACGCCCCGCAGGACGACCCGGCCGTGTCGCGGAAGGTGATCGGAATGGGGGCCGCCGTGCCCGGCACCCCGTCGATGCGCGCAGGCCCGCCATAGCGCACCCGCCCGCCCGGCGTCGCGACCCGCGCCACCGCGATCTGGCCGGTGTTTTCCATGTAGATCGTGACCTCCGTCACGTCGCCCGTGGCCGCGACCAGCCCGCGCTCGATCGCGAAGGGCCCGACCCCGGCCAGGATGTTCCCGCAGTTCTGCGCATCGCTCACCACCGCCCGGTCCACGAAGACCTGCAAGAAGAGGTAATCCACGTCCACGCCCGCGCGGGACGAGGGCTGCACCACCGCGACCTTGGAACTGAGCGGATCGCCCCCGCCCATCCCGTCGATCTGGCGCGGATCGGGCGAGCCCATGATCCGCAGCAGGATCGCATCGCGCGCGCCTGCCTCGGCGGGAAGGTCCGAGGCCAGGAAATAGCCCCCTTTCGAGGTCCCCCCGCGCATCCACATGACCGGCAGCCCGTCAGACATGGCCTGCCCCTTCTTCTTGGAAAAAATACTCCGGGGGGTGCGGGGGGCAGCGCCCCCCGCGGGTCGGCGCGCAGCGCGCGGCGTAAACGGGGTT
>NZ_CAXREX010000102.1:0-3627 GCF_964229645.1 Nioella sp. | reverse complement strand
GCCAGGTCAGGGCCCAGATGGGTGGCAATATCGCCCACGCTTCCGCCCCCCAGCATCCCGGCGGCGTTCATTGCGCAGTTGAAGGCGGCTTTCTTCCAGACCAGCACGGGGGCCTCGGGCGTCATCTCGAACCCGGCGGGCGCGAGCGCAGGCCCGAACAGGTCAGCCGCACCGTCGGCCTCCAGCGGCGCGAAGGGCGTATGGGCCTTGCCGTGGCTCGCCACATGGCCCGGAGCGCGAAAATCGGCCGGGGTCATGGTGCAGCCATAGAGGATGCGGGATCGCGGCACCCTTGCCGCCACCCGCTCTACGTTGCCCAACCCGTTTTGCAAGGTCAGCACATGCGCCCCGGCCTCGATCAGGGGGGCGATCTTGGCAAGGGCCGCGTCGCTGTGATAGGTCTTGGTCAATAGGATGACGAGATCGGCCCTCGGGGCCTTTTCGGGCAGCATGGCCGGGATCGGGTAGGTTTCCGAGCCCTCGTCCCAATCGACGCGCAGACCGTCGCGGTTGATCGCGTCGAGATGGGCGGTGTTGAGGTCGAGCAGCGTCACGTCGCAGCCCGCTCGGAAAAGCGAGGCCCCCACAACGGACCCGAGCGCCCCTGCCCCCAAGACCGCGATCTTCATGGCTGAGCCCCGGAAAAGAGCGCCACCACCTCTTCGGGCACCGGGCAGGATGTGATGCCCCCACCCTCCCTGGCGCGCACCAGCACGCGTTTTTCAAAGCCTTCCACGGCCAGCTTGTCCCCGCGCATCAGGCGGTGTTCCACGTCGAAGCTCGATCGCCCGAAGCGGGTGATCGTGGTCACGATATCGACCGTGTCGCCAAAGCGCGAAGGGATATGAAAGCGCGCCTGCGTGTCGACCATCGGAAACCCCACCACGCCGTAGCGGCGGCGCAGTTCGGGCTTGGGCAGGCCCGCCGCGCCGAAATGCTGCGCGGTCGAGGCGTCGAACCAGCGGAAATAGTTGGGGTAAAAGACAATCTCGGCCGGGTCGCAATCGCCCCATTCGATCTGCACGCTGCGGCGGCTTTCAAACATCAGGCGGCTCCTTTCAGATCGGCAAGGCAGGCATCGAGCCGGGCATGGCTGTCATCGGCCATTGCGGCAGCCATGGCATCGCGCAGGGTGGCGCTCGCAGCCTCGGGGTCGGGTCCGGCGACGGCTGGCGCCACGATCTGCTGGAAAATCCGTTCATAGGCTCTCAGCCCGCGCGCTAGCGTGTCGGAATATCCCTTTCGCAACCGCGGCAGTTCGGCCAGCGCCCCGGCAAAGCCTGGGGCCGTGGGCAAGGTGGCCACCAGCGCCGCCATCCAGGCCTCGATATCGGCCTGCTCGCGCGCATAGCGCAGCGAACGGGGACGCAGGCGCTTGAAGCCCGCCATGAACCGCAGCAGGCGATAGCCGATGATCCCGTTGGAATGCAGGTGAATGCCGCGCCCCAGGAAGGGCAACCCCTTGCCCTGCTCGACCCGCGCCATGATCCGCCGCCCGATCCCGACCGGCAGGATATCGGCCACTTCCTCGGCGCGGGGCTTGAGGTAATCGACCACGCGCAGCACCTGGCCCTCGGTCATCTCGGCCTCGGCGCGGATGCGGGCAAAGCGCTCGGCCCGGGTTTTCAGGTCGGCCACCCGCGCCACGTCTTCATAGGCCATCCAGAGTGCCAGCCGCCGCGCGGCTTCACCAAGGGCATGCAGGGCGCGGTGATCGGTCGGGTCGGCAGCATCAGCCAACCGCGCCAGCCTGTCTGAATAAAGCCGTGCATAGGCGTCGCCCTGGTAGTCCAGCAGCCGTTCGCGCCCGTGGGACGCGATCTTGCGGATGGCGGGGGGCAGACCGTCGACGGGCCCCGGCTCTTCGGGGACAGCCTCGGGCCGTGACGGCGCAGGCTGCGCTGCCCTGACCCCTTGCACAGCGCGTTCCGCCGCCTCGACGCCGCGCAGGCTGGCCTCGGCCCCGCGCCCCTTGCCCAATACCGCCAGCGACATCGCGCGATCCCAGGGCAGCAGGCCGGACCCCAGAAGGGCACCGTAAAGCGTGGCCGAAATGAAGGTGCCGTTTTCGCGGGCCAGCGCGTCGAGATCATGCAGGTGGCTGGTTCTGGCCAGCGCCCGCGCTGCCGCGACGACGCGCGCATCATCCTGCCGGCCATCGCCCATCTGGATTTTCTCGGCAGTCGCATAGACACGATTGGTCGAGGCGATGAGCGTTGTCAGCCGGGGGGACACGAATCCGGCCTCCATCGCCCTGGCCGCCTCGACCAACTCGCTCGCCAGCACCACGTCGACACGGCCCGGCATGGGGCTGAGCCCCATCACCGGATCGGTCCCGGGCGGGGCGATCTCGATGTAATAGGTGGTCGAACCCGTGCGCTGTGCCACGCCGGGAACCGAGGTGGCCTGCACCTTGCGCCCGGCGGCGGTGGCCGCGCTCACGATCCAGTTCATCAGCACACCCCCGCCCTCGCCGCCCAGGGCGTGAATGAGGATGCGTAGCGGCAGCGCCTGGTCACTCATCGCACTCATGCCTGCCGTCCCGGGGCAAAGAACGCCCGCAGCCGCGCCAGCGCCCGATCGCGCCAGCTTGGGTTGGAGATGATCTCGGCCCGCCAGAACGAGGGGCAAAGCGTTGCCGCATGGGCAACCTCGCCACACAGCCCGCAACCTACGCAGCCATTGGTGACATGGGCCACCGGGTCGGTCTTGAGCGGGTCGCTCGATGTCTTGATGGTCAGCGTCGGACAGCCCGACAGGCGCATGCAGGAATGATCGCCGGTGCAGGTGTCCTCGTCGACGCCGAAACGGTTGCGCACCACCCGCTCGCCCGCCGCCAGAGCCTTGGTGCGCAGGGGCTTCACTCGGCGCTGGCGCTCCAGCTGGCATTCCCCCTCGGCCACGATGACCTTGAGCCCCTTGAATGTCGACTTGAAGGCCTCGGTCAGCGTCTGGCGCATCTCGGAGACCTTGTAGGTATGCACGGTGCGCAACCACTTGACGCCGACGCCCTTCAGCGCCTCTTCGATCGTATGATCGTTCGCGGTGGCGCTTTCGGCCCCGGCCCGGTCCTTGGCCGCACGTTCGGGCGAGGAAATCAGCTCCTGCGTGCCGGTGGCCGAGGTGTAGCCGTTCTTCATGATCACCAGCACCCCGTCGCCGCCGTTCTTCAGCCGCGAGGTGACGCCCGACAACAGCCCGTTATGCCAGAACCCGCCATCGCCCATCACCGCCAGCGGCGGCTTGTCCTGGAAACTGGCGACCGAGGCATTGGAGGCAAGGCTCATCCCGTAGCCCAGGATCGAGTTGCCGAAATTGAAAGGCGCGAAGGTCGCGAAGGCGTGACAGCCGATATCGGCAGAGTAATGCACCTCGCCCACCTCTTCCTTGGCCAGTTTCAACGCGGCGAAGAAGGGCCGTTCGGGACAGCCCACGCAGAAACCCGGCGGGCGCGGCGGGACCGGCGCGCCAAGCAGCTTGCGGGCCTCGGCGCGAAGCTCGTCGATTTCGCTGGCATAGGCGTCTTCGTTGACGCGATTGCCAAGCGCGGGCTGATGGGCGCGCAGGAAGGCCCCGATCCCTGCCACCAGAACCGGGGCGGAATATTCGCCCGCCATCGGCAGCACG
>NZ_CAXREX010000101.1:0-20185 GCF_964229645.1 Nioella sp. | reverse complement strand
GACCCGCTGGAGGCGCTGCGCTGCCTCGGTGGCCGGGAACTGGCGGGCATGGCCGGGGCCATCGCGCGGGCGCGCGTTCTGCGCATCCCGGTGATCCTTGACGGCTTTATCTGCACGGCGGCAGCCGCCACGCTGGCGCGGGCGGTGCCCGGCGCGCTCGATCACGCGGTGGCGGGTCATGTTTCGGCAGAGGCCGCCCACGCGCGGATGCTGCAAGAGCTTGGCAAGGAGCCAATGCTCGCCCTTGGCATGCGGCTCGGCGAAGGGTCGGGCGCGGCGCTGGCAATCAACGTGCTGAAAGGCGCGATTGCCTGCCATTCCGGCATGGCGACCTTCGCGGAGGCGGGGGTTTCCGACGGCTGACACCGGGCGGGTGCGCCCGCGTGCGGGCGCCCTGCCGTGCGGCTCAGGCTTGCGCGCCGTCCTCCTCCTCCTCGTCTTCTTCGGGCAGGGCGGCGTCCTCGATCTGGGTCGCGATGGCTGTTTCCAGCACGTTGTTCAACTCGCGGGACTTGGCGACATAGGCCTCGTTTTCCGCCAGCGGCACGCCGGGCTGCCATAGCTCGGCCAGTTCGCGCAGCGTGTGCCGGTCATGGCGGTAGAAGGCCATTTCCATTTCATGCGCCTCGTATTCCGAGAGCCCCATGTTTTCCAGCACGTAGCGCCCGGCGCGCAGCGAGCTGTCGAACATCTCGCGCACGATGTCATTAGCCCCGGCCTGGTAGAGCTCGTAGGTATGCACCCGGTCATAGGCGCGTGCCACGATATGGATGTCGGGGCGTTTGCTGCGGGCATAGCGCACGAGCTTGAGCACGTCCTCCTTTCCGTCCATCGCCACCACCAGCACCCGGGCATGATCGAGCCCCGCCGCGTGCAGCAGTTCGGGGCGGGTCGGATCGCCGAAATAGCCGTGAATGCCGAAGCGGCGCAGCAACTGGATGGTGGCGAGGTCGGCGTCAAGCACCACGGTCTTGAAGCCCGACAGTTGCAGCATCCGGTTCACCACCTGCCCGAAGCGCCCGGTGCCCGCGATGATGATGCTTTCCTGGCTGTCGATGTCGTCGGGGGCGGGACCATCTTCGACCGCGTCCTTGATGAGCCGCGAGAGCAGGTCGTAGAGGATGAAGAAGAGCGGCGTCAGCAGCATCGACAGGGCCACGACCAGGAGCAGGATCTCGGCCACCTGCGCGGGCAGCACATGCTGGCCCACGGCGTAGGAGATCAGCACGAAGCCGAATTCGCCCGCCTGTGCGAGGCTGAGCGTGAAGAGCCACTGGTCGCGGCCGCGCAGCCCGTAGATGCGTCCGATCACGTAGAGGATAAGCCCCTTGGAGATCATCACCGCCAGCGTCAGGCTGATGATGGTGAAGAGATGCGACCAGAGCACTTCGAAATGGATGCTCGCCCCCACGGTGATGAAGAACAGGCCCAGGAGAAGCCCCTTGAAGGGTTCGACGTTGGCCTCAAGCTCGTGCTTGAATTCCGAGTTTGCCAGAACGACGCCCGCGATGAAGGCCCCAAGGGCGGGCGAGAGGCCCACCAGCACCATCAGGAAGGCGATCCCCACAATGATGACCAGGGCCACGGCGGTATAGATTTCCCGAAGCCGGGCCATGTGGATGAACTGGAACAGCGGTCGGGTCAGGAACTGGCCGCCCACGATCACCGCCGCCACGGCCGCTAGCGTGATCAGTGTCACCCCCCAGGCGGGCAGGCCCTCGACCAGCGACATGCCGGTGTCGGCGGCAAGCTCCAGGCCCGGGCGCTGGATCGAGCCATCGGGCGAAAACTGCGCGGGCGGCACCGTGGCCAGAAGCGGCATCAGCGCCAGCATCGGGATGACGGCAATGTCCTGGGTCAGCAGAACCGAGAAGGCGGAGCGCCCGCCCGTGGTGCGCAGCAGCTTCTTCTCGGTCAGGGTCTGAAGCACGATCGCGGTCGAGGAAAGGGCAAAGATCAGCCCCACCGCCAGCGCCTGCTGCCAGGCCAGCCCCAGCCATAGCGCCCCGCCGCCGATCACCACGGTCGAGAGCAGGATCTGCCCGCCACCCAGGCCCAGGAGCTTGTCGCGCATTTCCCACAGGCCGCGCGGGTTCAGCTCCAGCCCGATCAGGAACAGCATCATGACAACGCCGAATTCGGCGAAATGCTGAAGGTCATGGGGGTCGGCCCCGGTCTGTTGCAGGATCGGGCCAAGCGCGACGCCCGCCATCAGGTATCCCAGCACCGATCCGAGCCCGAGCCGGACCGAAAGCGGCACCGCGATCACCATCGCGGCGAGGTAGAGCGTGGCCTCGAAAAGGATGCTGTCCATACTGGCGTGGTCCCGATTGTTCGCATTTGCAGCATCGCGGGAATGCTTGGCCTTGGCAACCGGACAGGATGTCAGGTCGGCAGCGGTGCGTCGGGTTTTTGCTGGTCCATGACGATCTGGCTCTGCACCCGGGCGACGGCGGGGATGGGCAGGATCACCTCGTGGATCAGGCGATGGAGCGCCCCCAGGTCGGTGCAGTAGACTCGCAGCAGGTAATCGGCCTCGCCCGTCAGGGTCCAGGCCGACACGATTTCGGGCCGCGTTGCGATCGTGCGGGTGAAGCCGCGCACCTTGTCGGGCTCATGCGTGCCCATCTGCACCTGCACGAAGGCCTGCACGCCCAGCCCCAGCCCTTCGGGCGACACCACGGCGCGGGCACCGGTCACGATGCCAGCCTGTTCCAGCCGCTGCCGCCTGCGGCCCGCCTGGCTGGCCGAGAGATTGAGCCGCTCGCCCAGTTCCTGCGCGGTCAGCTGCGCGTTGTCCTGAATCGCTTGCAGGAGGCGTCGATCGGTATCGTCCAGCATGGTGCGTGAATTCCGCGAAATATTTGCTTAATTCGTGAAATAGTCGCATGAATCAAGGTTCTGAGCAATCACTTCGCGCAAAATGCGCGGGTCTGGCGCGGTATTCTCGTGGCAAGCGAACACCAGACCAGGAGGAAACGCCATGGGCCCTTTCCCGCATGACGCCCCGCGCGCCACGATTTCCGCAGACAACCCCGCCGGCACCGACGGGTTCGAATTCGTCGAATTCGCCCATCCCGAGCCGCAGGTCCTGCGCGATCTCTTCGCCAAGATGGGCTTTCGGCACACCGCGACCCACAAGACCAAGGCGGTGGAGCTTTGGCAGCAGGGCGATGTGTCCTACCTCCTGAACGCCGAACCGGGCAGCTTTGCCGCGCGCTTCGCCGAGCAGCACGGCCCCTGCGCACCCGCGATGGGCTGGCGCGTGGTGGATGCGCAGCACGCCTATGAACACGCGATTTCCAAGGGGGCCGAGCCCTATGTCGGCGCGGACAAGACGCTCGACTGGCCCGCGATCAAGGGGATCGGCGGCAGCCTGATCTATTTCACCGACCAGTATTGGAAGACCTCGCCCTATAACGAGGAATTCGACTGGGTCGACAACGCCTATCCGGCGGGCGCGGGCTTCTATTACCTCGATCACCTGACCCACAATGTCCACAAGGGCAACATGGATGTCTGGTTCCGTTTCTACGGGGATCTGTTCAACTTCAAGGAAATCCGCTTCTTCGATATCGAGGGCAAGTTCACCGGGCTGTTCAGCCGCGCGCTGACCTCGCCCTGCGGGCGCATCCGTATCCCGATCAACGAGGACCGGGGCGAGAAGGGGCAGATCGTCGAATACCTCAAGCGCTACAATGGCGAGGGCATCCAGCATATCGCCGTGGGCACCGAGGATATCTATGCCTCGACCGATTTGATCGCGGGCAATGGCATCAAGTTCATGCCCGGCCCGAACGAGACCTATTACGACCAGTCCTACACCCGCGTCGCCGGCCATGACGAGCCGAAGGACAAGATGATGAAGCATGGCATCCTGATCGACGGCGAAGGCGTCGTCGACGGGGGCGAGACCCGGATCCTGTTGCAGATCTTCTCGCGCACCGTGATCGGGCCGATCTTCTTCGAGTTCATCCAGCGCAAAGGCGATGACGGCTTCGGCGAGGGGAATTTCAAGGCGCTCTTCGAGTCGATCGAGGCCGAGCAGATCGAGCGTGGTGTCTTTTCCGAAGAAGAGAAAGACAGCGCAGCCTGAGAGGACGGCCAACGTCCGAGGGGAGGACAGCCCCCGCCCGGGTGACACCGGGCGGGGGTTTTGCCTTCACCGTCTCAGTTGAAGGCGAGCACACCGAAGATGATGGCGATGCCCACCCCGGCCCGGGCGATGGACGACAGGCGCTTCATGCGCTGAAGGTCGGGCGGCGTGCCGCTGCGCTCGGCCTTGAGGGCGATGGCGGTCATCATCGAGACCGGCACGAGGACCAGTGTCGCGCCGAGAAGCTTGACCCAGTAGGTCCAGTCGAGCGCGCCGATCTCGTAGGACAGGGCCGACATGCCGAGGCCCGAAAGCCAGAGCAGGATGACGGCGGCAAAGCCGATCTTGCCGATGATGCCCATGGTCTGGGCGACCATCGGCGGAGGCGGGGCCTTGGAGTCGATGACCTTTTTCAGCAGCAGGCCGTTGCCGATCCCCGCCGCACCGCCTGCGAACAGGCCGAACATGTGAATGATCTTGAGAACGATCAGCATGGTTTCCCCCCTTGTCATGCAACCGTCGGTAGATGACCTTAGGGGCAAGACCGGCGCGGCGTCAAACGGCCTGCGCCGAAACCGATTGCGGGAACAGGTTTCGGCGGGCATGAGACCTGGCAGGACAACCGGAAGGATGGCGCTGATGAAACGCTCCGAGATCAATGCAATCATGGCCGAGGCCGATGGCTTCATGCGCTCTTTCGGCTTCGCCCTGCCGCCCTTTGCCTATTGGACCCCAGAGGAGATGCGCGCCCGGCGGCGCGAGATCGAGGGGATCGTCTCGGGCCGCATGGGATGGGATATCACCGATTATGGGCAGGGGCGCTTCGACGAGTTGGGCCTGTTTCTCTTTACCCTGCGCAATGGCCGCCAGGCGGATCTCAAGCGCGGGGGCGGCATGTGCTACGCGGAGAAGCTGCTGATTTCCCGCAAGGACCAGCTGAGCCCGATGCATCGGCATTACCTGAAGGCCGAGGACATCATCAACCGGGGCGGGGCGACCATGGCGATCGAGCTATATGGCTCGGCCCCCGATGGCAGTTTCGACGAGAGCGCGGGCGGAACGGTGCTGTGTGACGGGATCGCCCGGCGCTACGGGCCTGGCGAGGTGCTGCTGTTCCAGCCCGGCGAGAGCATCACGCTGATGCCCGGCGACTGGCATGCCTTCTGGGGCGAGGGCGGCGATGTGCTGATCGGGGAGGTCTCGACGGTGAATGATGACGAGACCGACAACTGGTTCCGGGAGCCCATCGGCCGATTTGCCGAGATCGAGGAAGACGTGCCACCCGATCACCTGCTGGTGTCCGATTACGCGGCCTGGCTGGCCTGAGGTCCTTGCGTTTCGCCGCCTTCGGCGGCGACCCGCGCGATCCGTGACGGACCGCGGATCATTTTCCGCCGCGGAAAATGCCGGGGGGCGCTGCCCCCCGGACCCCCCGGGATATTTTCGGAACAATGAAGCCTATGCGTGATCAGCGACCGCGGATGCGCGGGTCGAGCGCGTCGCGCAGCCCGTCACCGATATAGTTCACGCTGAGCACGGTGAGCGAGATGGCGAGGCCGGGCCAGATCACCCGCTCGGGGTTTCTTTGCAGCCAGTCGGTTCCGTCGAAGAGGAGCCGCCCCCAGGTCGGAAAGTCAGACGGGAACCCCAGGCCGAGGAAGGACAGCGCGCTTTCGGTGATGATCGCGTTGGCGATGCCGAGCGTGGCCGAGACCATGATGGGCGAGAGCACGTTGGGCAGGATGTGGCGCACGATCATGCGATGCGGCGGAGTGCCGATCGAGCGGGCGGCGAGCACGAACTCGCGTTCCTTGAGCGCCAGCACATCGCCGCGCACGATCCGGGCGGTCTGCATCCAGCTGGTGATGCCGATCACGAAGACGATCAGGATGAAGATACCCTGCTCTGGCCCGAAAGCGGCGCGCAGCGGGTCGCGGAAGAGCATGATGATGACCAGCAGGAGCGGCAGGAGCGGCAGCGCGAGGAAAAGGTCCGTCAGGCGCATCAGGATGCCATCGAGGCGCTTGAAGTAGCCTGCGAGCACGCCCACCAGCGTGCCCACGATGAGCGAAAGCAGCATGGCCGTCAGCCCCACGGCGATCGAGGTCTGACCGCCGGCGATGATGCGCGCGAGCATGTCGCGTCCAAGCTGGTCTGCCCCCATGGGATGGGCCAGCGAAGGGCCCTGGTTGCGGGCACGGATGTCGATATATTGCGGGTCGATCGTCCAGAAGAGCGGCCCGAGGTAGACGAAGAGCAGCACGAAGATGAAGAAGGCTGCGCCGATGAGCGCCCCCTTGTGGGTCTTGAACTGGTCCCAGACATCCCACCACTGGTTGCGGGGCTTCTGGTAGGTCTCCGCTGCGATGCTGGTGGTGGAGGGTGCGTCAGTCATAGCGGATCCTCGGGTCAAGAATGCCATAGAGCACGTCGGCGATCAGGTTAAACAGAACGATGAGCACCGCGAAGATGAAGGTCAGCGTCTGGACGGTCGGGATGTCGCCGCCCTGGATGGCGCCGATCAGCAGGTGCCCCAGGCCATTCACCTTGAAGACCTGCTCGGTGATGATGGCGCCGCCGAAGACCTGCGGCACGCCGAGCGCGATCACCGTGACCACCGGGATCATCGAATTGCGCAGCACGTGGACCATGACCACGACGCTTTCGGTCAGGCCCTTGGCGCGGGCGGTGCGCACGTAGTCCTGGGTAAGGTTGTCCAGCATCGAGGCGCGCATGAAGCGGCTGATCTGGCTGGTGATCTGAAGCGCCAGCACCATGACAGGAAGGATCATCTGCCGGAGCTGCACGAGGAATGTATCCCAGTCCACCACCTGGTGCGTCGTGTCGTAGACCGAAGGAAACCAGCCCAGGTTCACGGCGAAGATCACGATCACGAGGACGCCCGAGAAGAAGGGGGGGATCGAGAAGCCCACCATTGTGATGAACGTCCCGGCCTGGTCGAAGATCGAATACTGGCGATAGGCCGAGTAGATGCCGATGGGCAGGGCGATGAGGATGCCGACCAGGTAGGCGGTGCCGACCACCCAGAGGGTCTGGGGCATGCGCTGGGCGATGATATCAACCACCGGGCTGCGGGTCTGCCACGAGATCACGCGGGTGCGGTCGCCGTCGCCGATGGTCAGGCCGGTCCATTGCTCGATCAGGTTCAGCGGTTCGTTGACGAAGAACTGCTGCAACCAGAGCAGGAAGCGGATGTGAATGGGCTCATCCAGGCCGAGCGAGGCCCGGATTTCCGCCCGGACCTCGGGCGGGATCGTCAGTGGCAGCTGCGCTGTTGGATCGGACGGGGCCAGGTCGAGGATCAGGAAGATGATCAGACTGATGAACAGAAGCGTCGGGATTGCCATGAGCAAGCGACGGATCGTGAAAGTCAGCATGGGCGGGCGCCTCGGTTCAGAAGTCTGGTGATGTGCGTAAGTGAGGGTGGCGCACCCCCCGAAACCCGGGGGGTGCACCTTTACGTGTCAGATCGCGATCAGTCGATGCGATGCCATTCCGCGATGTTCCACAGCTCGGAATCCCAGTCCGACATGCGGACGCCGCCAAGGGTGTTGGCATGGGCCGAGACGCCACCACGGTGGATGAGCGGGATCATGGTCCAGTTCTGAACCAGCATGTCGTTCATCTCGCGCGCCAGGCGACCACGCTCTTCGAGCTCGGCGGTCTGGCTCATCTCGGTGACGAGCGCGTCATACTCTTCCGAGCAGAAACGCTGGACGTTGGAGCCCTGCCACTGGGTGTCGGGGCTCGGGATTTCCGAGCAGCGCCAGTTGGCCATGTAGGCTTCCGGGTCCACGCCCGAGAAGTTGTTGGTGTACATTTCCACGTCTGCGTAGAACTTCTGGTAGGTGTCGGGCGATGCCGGGTCCCCACCGAAGAACACGGAGGCGTCGATGTTGCGCAGTTCGGCGTCGATGCCGATCTCGCTCCACCACTGCTTGATCAGCGCCTGGGTGTCCTGACGGACGGCGTTGGTCGAGGTCTGGTAGAGAACGCGCAGCGGCACGCCGTCCAGTTCACGCACGCCATCGCCATCGGTGTCGAGGATGCCGGCTTCGTCGAGCAGCGCGTTGGCACCCGCGATGTCCTGCGTCAGGCAGGAATCGTTGGCGGTCGACGCGTAGAGCGGCGGTGCGGGCAGCACGTTACAGGTGGGCTGGCCACCGGCGCCGTAGCCGATTTCCACCAGCAGCGCGCGGTCGATGGCCATGGACATGGCCTGGCCGACGGCCGGGTGGGTCAGGAACGGGTGCGGACCGGCTGCGGCGGTCGAGCGGGCATCGCCGAGCGCCGGATCGGGGTTGAACTGGTTGATCATCAGGCGTTCAACCGAGGTGCCGAACGCGGTCACGACGGTACCGATGCCGTTGGATTCCATCTCGGCCAGAAGGGTCGGGTCGATCTGGAGGTTCCAGGCGTAGTCGAATTCACCGGTTTCCAGGACCGAGCGCGCTGCCGAAGCCGCGTCGCCGCCGCCCTTGAACACCACGCGGGCGAAGGCCGGCTGGTCGGGGTTGCGGTAGTTTTCGTTGGCCACGAAGGTGATCACGTCGTTCGGGCGGAAATCTTCCACGACGAACGGGCCGGTGCCGATCGGGCCGAAGTTGGCTTCGGTGCACTCGGGCGCGGCGGCGCCAAGGCAGTCAGCGAACTGTGCGGCCTGGATGATCGGGCTCTCGGAGCCGACGAAGGCGGTGTAGGGGAAGGGCTTGGGAGCGGCGAAGTTCACGCGAACGGTGCGTTCGTCGACTGCTTCCACGCTTTCCACGCCGTCGAAGTAGCTGGCCTGTGCGCAGCCCATGTCGGGATGGGTGCAGTATTCCCAGGTGAAGACGGCGTCCGCCGACGTCACGGGGGTGCCGTCAGACCACAGCAGACCTTCGCGGAGGGTCCAGGTGATCGAGGTCAGGTCCTCGGCCACGCCGCCGTTTTCCAGCGTCGGGATGCTTTCGGCCATGAAGGGCGTCAGTTCGCCGTTCTCGTCGAAGCGGGCCATGGATTCCAGCACCAGCGAGGCGGATTCGACTTCCTTGGTGCCGCCCGAAAGATACGGGTTCAGCGTCGAGGGCGCTTGCCAGTAGATAATGTTCAGCTGGCCATCTTCGCCACGCTCGGCGAGGGCCGCCGCCGGGGACAGGGCGAATGCCGCCGCGGCCCCTAGCATGAGATGTCTTAACTTCATTGTCAGTCTCTCCTTGTTGGTCCTTTTGGCTCTTGTGACCTCGTTTGCGCCGCCGTTCTTCGGCGGTCTCGTTCAATTATACAGGTGGCAGGCGACGAAGCGGCCCGGTTCCACTTCGCGGAACTCCGGGTCTGTCTGCCGGCAGATATCCATGACCTTCGGGCAGCGCGTGCAGAAGTTGCAGCCCTTTGGCGGGTTCGAGGGGCTGGGCACGTCGCCTTGAAGAATAACCCTCTGGGCGGTGTCGTGGGCGGTCGGATCGGGCTCGGGCACGGCCGACAGGAGCGCCTCGGTATAGGGATGTTTCGGGTCGCCATAGAGCCCGTCGCGGGGGGCAAGCTCGACGATCTTGCCCAGATACATCACCGCCACGCGGTCGGCGATGTGGCGCACCATGCTAAGATCGTGGCTGATGAAGAGATAGGTCAGCCCGAACTGTTCCTGCAGGTCCTCCAGCAGGTTCACCACCTGCGCCTGGATCGACACGTCGAGCGCCGCGATCGGTTCGTCGCAGACGATGAACTTGGGGTTGAGCGCCAGGGCGCGGGCAATGCCGATGCGCTGGCGCTGGCCACCGGAAAATTCGTGCGGGTAGCGGTTGGCGAAATCGCGGTTGAGCCCCACGGCATCCATCAGCTCGTAGATGCGGTCCAACCGCTCGGCCTTGGATTTCCGGGTGTGTTCCAGCAGCGGTTCGCCGATGATGTCGGCCACCGTCATGCGCGGGTTGAGGCTGGCCTGCGGATCCTGGAAGACCATCTGCATGACCGGCCGCATTCTGCGCAGCGCGCTTTGCGATGTCTGCGAAATCTCCTGCCCATCAACGCGGATCGAGCCTGCTGTCGGATCGTAAAGGCGCAGCACAGCGCGCCCGCAGGTGGACTTGCCGCAGCCCGATTCTCCCACGAGGCCGAGCGTTTCGCCCTCGATGATGTCGAAGCTGACGTCATCCACGGCTTTCACGTCGCCGGTATGGCGGCGCAGCACGCCGGTGTGGATGGGGAAATACATCTTCAGCCCCGAGACCGAGACCAGCACCTTGCGATCGGGGTTTCCGTCAAACATCGCGGGCACCTCCGGTATCGGGATCCCAGAAACAGGCCACGTCATGGCCCGACCCCACGGGGATCCGGGCAGGGTTTTCGCGGGCGCAGCGGTCGAACGCGTTGCCGCAGCGATCGCGGAAGGGGCAGGCCGACGGGTTGGCGCGCAGGATCGGCGGCTGGCCCTGGATGACCTCCAGCCGGTCCGAGCGTTCCCCCGTCACCGAGGGCACGGTTTCCAGAAGCGCGCGGGTATAGGGATGCTTGGGGTGGGCGAAGAGCTCTCGCACCGGGGCGTGCTCGACCACCTGGCCGCCATACATCACCAGGACGCGGTCGGCGATGCCGGCAATCACGCCAAGGTCGTGGGTGATCCAGACCACGGCCATGCCGAGCTTGTCGCGCAGGTCCTTCATCAATTCCAGGATCTGCGCCTGGATCGTCACGTCGAGCGCCGTCGTGGGCTCATCCGCGATCAGCACCTTGGGGTCGCAGGCCAGCGCGATGGCGATCATCACGCGCTGGCGCATGCCGCCGGAAAACTGGTGCGGGTAATCCTTCAGGCGGCGCTCCGCATCCGGGATGCCCACCAGTTGCAGAAGCTCGACCGCGCGGGCGCGCGCACGGGACTTGTTCATGCCCATGTGCTTGCGCAGCGGCTCCATCAGCTGAAAGCCCACCGTGAAGACCGGGTTGAGCGAGGTCATCGGGTCCTGGAACACGAAGCCGATGCGGGCCCCGCGCACGGCGCGCAGCTGATCATCGGTCGCGGTCAGAAGGTTCTGACCCTCGAACATCACGGGGCCGCCGGACACCATCGCGGGGGGCGAGGGCAGCAGGCCGATGAGCGACATCATTGTCACGGATTTTCCAGAACCGCTTTCCCCGACAACGCCGAGAAGTTCACCTGCCTTGAGGTGAAAGCTCACGTTATTGACAGCATGGACTTCGCCGCGCCGGGTTTTGAAGACGGTTTTGAGGTCCTTGACGTCAAGGACAGAGGGCTGGGCCCCATCAAGCATCGCGCGACGCTCCTCACCGGTTGGACTATGCCCCGCTTCTGGCGAGCGGGTGCTGAATTAGCGGTAACGGTATCAGGAAATTTCCCCCCCGCAAGCGGTTTGAAGCTGACCTGACGTTCGTTTTTGACCATGCGGGCAAAATTTGTGCAGATGTCGTGGATGGGCTTGACGCCCGGGCATGGGCTGAACAGGCTTCGCCCCAGATAATCCAGGACCTTGCCATGACTCAACCGACCGATGCCCGATACCTTTTGGAAAAACTTGTTTCCTTTCCAACAGTTAGCAGGGATTCCAACCTGGAGCTCGTGGATTGGGCCGAGGCGTTCCTGACCGGGATCGGGGCGCGCTGCTTTCGGGAAATGAATGCCGAGGGCACCAAGGCGAACCTCTATGCCCATATCGGCCCGGACATCGAGGGCGGTGTCATTCTGTCGGGCCATACCGACGTTGTGCCGGTTGACGGCCAGGCCTGGTCCACCGACCCGTTCACCGTGGTCGAGAAGGACGGCAAGCTGTTCGGGCGTGGCTGCTGCGACATGAAGGGCTTCGACGCGCTGGCGCTTGCGGCAGCGGCGAAGGCTGCGAAGATGCCTCTCAAGCGCCCCTTGCAGGTTTGCCTTTCGCGCGACGAGGAAATCGGCTGCACCGGCGCGCCGCCGATGATCCGGCACATGCAAGGCACGCTGCCCAAGGCGGCGCTGGCCATCATCGGAGAGCCCACGATGATGCAGGTGGTCACGGGCCATAAGGGGGGAATCGGCTATGACACCCACTTGCGCGGCTTCGAGGTGCACAGTTCGCTGATCGACCGGGGTGTGTCCGCGATCATGGAGGGCGCGAAGCTGATCGACTGGGCCAACAGGATGAACGATGAGAACCGCGCCAAGGTGCCCCAGGGGGCTGACGCGCTATTCGACCCGCCCTTCACGACGCTGCATGTCGGAATCATCGAAGGTGGCACCGCGCATAACATCACCGCCAAAGACTGCAATTTCGTCATGTCGTTCCGATGCGTGCCGGGGGAATCGATGGACGATTGGGGCGCGCGCTACGAAGCCGAGGTGCGCCGACTGGAAGCGGAGATGCAGAAGGTGCATCCCTCCTGCTTCATCGCGATTGATCGACGGTGGGATGTTCCGGGGCTGAAGCCCGAGGAAAACGGAGCAGCAGAAGAGCTTGTGCGCCGTCTGACCGGCGACAACGCCACCCATGTGGTCAGCTACGGCACCGAGGCGGGCCAATTCCAGGACGGGGGCTATTCCGCCGTCGTCTGTGGCCCCGGCGACATCGCCCAGGCCCACCAGCCCGACGAATACATCACCGTGGAACAGTTCGAAGCGGGTGGGCGCTTCATGGATCGGCTGCTGGAGACGCTCTGCCAATGACCGTCTTCCCGCTTGGCTTGCACCGGCCCGTGGAACATGCCGGACCGCTGCCCGAGACGGCGGATGTGGTGGTCATCGGGGGCGGCGTCATTGGGGTGATGACGGCCTATTACGTTGCCGACAGGGGCCTGCGCCCCGTTCTCGTGGAAAAGGGCCGGGTTGCGGCGGAACAAAGCAGTCGCAACTGGGGCTGGGTCCGCCAGCAGGGCCGCGACCCCGCCGAACTGCCGATCATGATGGAGGCAAACCGGCTCTGGCGCGATCTGGCCGTTGAGGTGGGCGAGGACCTGGGCCTCAGGCAATGCGGGCTGACTTACCTAGCCGAAAGCGAGGCCGAACTGGCGGGCTTCCAGGGCTGGCTCGATGCGGTCGCGGGATCGGGCGTCGACAGTCGGTTACTGAGCGCGGGCGAAACCGCCGCCTTGCTGCCCGGCGGGCGAACCCGTTGGGCGGGAGCACTTCATACGGCCAGCGACATGAAGGCCGAGCCCTGGATCGCGGTCCCGGCGCTGGCGCGCGCCGCGGTGCGCAAGGGCGCGGTGATCGTGGAACACTGCGCCGCGCGGCTGGTGGACGTGGAGGGCGGCCGGGTCGCGGGCGTCATCACCGAACAGGGCCGTATCCGCGCGCCCGAAGTGGTGGTCGCGGGGGGCGCGTGGTCGTCCCTGCTGCTGCGCCAGCATGGCATCCGCATCCCGCAATTGTCGGTCAAGGCCACGGTCGTGGCCACCAAGGCGCTGCCCGAGGTGCATGGCGGCGGCGCGACGGGGCAAAGCCTTGCGTTCCGCAGGCGCGACGATGGCGGCTATACGCTCGCCAACGGGGGATTCCACGAGATCTTCCTGGGCTGGGACGCGTTCCGCCACGTGCCGAAATACATCCCTCAATTGCGCCGCGATCCCTGGGGCCGGGTCTATCACCCGACCGCGCCGCGCGGCTATCCCGACGGCTGGTCCACCCCGCGTGTCTGGCGCGACGTGGATGAAACGCCGTTCGAGCGGATGCGCGTTCTGAACCCCGCGCCGCACCGCAAGACGGTAGCCCGTCTGCTGCGTGGCTTCGAACGGGAGTTTCCCGCGCTTGGCCGGGTCGAGGGCGCGCTGGCCTGGGCGGGCATGATCGACACGATGCCCGATATCGTGCCCGTGGTGGACCGCGCCGACAGCCTGCCGGGCCTGTCGATCTGCACCGGCATGTGTGGTCACGGCTTCGGGATCGGGCCCGGCTTCGGGCGGGTGATGGCTTCGATGATCGCGGGTGAGGATGTCGGTCACGACCTGTCGCGCTTCCGGCTGTCGCGGTTCTCGGACGGCTCGGCCATCGCTCTGGGGCCGGACATCTGACGCGACGACCCGGCAGTTTGGCGGATCGGCCTCTTGCCGGAATTTGAACAATCGGTCAGGTTTCGCCTGACCCCTTCATTGCTTTGGTAAGGACTTGAGCAAATGCCCGTGAAGAATCGTCTTGCCGAACTTCTGCCCGAGATCACCGAGTGGCGGCGGGACCTGCATGAGAACCCTGAGATTCTCTATGACCTTCCCCGCACCACGGCATTGGTCGAGGACAAGCTTAGGGCCTTTGGCTGTGACGAGGTGGTGCCAGGCGTGGGCCGGTCCGGGGTGATCGGCGTCATCAAGGGCAAGTCCGACAGCAAGGGCCGGGTGATCGGGCTGCGCGCCGACATGGACGCGTTGCCGATGGATGAAAAAACCGGGCTGCCCTATGCCTCCAAGACGGCCGGAAAGATGCATGCCTGCGGCCATGACGGGCATACGGCGATGCTGCTTGGGGCCGCGAAATACCTTGCTGAGACGCGCAATTTCGATGGCACCGTGGTGCTCATCTTCCAGCCCGCCGAGGAAGGCGGGGCCGGCGGCAAGGCCATGGTCGACGATGGCATGATGGAACGGTGGGGCATTCAGGAAGTCTACGGGATGCACAACGAACCGGGCCTGCCCGTGGGCGAGTTCGGCGTCAGCCCCGGCCCGATCATGGCCGCCGCCGACGAGATCGAGATCACCATTCGCGGGCGCGGCGGCCATGCCGCGCAGCCCCATAACGTGATCGACCCGGTTCCCGCGGCCTGCGCCACCGTCATGGCGCTGCAAACCGTGGCCAGCCGCAACGTGGACCCGATCAAGTCCGTCGTGGTGTCGATCTGCGTGATGAACACCGAAAGCGCGGCAACCAACGTGATCGACGATTCGGTGCGGCTGGCGGGCACGATCCGCACGCTCGATGAAGAGGTGCGCGACATGGCCGAGGTGCGCATCATCGAGATCGTGAACGCCACCGCCGCCGCCTATGGCTGCACTGCCGAGATCCATTACGAACGTGGCTACCCCGTGACCGTGAATCACGAGGAAAACGCCGAGATCGCCGCCGAGGTGGCCCGCGCGGTGGCGGGCGAAACCCGCGTGCGCTATGGCCGCCCGCCGCGCATGGGGGCCGAGGATTTCAGCTACATGCTGCGCGCCCGCCCCGGGGCCTTCATCAATGTCGGCAATGGCGACACCAAGAAGGTTCACCACCCCGAATATAATTTCAACGACGAGGCGATCCCCTTCGGGTGCAGCTTCTTCGCCGAACTCGTCGAACGACGAATGCCCGCCTGACAGGAAGGAGACCGCGCCATGCCCGTGAAGAACAGCCTTGCCGAGATGCAGCCCGAGATCGCGGGGTGGCGCCGTCACCTGCACCAGCACCCCGAACTGATGTACGAGGTGCATGAAACCGCCGCCTTCGTCGTGGACCGGCTGAAAGAGATTGGCGTGACCGACATCACGCCGGGCATCGGCAAGACGGGGGTGGTGGCCGTCATCAAGGGAAAGACCGACACCAAGGGCCGGGTGATCGGACTTCGCGCCGACATGGACGCGCTGCCGATCCACGAGGCATCGGGGGTGGACTATGCCTCGACCGTTCCGGGCAAGATGCATGCCTGTGGTCATGACGGGCACACCTCGATCCTGCTCGGGACCGCGAAATACCTGGCCGAGACGCGGAATTTCGATGGCACCGTGGTGCTGATCTTCCAGCCCGCCGAGGAAGGCGGCGCGGGCGGCAAGGCCATGTGCGAGGATGGGTTGATGGACCGGTGGGGCATCCAGGAGGTCTATGGCCTGCACAACATGCCAGGCCTGCCCACGGGTGAGTTCGCGATCCGGCCCGGGGCGCTGCTGGCCTCATCCGATGAGTTCGAGATTGTCGTGACCGGCAAGGGCGGCCATGCCGCAGCGCCGCACATGGCCGTGGACACGACGCTGGTCGCCTCGCAGATCGTGGTCTCGCTCCATTCCATCGTGTCGCGCAACGTGGACCCGATCAAGCGGGTGGTGCTGACCGTGGGCACGTTCGAAACCGACAGCACGGCCTCCAACGTCATTGCCCATACCGCGCGGCTGAACGGCACCGTGCGCACGCTCGATCCCGAATATCGCACCATGGCGGAAGAGCGGGTGCGCCAGGTGGCGCAATCCACCGCTGACGCCTTTGGCGCAACGGCAGAGGTGATCTGGACGCCGGGCTACCCGGCCACGATCAACCACGAGGAGGAAACCCGCCATGCGGCGGCCGCCGCCGCTGCCGTCGCGGGCCGGGTCATCGACGATGTCGATCCGATCATGCCGTCGGAAGATTTCGCCTACATGCTGGAAGAACGCCCCGGCGCCTATATCTTCCTTGGCAATGGCGACACGGCCATGTGCCACCACCCCGCCTATGTTTTCGACGACGACGCGATCCCTGCCGGGTGCAGCTTCTTCGCCGAGCTCGTCGAACGCCGCATGCCGGCGCAATAGACCGAAACTGGAGAGAGAGAATGCCCGTCAAGAACCGCTTCGCGGAACTGCTGCCCGAGATCACCGAATGGCGGCGCGACATCCATGAGAATCCCGAAATCCTGTTCGAAACCCACCGGACCTCTGCCCTCGTGGCCGAGAAGCTTAAGGAATTCGGCTGCGACGAGATCGTGACCGGCATCGGGCGCACCGGCGTTGTCGGTGTCATCAAGGGCAAATCCGACAGCAGCGGCAAGGTAATCGGTCTGCGCGCCGACATGGATGCGCTGCCGATGAACGAGGAAACCGGGCTGCCCTATGCCTCGAAGACGCCCAATGCCATGCATGCCTGCGGTCATGACGGGCACACGGCGATGTTGCTGGGGGCTGCGAAATACCTCGCTGAGACGCGCAATTTCGATGGCAATGTTGTGGTCATCTTCCAGCCTGCCGAAGAAGGCGGCGGCGGCGGCAAGGAGATGTGCGACGACGGCATGATGGACCGCTGGAACATCCAGGAGGTCTACGGAATGCATAACTGGCCCGGCAAACCCGTGGGCAGTTTCGCGATCCGGTCAGGGGCTTTCTTCGCGGCCACGGACGTGTTCGAGGTCACCGTGAACGGGCGCGGCGGCCACGGGGCGAAGCCGCAGGAAACCATCGATCCGACCGTGACGGCGGCCCAGGTGGTGACCATGTTGCAGACCATCGCCAGCCGCAACGCCGACCCGGTGGAAAACATCGTGGTCTCGGTCACCTCGATCGAGAGCAGTTCGAAGGCGTTCAACGTGATCCCGCAAAGCGTGCATCTGAAGGGGACCGTGCGCACCATGTCGCCCGAAATGCGCGATCTTGCGGAGTCGCGGCTGACCGCGATTGCCGAGCAGGTCTGCGCCGCCATGGGCGGCAGCGCCGAGGTGCGCTACCAGCGCAATTACCCGGTCATGGTCAACCATCCCGAGCAGACCGAGTTTGCCGTGGAAGTGGCCAAGGCCGTGTCGGGCGATTGTGAAGAGGCGCCGCTGGTCATGGGGGGCGAGGATTTCGCCTTCATGCTGGAAGAGCGTCCCGGCGCCTATATCCTCGTGGGCAATGGCGACAGCGCCTCGGTCCATCACCCCGAATACAACTTCAACGACGAGACGATTCCGGCCGGGTGCAGCTGGTGGGCCGAGATCGTCGAGCGTCGCATGCCGGCAGCCTGACGCGTATGTGGGAAGACCGCTACCGCGCGGCGGGCGACTACCTGTTCGGGGTCGCCCCCGCAGCCTTCCTGGCCGACAATGCCCGCTGGCTGACGCCCGGCCTTCGGGCCTTGTCGGTGGCCGATGGCGAGGGGCGAAATTCCGTTTTCCTTGCAGAGAAAGGGCTGGAGGTCTCGGCCTTCGACATGGCCCCCACGGCGGTCGCGCGGGCCCGCGCGCTGGCCGCAGCCAAAGGGGTCGTGGTCGATTTCCACGTCTCGACATGGGAGGAGTGGGACTGGACCGAAGGGCAATACGACCTGGTCAGCGCGATCTTCATCCAGTTCGCCAACCCCGCTGCACGGGTGCAGCAATTCGACGATCTGAGGCGCGCGGTTGCCCCCGGCGGGGTCCTGATGCTGCATGGCTACACGCCCGAGCAGGTGGCGCTTGGCACCGGCGGGCCGGGCGACCCGGCGCATATGTACACGCCCGAGATCCTGCGCACGGGTTTCGGGGACTGGCAGATCGAACGGCTGGAGGCCTATGAACGCGACATTTCAGAGGGAAAAGGTCATTCCGGGCGATCTGCCCTGATCGACCTCATCGCGCGCAAGCCGGGCTGATCAGCCGCCCGTGTGGCTCATGTGGCGGGTCATTTGCCCCGCCACCTCCTGCCGCGAATAGTCGAAATCATGGCCCTTGGGCTTGAGCGCGATGGCCGCGCGAATGGCCTCTTCCAGAACGGCATTGTCCTGTGACGCGCGCAGGGGCGCGCGCAGGTCGGCCATGTCTTCCTGCCCAAGGCACATGTAAAGCTCGCCCGTGCAGGTCAGGCGCACGCGGTTGCAGCTTTCGCAGAAATTATGCGTGAGCGGCGTGATGAAGCCGATCTTCTGGCCGGTCTCTTCGATCTTGACGTAGCGGGCGGGGCCGCCGCTGCGCTCGGCCAGGTCGGTCAGCGTGAAGCGTTCGGCCAGGCGCGCGCGCAGGTCCTTGAGGCTCCAGTATTGGTCCAGCCGGTCCTCGTTGCCGAGATCGCCCATGGGCATCACCTCGATCCAGGTCAGGTCCATGTCGCGCGAGGCGCACCAGTCCTGGATGGTGAACAGCTCATCCTCGTTGAAGCCCTTCAGCGCCACCGCGTTGATCTTGATGCGCAGGCCCGCCTTCTGGGCCGCGTCGATACCTTGCAGCACCTGCGGCAGGCGGCCCCACCGGGTGATGTCGGCGAATTTCCTGTCGTCGAGCGTGTCGAGCGAGACATTCACCCGCCGCACGCCCGCCGCATAAAGCTGATCGGCGAAGCGGGCCAGCTGGCTGCCATTGGTGGTCAGCGTCAACTCGTCCAGCGCGCCGCTTTCCAGGTGCCGGGTCATCGCATTGAAGAAGGTCATGATCCCCTTGCGCACCAGGGGTTCGCCCCCGGTGATGCGCAGCTTCTTCACGCCGAGCCGGATGAAGGTCGAACACATCCGGTCAAGTTCCTCCAGCGTCAGAAGCTCTTTCTTCGGCAGGAAGGTCATGTTCTCGGCCATGCAGTAGACGCAGCGGAAATCGCAGCGGTCCGTGACCGACACGCGCAGGTAGCTGATGGCGCGGGCGAAGGGATCTATCAGGGGGGCGGGCGTGTTCATGGTCAGAACGTAGTTTGCGCGGGCTGGCGCGGCAAGCGTTGATAGGGGCGAAATTTGCGCCTAGGATTCCACCCATGACCCAATCGCTTCGCGCCCTTCTGGCCCTTTCGCTCGTGCTTGCCGTCGCCGGTTGCGACAGCGGCTTCCGCCCCCTTGGCTTCATGGATCGCTTCCGTGGCAATGATGCCAGCGACGTGCCGCCGCCCGCTGTTGCCGAAGAGGTGGCAGAGGAGGAGGCGGTCGAGGCGGCCACAGGGGAAGAGGCCGAGGCCCCGGCGCCGAGCGCCGCCTCGGGCAGCCTGGGAACCACCATCGCGAGCCTTGGAGACCCCACGCGGCCCGGCCTCTGGCTGGAAACGCCGCTGGTCTCGGCCGAGACAGCGGGCACCCTTGTTGCCGAGAACGGCAACCGGATCGACGTGACCCTGATCCCGAGTGGCGGGGCGGCGGGTTCTGGCAGCCGGATCTCGGTCGCGGCCATGCAGGCCCTGGGGCTTGGCCTGACGGATCTGGCCACGCTGACCGTCATCGCCGGCGGCTGACATGAACAGGCAGATTTTCCGGGCCGAGGCCCGGTGGCAGACGCTTCAGGACAGCTTTCGCTGGAGCATTCCCGAGAAAATGAACATCGCCGAGCTTTGCTGCGATAGCTGGGCGCGGGAACGCCCCGATCAGGTGGCGATCATCCATGTGGGCGCGGACGGATCGCGGCAGGCTTGGACCTATGGCCAGGTCAAGCGCGCCTCGGACGGGCTGGCGGTGGCGCTGGCTGCGCAGGGCATCACGCGCGGGGACCGGGTGGCGGTGCTGCTGACCCAACACCCCTTCGTTCTGAT
>NZ_CAXREX010000100.1:0-3832 GCF_964229645.1 Nioella sp. | reverse complement strand
CGTTGGCGCGGCGGCGCTGTGTCTGGGCGCGCGGGTGCCTGGCCTTCGGCTGGCCGGGTTGGAGCGTGAACCCGGATATGCCGATCTGGCGCGACAAAATGCGCAGGAAAACGCGCAGGATTTCAGCATCTTCGAGGGCGACTTGGCCGCGATGCCCGCTGCGCTGCGGCAAATGTCCTTTGATCACGTTCTAGCGAACCCGCCCTATTTCCGGCGGGATCAGTCGGTGCGGGCCGATCACGCCGCGCGCGAGGCCGCCATGGGTGAAGAAACCCCGCTTGCCGCCTGGGTTGCCGCCGCCGCGCGCCGCTGCAAGCCGCGCGGCACGGTCACCTTCGTGCATCGGACCGAACGGCTTCCGGATCTATTGTCGGCCTTTCAGGCCTGTCTTGGGTCGCTGGTGGTCAAGCCGCTGATTCCCCGGCAAGGGCGTGAATCGCAGCTGTGCCTGGTGCAGGGCCGGAAAGAGGGGCGGGCGGCCTTTCGTCTGGCCCATGGGCTGGTGGTGCACGACGGGCTGCGGCACGAACGGGATGGCACGGACTATACCCCTGATGCCGCTAACATTCTTGGCGCGGCAGCCGCGCTAGAGATGTAATCTGGATTTACCTTTTCTTAACCTCGTCGGCGGAAGGTTGCAGGCGCAGCGTGACAGAATTGTAAAACTGTGGTCCACTCGGATCCGTACCCAACAGAGAGGAGACACGAATGAGCTTGAGTTCCCACCTGGAAGAACTGAAGAAGAAACATGCATCCCTCTCGGTCGCTGTGGAAACGGCACAGCGGTCGCCCGGGGTTTCGACCCTGGAAATCAAACAGATGAAAAAGGAAAAGCTGCGCCTGAAAGAGGAAATCAGCCGTCTAGCCATGCACTGAAGGTGCATCCTCGGCGGCCCCTGGCCGCCGTTTCGCCGGGGCGCTCTGGCCGTGTTGTTCCCGGTCCTTAACGCTTACGCAGGCTGGCGCGCGCTGCAAGCGCCGCGCCACCTGTAATCAGAAGTGTCGCCATGGCCAGACGGGCCGTCGGTTCGGCGATGCCCGTCGCCACCAGAACCAGCGTCGACAGCAGCGGGGCCGCGTAAGAGGCCACGCCCAGGATCTGAATGTCGCCGCGTTTCACCCCGATATCCCAGGTATAGAAGGCCAGGCCCACGGGGCCGAGGCCAAGCGCCAGGATCGACAGCCAGCCGATCGTGCCGTTCGGCGCGACGGTGTCTTCCAGCGCAATGTGCAGCAGCGCCGACAGGGCGGCTGTCAGCAGGCAGAAGGTCGTCACAGCACTAGTCGGCACCGCCCCGAAGCGGCGCGAAAGCACCGAATAGCCCGACCAGGTCAGCGCGCAGGCCAGCGCCAGCGCGTATCCGGTCAGGTGATCGGCAGACAGCCCGCTGACCCCGCCGATGATCAGTGCTGCGCCGAAGAACCCGGCCAGCGCGCCGATCAGGTGCCCGCCGCGCAACGTCTCGCCCGGCAGGAGGCCCGAGAAGAGCACGATCAGCAGGGGCCAGAGATAGGCGATCAGCCCGGCTTGGGCTGGGGGCGCATTGCGCAGCGCCGCGAAATACAGCGCGTGGTAGCCAAAAAGCCCGATGGTGCCGAGCGCGAGGGCCGGCAGGGGGATGCGCGTCAGGGTCTTCAGCTGGCCGGTCGCCACGGTCCAGATCAGCCCGAGCGTGCCGCCGACGGCAAAGCACATGGCGTTCAGCTGCAGGGGCGGCACCGGAGCGCTGCCCACGGTGAAAAGGGCCAGCAGGGCCCAGAGCAGGATGGCGGTGAAACCGATGGCGGTGGCGCGTGTCTTGGTCATCGCCATGGCATGGCCCGGATGGTGGCCCGGGTCAATCGGTCCAGCGGTCGGAATGCGAAAGGGGCCGGTGCAATGCACCGGCCCCGGGGTCTGCTTGTCGGCCCTTACAGGCCTCCGCGCGGGTTTCTGCGTGGATCAGACGAAGAACTGACCGCCGTTTGCCGTGATAGTCGAGCCGTTGACGAAACCGGCGTCGTCCGATGCCAGGAAGACCACGCAGCGGGCGATTTCTTCGGGCTCGCCCAGGCGGCCCGTGGGGATCTGACCGATGATGGCTTCGCGCACCTTCTCGGGCACGGCCATGACCATGTCGGTGGCGATGTAGCCGGGGCAGATCGCGTTGGCGGTGATGCCCTTGGCCGCGCCTTCCTGCGCCAGGGATTTCACGATGCCCAGGTCACCCGCCTTGGTCGCGGCATAGTTCACCTGACCGAACTGGCCCTTCTGACCGTTGATCGACGAAATCACGACGATCCGGCCAAAGCCGCGTTCGCGCATGCCGGGCCAGACCGGGTGCACGGTGTTGAAGACACCGGTCAGGTTGGTGTCGACGACCTCTTTCCACTGCTGCGGGGTCATCTTGTGGAAGGGGGCGTCGCGGGTGATGCCGGCATTGGCGACGACCACGTCGATCGGGCCCAGCTCGGCCTCGACCTTGGCGATACCTTCTTTGGAGGCGTCGTAGTCGGCGGCGTTCCACTTGTAGGTCTTGATGCCGGTTTCCTCGGTGAACTTGGCCGCGGCCTCGTCGTTCCCGGCATAGGTGGCGGCCACCGTGTATCCTTCGTTCTGCAGTGCTTTGGAGATTGCTGCGCCGATTCCGCGCGATCCTCCGGTGACCAGTGCCGTACGTGCCATGATTCCTCCTGGGTGTTTAAGGCTTTGGTAATCCTGTTACCTATTTGGTATTGGTTGCGCAACATTATTGCGCGATGAATCTATGCGACTCGGTCTTCGACCTTCGTCGCCCTCCCGGCTTACCATACGGAATGTAAAAACAAATAAGGGTGCCCGAATGGGCACCCTTCGCAGGCGTATGTACGCCGTTTTGCCCGAATTACGGGCGTTCGAGGCACATGGCCACACCCATGCCGCCGCCGATGCACAGGGTCGCGAGACCTTTTTTCGCGCCGCGGCGCTGCATTTCGAACAGAAGCGTGGTCAGAACGCGCGCGCCCGAGGCCCCGATCGGGTGACCGATGGCGATGGCACCGCCGTTCACGTTCACGATCGACGGATCCCAGCCCATGTCCTTGTTCACGGCGCAGGCCTGGGCGGCGAAGGCTTCGTTGGCCTCGACCAGGTCAAGGTCCTCGGGTTTCCAGCCGGCTTTCTCCAACGCCTTGCGCGATGCGTAGATCGGGCCGACGCCCATGATCGACGGATCCAGGCCCGCGGTGGCGTAAGAGACGATGCGCGCCAGCGGGGTGATGCCCCGCTTTTCCGCGTTCTCGGCGGTCATCAGCAGGGCACCGGCGGCCCCGTCGTTGATGCCCGAGGCGTTGGCGGCGGTCACCGTGCCGTCCTTGACGAAGGCGGGGCGCAGTTTCTGCATCGCTTCGATCGTGGCACCGTGGCGGATGTATTCATCCTGATCGACGACGGTTTCGCCCTTGCGGGTCTTCACAACGAAGGGGACGATTTCATCGGCGAACTTGCCGGCCTTTTGCGCGGTTTCGGCCTTGTTCTGCGAGGCGAGGGCGAATTCGTCCTGCTGGTCACGGCTGATCTGCCATTTTTCGGCAACGTTTTCAGCGGTCTGACCCATGTGATAGCCGTTGAACGCATCCCAGAGGCCGTCCTTGATCATCGAATCGATGTATTTGACGTCGCCCATCTTGTGACCGGCGCGCAGGTGCGCGACGTGGGTCGACAGGGACATGCTTTCCTGGCCACCGGCGGCCACGATGTCCGCATCGCCAAGCTGGATGTGCTGGGCGGCAAGCGCCACGGCGCGCAGGCCCGAGCCACAGACCTGGTTGATGCCCCAGGCGGCGGAGGCTTCGGGCAGGCCGGCGTTGATAT
>NZ_CAXREX010000099.1:0-9138 GCF_964229645.1 Nioella sp. | reverse complement strand
GAAGGCCGCGCAGCGTGTGGTCAAGGGCCGCCTTGGGGCGGGCGGAGATGCCCTCATGGGCGTGATAGGCCGCCACCAGCGGCAGGAGCACGGGCAGGTCATCCGCGCAGGCAAGGCGCAGGCTCACAGCCGGGCAATCCGCTCGGTCAGCAGGGCAAAGAACCCGTCGGCGTCGATATCGCCCATGAAGAGCGCATTGGGCGCGCGGTCGGTGACGCGCCACCAGTCGGCAACGGTCATGCCACGGGTGAGCGCGGAGCCCGTTTCGATTTCCACATTGATGTGGCGGCCCCGGAAAAGATCGGGTTTCAGCAGGTAGGCGATGACCGTTGGGTCATGGAGCGGCGCCCCGGCCGAGCCGTATTTTTCCTTGTCGAACCGTTCGAAGAAGTCGGTCCATTCGGCAACGATACGGCCCGGTTCCGTGCCCAGGTGCCGGAAGGCCTCGTTGCGCGGGGCGGTGACCAGCGCCTTATGCGTGACATCGAGGGGCATCACCACGATGGGAATGCCCGATTTGAAAACAATTTCAGCAGCTTCCGGGTCGACGTAAATGTTGAACTCGGCGGCGGGCGTGATGTTGCCCACCTGGAAATAGGCCCCGCCCATCAACACGATTTCGCGCACGCGGCCCACGATGTCGGGGGCCTTTTGCAGCGCGGTCGCGATATTGGTGAGCGGCCCGAGCGGGCAGAGCGTGACCGTGCCCGCAGGCTCGGCGCGCAGGGTGTCGATGAGAAAATCGACCGCGTGCCCCTGCTGAAGCGGCATCTCGGGCTCTGGCAGATCCGGGCCGTCGAGCCCGGTCTTGCCGTGGACATGTTCGGCAGTCACCAGCGTATGGGCCAGCGGGCGGTCGCAGCCTGCATAGACTTTCACGTCGGGCCGTCCTGCCACTTCGCAGACCTTGCGGGCATTCTTGGCCGTCAGCGCCAGGGGCACGTTTCCGGCGACGGCGGTGATCCCCAGAACCTCCAGGTCCTCGGGGCTGGCCAGGGCCAGCAGGATCGCGACGGCGTCGTCCTGGCCGGGATCGGTGTCGATGATGATCTTGCGGGGCATGGGGGCTCCTGTTCTGCGCGTGGCAGCAGAGTATCGGCGGATGCGCGCTTTGCAACGCCTCCGGCGGGGGTATTTGGGCAAAGAAGAAGGGGCAGGCGCGCGTTAAGGTTAACGGGCGCGCGACAAGGGGCTCTTAAGCAAGAAGGCCGCCCCGGGATGAGGACGGCCTTCGAAAGCTTGTCATCGAGCGCGATCAGCGGTTCTCGATATCCACGTAATCGCGGAAGGGGGCGCCGGTATAGAGCTGGCGCGGGCGACCGATCTTGCCTTTCGGGTCTGCGATCATTTCCTTCCACTGGGAAATCCAGCCCACGGTCCGCGACAGGGCGAAGATCGGCGTGAACATCGAGGTGGGGAAGCCCATCGCTTCGAGGATGATGCCCGAGTAGAAGTCGACATTCGGGAAGAGTTTCTTCTCGGCGAAATACGCGTCTTCCAGCGCGATGCGCTCCAGTTCCTTGGCGACCTGGAGAAGCGGGTTGTTTTCCACGCCCAGAAGATCCAGCACCTCGTCGGCCGACTTCTTCATCACCGTCGCGCGCGGGTCGAAGTTCTTGTAGACCCGGTGGCCGAAGCCCATCAGGCGGAAGGGGTCGTTCTTGTCCTTCGCGCGGGCGATGTATTCGGGGATGCGGTCGACCGATCCGATTTCCTTGAGCATCTCCAGGCAGGCCTGGTTGGCGCCGCCATGGGCGGGGCCCCAGAGGCAGGCGATGCCGGCGGCGATACAGGCGAAGGGGTTGGCCCCCGAGGAGCCCGCGAGGCGGACGGTCGAGGTCGAGGCGTTCTGCTCGTGATCGGCGTGGAGCGTGAAGATACGGTCCATCGCGCGGCTCAGGATCGGATCGGGGATGTATTCCTCGGCCGGAACCGCGAAGCACATGCGCAGGAAGTTCGACGCGTAGTCGAGGTCGTTGCGCGGATACACGAAGGGCTGGCCGATCGAGTATTTGTAGGCCATCGCGGCGATGGTGGGCAGCTTGGCAATCAGCCGGATCGACGCCACTTCGCGCTGCCACGGGTCCGAGATGTCGGTCGAGTCGTGGTAGAAGGCCGACATGGCCCCGACCACGCCCACCATGGTGGCCATGGGATGGGCGTCGCGGCGGAAGCCACGGAAGAAGTTGTGCATCTGCTCGTGCACCATCGTGTGACGGGTCACGCGGTTCTCGAAATCTTCCAGTTGCGCGGCGGTCGGCAGTTCGCCGTAGAGCAGCAGGTAGCAGACTTCGAGGTAATGCGACTTCTCGGCCAGCTGGTCGATCGGGTAGCCACGATGCAGCAGGATGCCCTCGTCACCGTCGATATAGGTGATGGTGGATTCGCAGGCCGAGGTGGAAGTGAACCCTGGGTCATGCGTGAAGACGCCAGCCTGACCGTAGAGCTTGGTGATGTCGATCACATCCGGGCCCGCGGTGGGCGAATGAATCGGCAGTTCGAAGCTCTTGTTGTCGAAGGTGAGCGTCGCGGTCTTGCTGTCTGCCATATGAGTCCCTCTTCAATAAGGCCGCCGGACGAGGTCC
The DNA here is from genome assembly GCF_964229645.1 of Nioella sp. GTDB lineage: Bacteria > Pseudomonadota > Alphaproteobacteria > Rhodobacterales > Rhodobacteraceae > Nioella. Next base: position 6,553 of record NZ_CAXREX010000099.1, on the reverse strand, counting down.
GGCGGAAGTCCCGGGACCGGTTGCCCGGGCCCTCAAGTTCGCAGGCAGCCTGTGACCTCTCCCAGTCAGGTGGCTGCAGCATCCGCCAGCCGGGCGACGGTTTCGTCGCGTCCGATGACGAGCATCATGTCGAAAACGCTCGGGCTGACTGCGCGGCCTGCGATCGCGGCCCGAAGGACCGGCGCGAGCTTGCCCAATTTCAGATCGTGGCGCTCGGCCACTTCCGAAACAATCGCCTCAAGCGTGTCGCGTGTCCAGCTAGCATTTTGCAACTGCGGCGTCAATTCTGCCAGTATACCACGGAATACATCATCCAGGGCGGCGGCGGACTTCTCATCGAGGTCAATTGGACGCGATGTCAGGACAAAGTGCGCTTTTTCAAGGAGTTGCGGCAAAGACCGGGCGCGGTCCTTGAGGCAATACATCGCAGCGGCAAGCCCATCTTTCTGCGACTGCGAAAGGGCGGGTTGCTGCGCGGCAACGAGAAATCGCTCGATTTCGGCGACAAGCGCGTTATCGTCCATGGCCCCGATATGGTGGCTGGCCACATGTTCGAGCTTCTTGAAATCGAGCCGGGCCGGGGATTTGCCGATTCCCTTGAGGTCAAACCATTCCTTGGCCTGTTCATCGGAAAAAAGCTCGTCATCGCCATGGGACCAGCCGAGCCGGGCCAGGTAGTTGCGCATGGCGGCCGGCGGATAGCCCATGGCGGCATATTCCTCGACCCCGAGCGCGCCGTGGCGCTTGGACAGTTTCTTGCCGTCGGGGCCGTGGATCAGCGGGATATGCGCCCAGACCGGCTCTGCCCAGCCCATGGCGTGGTAGATCTGGGCCTGGCGCGCGGCGTTGTTGAGGTGATCGTCGCCCCGGATCACGTGGGTGACGCCCATGTCGTGATCGTCGACCACAACCGCATGCATGTATGTGGGCGTGCCATCCGAGCGCAGCAGGATCATGTCGTCGAGCTGGTCGTTGCGGATCGTCACGTCGCCCTGCACCTCGTCATGAATCACGGTCACGCCCTCGCGTGGGGCCTTCAGCCGGATCACGAAGGGAAGGTCGGGGTGGTCGGCCTCGGCCACGTCGCGCCAGGGGCTGAGGAAGAGGGTCGAGCGGCCCTCGGCGCGGGCTGCATCGCGGAAGGCCTGGATGTCCTCTTGCGTGGAGAAGCACTTGTAGGCGTGGCCCCGGGCCAGCATCTCGCGCGCGACCTCGGCGTGGCGGTCGCGGCGGGCAAACTGGCTGATCGGTTCGCCGTCCCAGTCGAGCCCGAGCCAGGTCAGACCGTTCAGGATGGCCTGGGTCGCCTCGGGGGTGGAGCGTTCGCGGTCGGTATCCTCGATGCGCAGAAGGAAGGTGCCGCCGCGGCCACGGGCATAGAGCCAGTTGAAGAGCGCGGTGCGCGCGCCCCCGATATGCAGGAAGCCCGTGGGCGAGGGGGCGAAGCGGGTCACGACATTCGAGGTCATCGGCATTCCTTTCGAGGGCGTCTCGGCAGCGCCTTGGCGTTAACTCTTTGGCAACCATGTGGCCGCAGTCTTGGTTGGCAGTGGTTTAGGCAAGGCCGGGAAGGGTGGCAAGGGTGCGACTTGTGCAGGCGCTCGATGCGGTGCAGCAGCGGCAGCGGGGGTTTCTGTTGCCCTGGGCGCCGGTGCTCTTCGGCCTGGGGGTCGGGACCTATTTCGCGCTGTCCGCAGAACCGGGGCGCGGAACCTGGGCCGGGGTGGCGGGGGCGGCCCTCCTGGCCGCGATCCTCGCGCGGTGGCGGCGTGAGAGCCTGGGGCCGCTTGCGACAGCACTGCTGCTGCTGGCGCTTGGCTTTTGCGCGGCGGGGCTGCGCACGCAGCTCGTGGCGGGGCCGGTGCTGGAGTTTCGCTATTACGGCCCCATCGAGGGGCGGCTGATCGCGGTTGACCGATCCGCCTCGGACGTGCTGCGCCTGACCCTCGACCGGGTGGTGCTGGCCAGAACCGCACCCGAGCGGGTGCCGCGCCGGGTGCGGGTGTCGCTTCATGGGGAACAGGGCCATTTCCATCCCGTGCCGGGAGAGCGGGTGGCGATGACGGGGCACCTGTCACCGCCAGAAGGTCCGGCGGAACCGGGCGGTTTCGACTTCCAGCGCCACGCCTGGTTCCTGGGGATCGGGGCCGTGGGCTATACGAGAAGCCCCGCGCTGGTCATGGTCCCGCGCCCGGCGGGGGACTTGCCGCTTGCCGGGCTGCGCATGCGCCTGTCGCAGGCGATCCGAGACCGCATCGGGGGCGAGGCAGGGGCCTTTGCCGCCGCCGTTCTGACGGGGGATCGGTCGGGCATTCATGCCGAGACGCTCGAGAACCTGCGCCGGACGAATATCGCGCATCTGCTGGCCATTTCCGGTCTGCATATGGGGCTGCTGACCGGCTTCGTCTTCCTTGTGCTGCGGGGCGGGCTGGCGCTGATCGCGCCTTTGGCCCTGCGCGTGCCGACCAAGAAGGTCGCCGCTGTCGGCGCATTGATGACCGGGGCTTTCTACCTGGCGCTTGCCGGGGGCAATGTGGCCACGGAACGGGCCTTCATCCAGGTGGCGGTCATGTTCCTGGCCGTGCTGCTGGACCGCCGCGCGATCACGCTACGCTCGGTCGCTATTGCTGCCCTGATCGTGCTGGCGCACAGGCCGGAATCCCTCCTTGGGCCGGGCTTCCAGATGAGTTTCGCCGCCACCACGGCGCTGGTGGCCGTGTTCAACGCCGTCAAGAACCTGGGCTGGCTGGCCGCCTGGCCGCGCTGGAGCCGGGGGGTGAGCGGGCTTGTGCTGTCGTCGGCGGTGGCCGGGCTGGCCACGGCCCCATTCGCGGCGGCGCATTTCAACATGTGGGCGGTCTACGGGCTGGTGGCCAATCTGCTGACCGTGCCGGTGATGGGCAGCCTGGTCATTCCGGCGGCGGTGGTTGCTGGGCTGCTCTGGCCGCTTGGTCTTGACTGGATTGCCCTGACGGTGATGGAGACAGGGCTGACCTGGATCCTGGCCGTCGCTGAGCGCGTGGCCCGGATGGAAGGCGCGGTGCAGCAGGTCGTGGCGCCGCCCGGCGCGGTGCTGCCGCTTGTGGCGCTTGGGGCGCTCGCCGTGATCCTGTGGCAGGGACGGGGACGCTGGATCGGGGTCGTGCCCGTGGTGATGGGGATTGCGCTGTGGACCGCTGCGGACAGGCCCGCCGTGCTGGTTTCGCCCTCGGGCGGGCTGGTGGGGGTCATGGGACCAGGGGGCCGTGCGCTCAGCCGTCCGAGGGGGGACGGGTTTGTCGCCCGCATCTGGCTGGAAAACGATGGCGACGGCTCCGGCCAGGCTGCTGCGGCAGGGCGGACCGGCTGGCAGGAAGACGGGGCGGGCCGGGGGATCGTTCTGGCAGGGACGAGCCTGTGGCACGGAACCGGGCGTCGCGGGCAAGCGGATTTCGCGCGGGCTTGCGCGATGTACGACTGGGTCATCACATCCGACGAGCCACCAGAGGCGGCAAGTCTGTCAGCGCCAATGTCCGACGACATCCTGTCGGGGGCATTGCTGGCCCCGGACGATGGCCGGTGCCGCCTGATCGGGCCTGCCCTGCTGCGCCAGACCGGGGCGCTTGCCCTGTTCCCGCAAAGTGGGGGGATGCGGATCCTGACAGCCCGGGCGGCGCAGGGCCAAAGGCCCTGGGTGCCTGATCAATAGGTGCGGATCAGGCCGACCAGCTTGCCCTGAACCTTCACTTGGTCCTCGCGCAGCATGCGTGTCTGGTAGGCGGGGTTCGCGGCTTCCAGCGCGATCATGTTGCCCTTCTTGCGGAAGCGCTTGAGCGTTGCTTCGTAGCCTTCGACCAGGGCCACGACGATATCGCCGTTATCGGCGGTCGAGCCTTCCTCGATCACCACGATATCGCCTTCGTTGATCCCGGCCTCGATCATCGAGTCGCCCTTCACCTCCAGCGCGTAGTGGCTTTTGCCGGTGGTCAGCATCTGATGGGGCACCGCGACGTGGGTGGACACTTCGCTGATCGCCTCGATCGGCGTGCCGGCGGCGATGCGGCCCATCACGGGCAGGTCCATCGCGGCGGCGGCGGTAACGGGCTGGGCATCGCGCGGCGGGTCGGCGCGGCTGCCCTCGATCACGCGGGGGGTAAAGCCGCCAAGCTTGGCTTCCAGGCTTTCGGGCAGTTTCACGATCTCGATCGCGCGGGCCCGGTGCGCCAGCCTGCGGATGAAACCCCGTTCCTCAAGCGCCGTGATCAGTCGGTGGATGCCCGACTTCGACCGGAGGTCCAGCGCATCCTTCATCTCGTCGAAGGACGGCGGCACGCCATCGCGCTGCATGCGGCGGTGAATAAGCTCCAACAGGTCCAGCTGCTTCTTGGTCAGCATCTCGGGCCTCCCCTTACGGAAAATCGCATCTGTTCGGGGAATGTTCTACTGCCGTTCCCCCTTCGTGTCAATCCCGGCGGTCTAGAGCCGCAAGAATTCCACAAGGGCACCTGCCTTGAGCGGGCCTTGCCCCGCGGGCCGGATCATCAGCGCATCGGCATGGGCCAGCACGGTCAGCAGCGAGGAATCCTGCCGCTCGCCCGGGGTCACGCGCGGGTAGCGCCCGCCCGTATCAAGCGTCGCGCGCATGTAATGTTCCCGCGGGCCGTTTTCGGGCAGGTCCACCGCCAGTTCGGCGGTCTCGCGCGGGGCGGGGGCCTTGCCCAGGCCAAGCATGGCGCGGATCATCGGCACCAGGAAGATCTGCGCGCAGACCATCGAGGATACCGGGTTGCCGGGCAGACCCAGAAGCGCAGCTGCCCCCATGCGCCCGGCCATCAGCGGTTTGCCGGGCCTAAGCGCCACCTTGTAGAAACTGCGCTCCATCCCGCTGGCCAGGGCGACCTGGCCCACCAGGTCGTGATCGCCCACGGAGGCCCCGCCGATGGTCACGATGATGTCGGCATCCGCCGCAAGCCCGAAGACAGTGGCCAGGCTCTCCACCCGGTCGCGGGCAATGGGCAAGAGCCGCGCATGGGCCCCGGCGGCCTCGGCCATGCCCTTGATGCCGTAGGAATTGGAGGCGACGATCTGGTCCGCGCGCGGGTCTTCGCCCGGCTGCACCAGTTCGTCCCCGGTGGCGATGATCGCGACCACAGGTTTGCGCGCGACGGGCAGGGCGGGCTGGTTCATCGAGGCCGCCAGCGCCACGTCGGCAGGGCGCAGCACGCGCGGCGCGTCGAGCGTCTGGCCCTTGCGAAAGTCGCTGCCGGCGGGGCGGATATTGGTCTGGTGGTCGAGCCGATCGCCAAGGGTGATGACGTCTCCCTCTCGCGTCACGTCTTCCTGGATGATGACGCGCGTGGCGCCCGCGGGAAGGGGCGCGCCGGTGAAGATGCGCAGGGCCTCCCCGTCATGCAGCCTGCCGTCCCAGCCATGGCCCGCAGCCGCTTCACCCACCACCGTGAAACGGTCCCCGGTCCGGGGGGCCTCGGCCGTCACCGCGTAGCCGTCCATCGCGGACGAGGCGAAGGGCGGCTGGTCGCGCCGCGCCGCAACGCTGCGCGACAGAACCCGGCCTGCGGCCTCGGCCAGCGGCACGTGCTCGCTATCCAGCGGCTCGGCCAGCGCAAGGCAATGGGCCAGAGCCTCGTCGACGGTGATCATTCGGTGGCTCCTTCGATCTGGGCCGCTTCCCAGTCGGCATAGGTGCGGCCATCAGGGAGCTTCCAAGACGTGCGCCCGTTGGCAGAACGACCGGTAACGACCGCCGCAGCCGCAGAGGGGCTAGAAAAAGCATAGTCCTCGGTCATCCGCGCGCTGTCGCCGGATAAGGAGATGATCCCGCGGGCTACGAGGTGCTGCCGCAGTTCCCGATAGTTCGAGGCATGCTTCGGATCGCCCACCCAAGCGGGCCTGACTTCCGATCCGGCCTTCACGCGCAATTCGCCGTCTACGAGGTCCGCCGTGGCGTCGACCCCGTGGCGCGGCACAGCGAGGTGAAATCTGGGCGCCTCAGTGGGCTGCTGCGCCACTTCCCGCGATGTGCTACGCCGACCGGTCTGGAAAAGGTCCACCCGGATCGCGGGCAACACCATGTGCAGCGTGTCGAGGAAGCTTTCCATGTTGGCGGTCGCGGCTTCGTTCAAGCTGGACCCGGCGGGCTGGTTGCCGTTCTCCAGTCGCGTTGCCCCGGCAGCGCGGGCCATGGCGACAAGGCGGCTTTCGAGGTAGCGGATATGGGCCTTGTTCAGGGCGTCGCCCGCCGTGGTGACCAGAACGGCGACCTCCCACCAGTCCTTTTCCTTCGCATGCTGACCGATCCGCCGGGCCATGTCCTCGGCCTCGCCGATATAGGCCAGCGGGCCGGTCTCATCGCTTCCAAGCAGCAGGTAGACGCCGGTCTGGCGCGCCTGCGCCCGCTGCAGCCCCTCGGCCAGCCGGGTGCGGGGGATGCGCAGGACATGGCCGGTCCAGTTGAAGACCTCCGCTGTCAGCATGCCGTCGGGCCTGCCATCGACGAAGTAAAGCTCCAGCGACCGGCCTGCCGTCATCCCTGTGCCTCGTAGCGGCCCGATTT
>NZ_CAXREX010000098.1:0-5931 GCF_964229645.1 Nioella sp. | reverse complement strand
ATCATGCCACGGCTTCCGTTGCGGATCACCTGCACGTCAAGCCCGCGCGCGGCGGCCTCGGACGCGATGGCCCCGGCCACCTCATCGGCACCAAGCGCCTTGGCGGCGCTGTCGAGGGGAACCCAGATCTTCATACGCCCGCCTCCGCCAGCAGTTTCGCCATCTTCGCGTCATCGACGCGGCCCACCACCTTGTCATCCACCATCGCGGCGGGCCCGCAGGCACAAAGCCCGAGGCAATAGACCGGCTCGATCGTCACCGCGCCATTGGCGGTGGTGCCGTGCCACTCGGTGCCCAGTTTTTCCAGCGTGCGCGCCGCCAGCGCATCCGCCCCAACCGCCTGGCAGGCTTCGGCGCGGCAGATCTTGACCACATGGCGGCCTGCGGGGACTTCGCGGAAATCGTGGTAGAAGCTCATCACCCCATGCACCTCGGCGCGGGTGATATTCAGCGCATCGGCAATCACCTGCAGCGCGCTTTGCGGCACGCAGCCATAGGCCTCCTGCAAGGCGTGGAAAATGGGCAGAAGCGGGCCTTCGAGATGCATCTGAGACGCGACGATCTCGGCGATATCCTCGGTGCTTGGGGAGGGGGGCATGGGCATGACGGACTCCGGTCGTTTCGCGCCCGTATTCACCTGCACGACCTTCGCGATTCAATATCGTTTTTCCGTCAAACGATAGAAAATCTCTATCGACGCAGCTCGGACATGCGCCGGGCTTCGGCCAGCAGGGCTTCCAGCACGGGGGTGTGGGGCTCGCGCCAGGGCGCGACCAGCCCCACGGAATGCCCCCGACCCGCCCCGGAAAGCGGAATGATTTCAAGAGGTTTGCCGCCGGTCAGGAAGCGCGCCATGTCGGCGGGCAGAACCGTGACGAAGCCGCCCTCCAGCACGTTGGCAACCAGAACCACGGTGGAATTGGACTCCACCATGGCCTGCGGCTGCACCCCTGCGATCTCGAAGTTTTTATTGATGATCCGCCGGTTCTGCATGTCGGGCGTCAGAAGGCACAGCTTTTGCCCGTCCAGCTCGCGCCAGCGCACCTCGTCGCGCCCGGCAAAGGGGGAATCGCCGCGGCAGACAAGCATGTAGCGTTCCTCGTAGAGCGCCTCGGTGCTGACCCGCCCCGTGGGTTCGTTGTCGAGGTAGGAAATGCCCGCATCCACGTCGAGATTCTCGATCATCGTCAGGATCTCGATCGAGGTGCGCGACAGGATGGTGAACCGCACGTTGGGGTGTTTCTCGGTAAAGCGCGTGGTGAGTTTCCCCGCCCAGGTCAGCGCCGTGGGAATGACGGCAATGCGCAGCTGCCCGGCAAGCCCGTGCCGCGAAAAGCGCATTTCTTCGCGCAGCTGGCGCGCATCGCCCACGATCCGGCGCGCCCAGATCAGGGCCCCCTGCCCCTCGGGCGTGAGCCCGCCATAGCGCGAGCCCCGGAAGATCAGCTGAACGCCAAGCTGTTCCTCCAGCTGCTTGATGCCCGCCGACAGCGTCGGCTGCGTGATCCCCAGGCTTTGCGCGGCCCGGCCGAAATGGGCCTCTTTCGCCACGGCGATGAACATTTCCAGCTTGTCCAGCATGATAGGCAATCCCGATCAACCTGGGCACAATTGATAGCCTATTCACATGACCTGCCCAAGAGGTTTTCCACGGGCGATTCGCCTCCGCACCGGGAGTCCGGTCGCCCTGCACTTCCCTTACGGCACCCAAAACCGGGCAATCACCCCTCAGAAACGCCAAAAAAACAGTCGGATTCCGATTTGTCGGGCAATTTCCAAGAAACATTTGGGGCCTCAATGAAATTTATTTACCATGTAGTCAAAAATATGGAGATGGGGGATGCTCGACATCATTATTCGACAGGGACGCCTGCCCGATGGACGGGGACCTGTCGACATCGCCATCGCGGGGGACCGGATCGCGGATATCGCCCCCCGGATCGACGCCGAGGCGCGCGACGAGATCGACGCCACGGACCGGCTGGTCTGCCCGCCCTTCACCGACCCGCATTTCCACATGGACGCGACGCTGAGCCTTGGCCTGCCGCGCATGAACGTGTCGGGCACGCTTCTGGAAGGCATCGCGCTGTGGGGCGAGTTGAAGCCGCTCTTGACGCCCGAGGCCGTTATCGAACGGGCCCTGCGCTATTGCGATCTGGCCGTGTCCCAGGGGCTTCTGGCGATCCGCTCGCATGTGGACGTGTCAACCGCGCCGCTGGTGGGGGTCGAGGCGCTGTTGGAAGTGCGCAAACAGGTCGCCCCCTATATCGACCTACAACTGGTGGCCTTCCCGCAAGACGGGCTCTACCGCGCGGAAAAGGCAGAAGAAAACCTGATCCGCTCGCTCGACATGGGGGTCGATGTGGTGGGCGGCATCCCGCATTTCGAACGCACTATGGCCGATGGCGCGCGCTCGGTCACGCGGCTGGCGGAAATCGCGGCGGAGCGCGGCCTGATGCTGGACCTGCATTGCGACGAGAGCGACGATCCGATGTCGCGCCACGTGGAAACGCTGGCCTATGAAACCACGCGGCTCGGGCTTGGCGGGCGGGTCACGGCCAGCCATGTCACCGCGATGCATTCCTATGACAACTACTATGCCTCGAAGCTCATTCCGCTCATTGCCGAGAGCGGCATGAACGTGGTGCCCAATCCGCTCATCAACATCACGCTTCAGGGCAGGTCCGACACCTACCCCCGCCGTCGCGGCCTGACACGCGTGCCGGAACTGCGGGCGGCCGGCGTCAACGTGTCCTTCGGGCAGGATTGCACGATGGACCCATGGTATTCTCTTGGCTCCGCCGACATGCTGGAAGTGGCGCATATGGGCGTGCACGCGGTGCCGATGACCTCGCGCGAGGCGATGGAATGGGCCTTTACCTCGGTCACGCAGAACGGGGCCCGGACCATGGGTCTGCCCGACCCCACGATCCGCAAGGGCGGTCCGGCCAGCCTGGTCGTCCTGCAAGCCAAGGACCCGATCGAAGCAGTCCGGATGAAGGCCACGCGGCTTGCCGTGCTCAAGCATGGCAAGGTCCTGGCCCGCACGCGCCCCCGCCTGGCCGAACTGGCCCTGCCGGGGCGGCCCACTACGCTCGACCCCGCCGATTACGCGCCCGTCGCAGGCAAACCCCAATAACCATGACACCAAAGCATCAACAGAGAGGACCCATCCATGAAACTCAGCACCACCCGTCGCCAGTTGATGGTCGGCGCGGCAGCCACCCTGGCCCTGCCCGCCTATATCCGTCGCGTGAATGCCCAGGCCGTGACCCGCGTGGCCGGCGTGCATATGTCGCCGGTCGAAAACGCCTGGAACAGCCGCATCCACCTGGCCTTCCAGGAAGCGGCCGCCTCGGGGCTGATCGAGTATGAATTCTCCGAAGGCGTGGCCCCCACCGACTATCCGCGCGCCATGCGCGAATATGCCGAGGGCGGGGCGCAGCTGGTCTGGGGCGAATCCTACGCCGTCGAGCGCGAAGCGCGCGAAGTGGCGGGCGACTATCCCGACACGGCCTTCCTCATGGGGTCGTCCGGTGGCCCCGAGGGCGACAATTTCGGCGTCTTCGGCACCCGCAACCACGAAGCGGCCTACCTGGCGGGCATGCTGGCCGGGCACATGTCGGAAAGCAATGTCTTCGGGTCGGTCGGCGGCTACCCGATCCCCGAGGTGAACCTGCTGATCAACGCCTTCCGCATGGGGGTGAGCGAGGTGAACCCCGACGCGACCTTCCTCAACGGCTTCATCGGGGCCTGGTTCGACCCGGCGCGGGCGAAAGAGGCCGGGATCGCCCAGATCGACGCAGGCGCCGACATTCTCTTTGGCGAACGCATCGGCACGGCGGATGCCGCTGAGGAACGCGGCGTGAAGGCCATCGGATCGCTCATCGACTACACGCCGCGCTATCCCGGCACCGTCTTTGCCAACGCGATCTGGAACTACGGGCCGACCATCGCGGCCATCGTGGCCGATATCCAGGCAGGCAACCCCGTGGGACGCGACTACACGGAGTACTCCTTCATGGCCCATGGCGGCAACGAGCTGATCTACGTGGCCGACGAAGTGCCTGCCGAGGCCATCCCGGCGATGGAGGCCAAGCAGGCCGCGATTGCCTCGGGCGAGTGGAACGTGCCGATCGACGAAAGCGAGCCCGCCTGATCCGGGGGGCTGTCGCGTGACCGATGCCACGGCCCTTGCAGCGGCCATTTCCGGGGGGCAGGTCTCTGCCGTCGAGGTGATGGACGCAACTCTTGCCGCCTGCCATGCGCGGGCGGATCTGGGGGCCGTGGTGCATCTGGACGAAGACATGGCCCGCGCGGGCGCAGCGGCGGCAGATAGCCTGCCCCACGACCGGCGCGGGCCTTTTCACGGCGTGCCCTTCGCGGTGAAAGACCTTGGCGGATTCGCCAGGGGCCTGCCGCCCGCGGCGGGTTCTGCCGCGATCAAGGGAGAGGCGCGGCGGCCAGAGGCCGACAGCCACCTGATGCAAGATTTGCGGCGCACCGGGCTGATCCCTTTCGCGATCACCGCAACGCCGCCCTTTGGCCTGTCGCTGAGCTGCGAGCCAGAGGGCCTGCCCCCCACCCGCAACCCGTGGAACCCCGCCCTCACCCCCGGCGGGTCGTCGGGCGGCGCGGCCGCCGCGGTGGCCGCCGGTCTTGTTGCCATCGCCCATGCCACCGATGCGGCGGGGTCGATCCGCGTGCCCGCCGCCTGTTGCGGCCTGACGGGGCTCAAGCCTTCGCGCGGGGCAACACCCGGCGGGCCGGATTTCGCCAATCACCTGATGGGGATCGCCTCGGAACTGGTGCTGGCGCGGTCCGTGCGCGACGTGGAAACCGCCTTTGGCGCGGTCTACCAGCCGCTTGCCCCGGTGCACCTGTCCGAGCGGCCACGCATCGGCCTTGCCCTGCCCGCGCGCTGTGGCCCCGACCAGGTGCACGCGGCGAAAGAGGCGGCCGAGGCGCTGCGTGACGCGGGCTGCGAGGTGCATGACATCCCCGCGCCCGACCGGATGGGGGCCGAGGCCCATGCCATCGCCCGCACCATCCTTTCCGTGTCGCTGGCCGAGTGGCTGGCCGCACTGAAGATCCCGGACGACCGGGTGCCGCCCCTTGCCGCCGCCATGGCCGCCGAGGGCCGCGCCACGCCGGCCACCATGCTTTTTGCTGCCTCGCGGCAACTGGCGCGGCTGACCAACCGGACGCGCAAGCTCTTTGCAGCCGCCGACGCGGTTCTGATGCCCGTCCTGTCCTCTGCCCCGCCGCCCGTGGGCCGTTTCGACCTGGCGGGCAGCGACCCCGAGGCCCACATGGCCGCGCTGGAGGCATTCGCCCCGAACGCGGCGCTCGCCAATGTCGCGGGGCTGCCCGCACTGGCCCTGCCCTTCGGCATGGCAGACGAGTTGCCCCTTGGCGTGCAGCTGATCGGCCCGCCCGGCGCTGATTTCGCGTTGCTGTCGCTTGCCGCGATGATCGAGGCCCGCGCGCCCGCCCTTTCCTTTCCCTCCCCAATCGCAGGCTTGCCCGCATGACCAAGGTTCTGGAGCTTCGCAACATCACCAAGCGCTTCGGGTCCCTGACCGCGAATGACGACGTGACCCTGACGCTGGAGCAGGGGGAAATCCTGGCGCTTCTGGGGGAAAACGGGGCTGGCAAGACAACGCTGATGAACATCCTTTTTGGCCATTACGCCGCCGACGAGGGCGCGGTGCGCGTCTTCGGACAAGACCTGCCCCCCGGCCTGCCCCGCGCGGCCATCGCGGCGGGTGTGGGTATGGTGCACCAGCATTTCACGCTGGCGGGCAACCTGACGGTTCTGGAAAACGTGATGCTGGGGTCAGAATCCCTGACGCGGCTGAAATCGGCCCGGGGGGCCGCGCGCAGGAAGCTGATGCAGATCGCCGACCGCTTCGGCTTGCCGGTGAAGCC
>NZ_CAXREX010000097.1:0-32379 GCF_964229645.1 Nioella sp. | reverse complement strand
AGGCAGCGCAGGGCGAAGACCGAATAGGCTGTTGCGTAATTCAGGGGCACGTTGATGCCTTTTGCCGAACAGCCCGAGGTGCCGGCGAAATCGAGATGCAGGCCCTCTGGGCTGACCGTCAGCGCCGCGTGAAGCTCCAGTTCCTCTTCGTAACCATCGACGCGCAGCACGTAGCGGTAGGTGCCCGGGGCCAGCGCCGCGATGGCCTCCAGCGTGCCGCGCCGCGATGTTTCGATGATGTAATCGGCCAGCGGGTCGAGCCGTTCTAGCCCATATTCCTCCATCATGGATACGAGCCGCGCGGCCCCTGCCTCGCAACAGGCGATGAGCGCGTAGATATCGCCCTCGTTGGCGATCGGTTCACGGCTGTTGGCCTTCACGATGTCAAGCAAGAGCGCGTTCACCTCGCCCCGATCGACCAGCTTGCAGGGCGGGATCAGCAGCCCCTCGTCAAAGATGTCGGATCCTTCGGGGCCCATGCCCTGCCCACCAAGATCGACCAGATGCGAGGTGCAGGAAGTATAGCCCACGACCCGCCCCGCCTTGAACACGGGCATCATCAGCAAGAAGTCGTTCAGGTGGCCCGAGGCAAGCCAGGGGTCGTTGGTCATGTAGATGTCACCCGGCGCCATGTCCTCGACCGGGAAGCGCGCCCGCAGGGATTTGACCGCTTCGGCCATGGTGTTGATATGGCCCGGCGTTCCGGTCACGGCCTGGGCCAGCATCCGGCCATCCTCGTCGAATATGCCCGCGCTGATGTCGCCGCATTCGCGCACGATGGGGGAAAAGGCCGCTCGGATCAGCGTCTGGCCCTGTTCTTCGACCACGGCCAGCAGGCGGTTCCACATCACCTGAAGGCGGGGGACGGACAGTTCGGTCATGGCTCAGGCTCCTTCCCGTTCAAGCACGAGGTTGCCCCGCATATCCACGCGGGCGGTGAAATCGGCGGCGACGAAGGTGGTGGTCTGTGGCTCGGCGATCAGCACGGGGCCTTGCAGACGATCGCCGGGGGCAAGCTCTGCGCGGTCCACAAGCCCGGCACTGCGCTCTTGGCCTGTCACATCGCAGAAGAGAGTGACCTGCCGCTCCGGCTGACAGTCGCGCGGGGCGGGATCGGGGGACACTGGCCGTGGACGGAACGCCTCGGTTTCCACCTTTACGGCCCAGTTCAGCACCTCGATATCCATGCCGGGCACAGGGCGGGAAAACTGCCGCGCATAGGCGGTCTCGAAGACCTCGGTCAGCGCGGGCAAGTCCTCTGCGGCAAGGTTTCGGTCGGGCAGCGCGATCTCGATCTCGTGGCCCTGCCCGTGATAGCGCATGAACGCGCTGCGCGAGGTGAACACGGGCGCATCGGGGGCACCCTGACGCACCACCGCCAGGGCCTCGGCCGCGATCTCTGTGAAAAGCGCGTTGATGGCGCCGAGATCAAGCGAGGAGAGGAGCGCATAACGGCTGCGCACCAGCTCGAACCCGACGGGCGCATAAAGAAACCCCACGGCAGACCCCACGCCGGGATTGACCGGAACAAGGATGCGCGACACACCCGCCGAACGCGCCACCCGGGCTGCGTGAAGCGGGCCGTTTCCGCCGAAGGCAATCATGGTGCGCGGGGTCAGGTCCTTGCCCCATTCGACCGCGTGCATGCGCGCGGCGCTGGCCATGCTTTCATCGACGATCCGGCTGACGCCATCGGCGGCCTCGACCGGTGACACGCCAAGGGGCGTGCCGACACTGGCCGCGAGGGCAGCCGTTGCGGCCGCGGGGTCCAGCTTGAACTGCCCCTCGGCAAAGCCCTCTGGCCGGATGTAGCCAAGCGCGACATCGGCATCGGTCACCGTGGGGTGTGCACCGCCGCGTCCGAAGGCCACGGGCCCCGGATCCGAGCCCGCGCTTTCGGGCCCGACGGTCAGCCGCCCGAGCCGATCCACCGCAGCGACCGAGCCACCCCCCGCCCCGATCTCGATCATCTCGATCACCGGGATGCGCACGGGCATGCCCGAGCCCTTGATGAAGCGCGCCGCACGCGCGATTTCAAAGGCCCGCGAGGTCTGCGGCGCTCCGCCTTCGATGAGGCAGAGCTTGGCCGTGGTTCCGCCCATGTCGAAGGACAGGACCTCGGGCAATCCATTTTCTCGGGCGATCCGCGCGGCCAGGATCGCGCCGCCCACCGGCCCCGACTCCACGAGCCGGATCGGAAAGCGTGCGGCGGTGTCCAGCGTGCACATGCCGCCGCCCGCCGTCATCATCAGGATGGGACAGGCCAGGCCAGCGTCGCGAAACCGCGCCTCGAACGCGGCAAGGTAGCCGGCCATCATCGGCTGGATATACGCATTGGCCACGGTGGTCGACAGCCGGTCGAATTCCCGTGCCTCGGGGCTGACATCGCTGGACAGCGATACCGTCAGACCGGGCCGCGCGGCCCCGATGAGATCGCGCAAGCGGCGTTCATGGGCAGGGTTGGCATAGGCATGAAGCAGGCAGATCGCGACCGCATCCGCGCCGCTTTCGTCAAGCTCTGCCAGTAGGCCCGGCATCGCGCTTTCATCGAGCGGGATCAGCACCTTCCCAGACACCGACATGCGTTCAGGCACGGTAAAGGCACGTGTGCGTGGCACCAGCAGATCGGGCTTCTCGAGGTTGATGTCATATTGGGCGTAGCGGCGTTCATAGGCGATCTCCAGGATGTCGCGGAAGCCTTCGGTGGTGATCGTTGCCACCACCGCCCCGCGCCGTTCGATAAGCGCATTGGTGGCCAGCGTGGTGCCGTGGATGAAGCCGGTCACATCGCCAAGCTCCTTGCCCGCGGCGGCGAGGGCGCGGGTCGCGCCCTCGTATGCGCCATCTGCCGGCAGGTCGTGGGTGGTGAGAACCTTGTTGGAGGCCAGCACCCGGCCCGAACCGTCCATCAGCACGGTATCGGTAAAGGTGCCGCCGATATCGGTGGCGAGCCGCAGGGCGGTCTCTGTCATGTCTGGAAATCCTGAGCGGGTGTCGGTGCGGGCGGAGCGGGCTGAGACTCAGCCGAGCGCAGGCACCAGGTCGCAGCCGGTCGCGCGCCGGTTCATGGCGTCTTTCGCGGGGGCGTAGGCAATGGGCTGCATGGGGTCACCCTCAGGCGGTTCTGACCCGCATGAGGCCCCGACGACGTGAGTCGATCAAGCGAAATCTGCCGTGATCAGGGCCAGGCGGGTGCGGTGCTTCCCAGTTCGCAGGCGGGCCTGTCCCAATGGATCGGCACGCCCGCGACGCTGAGCGCCGGGCGCAGCCGCCGGGCTGGACCCCAGGGCGTTGTTTCGATTGCCTGCGCGTAATCCGCCTCTCCTGCCTTGGGGAAAGGGGCGCGGTCATCTGCCGGATACTGCGCCAGCAGCGCTGCCGTGCGGGCCAGGGAAAGGCGGGCATTTCGCAATCCGCGCCCGGCAACCGCATCGCGAAGGGCCGCGAGGGCCGCGCCGGCCATCAGGTAGCCCGTGGCATGGTCGAGCGCCTGAACTGGAAGAGGTGTGGGCCGATCTGCCCCCGCCCAGTCCATTCCCGCTGCCGCGATCCCCGCCGACATCTGCACCAGGCTGTCATAGCCCCGCCGCAGCGCCCAAGGCCCAGTCCATCCATAGGCCGAGAGCCGGATTTCCATCACCTGCGGCGCCACCCGCGCCCGCCAGCCCGCCCCGAGACCGAGCCGCTCCAAGGCATCGGGACGGTAGCCGTTGACGAAGAGATCGGCGCCGGCCAGCAGCTCTTCAAACCGTGCCCGGCCTTCGGGGGTGCGCAGGTCCAGCCGGGCACAGTGCTTGCCAAGCGTCACGTCCGGCGCAAGGCTCGGCTCCTCCCAGTCCACCGGGTCGATGCGCAGGACATCGGCACCGAACCCCGCCAGGGCACGGGTCGCGACAGGGCCCGCAAGGATGCGCGTAAGGTCGAGCACACGCAGGCCCCTGAGTGGCCTGTCGGGGGTTGCGCCCCAATCGCTGATCGTGGCGGGGCGCGTCTCCTCCCACGTCACCAGCGGTTCCGCGATCACGGCGGCACCCTGCGGGTGCCTGCCCCAGGCCGCGATGCTGCGCATCTCGGCGGCAACGCCGCCCTCGGCGACAACGGCCGCCTCCAACTCGGACGCCTGCCAACGGGCCGCGGCCCGGGCGACATCCTCGCGCGTTTCGGCACAGCCGAGCGCCCGGATCGCTGCCGCCCGGTGATGCGGCGCATTGGTATGGAGCTTGATCCAGCCATCCGCCGCCCGGTAATCGCCGGCGAGGTCGTCCCATGCTGGCGGCAGTTGCCAGCCCTGCGGGTCGATGGAGAAGGAAAACCAGAGCGAGGCGAGCCGCCTGTCGACACTGACCTCGGCCTTGCCTCCGCCGAGCGCGGCCCGCAGGGCCGCCGCCCCCTCGCCGACCGAGGCGACAGATGCAGAGGCCAGGTCGCTGACCCCGAAGCAGGAGGGCAGGCTGCCCTGCCCCGTCTCCTGCCAGTCCCCCGTCAGGCCGAGCGCCTGGCAGATCTCTTTCATGCGAACAGCCCTGCATAGTCCTGGCGCAAGGCCGCCTTCTGGACCTTGCCCATCGTGTTACGGGGAAGCTCTGGCAAAATGATCACCCGCTTGGGCTGCTTGAATTTCGCCAGGTCCCCGGCCAGCGCCTGCTGCACCCCGGCCTCAGTCACTTCCGCGCCAGTTCGGGCGACCACGACCGCGACCACCGCCTCTCCGAAATCGGGATGGGGCACCCCGATCACGGCGCTTTCATCGACGCCGGGCAGGTCGTCGATCAGGGCTTCGACTTCCTTGGGATAGACATTGAAACCGCCCGAGATGATCAGGTCCTTCGCGCGGCCGACGATATGGACATATCCGTCCTCGTCGATCCGCCCCAGGTCGCCGGTGATGAAGAACCCGTCAGCGCGCAGTTCCTCTGCCGTCTTCTCCGGCATCTGCCAGTAGCCGGCAAAGACGTTGTCGCCCCGCACTTCCAGCACCCCGATCTCGCCTTGCGGCAGGTCAGCGCCGGTTTCGGGGTCGCAGACCTTCAGCTCCACCCCCGGCAGCGGGAAGCCCACGGTGCCCGCGCGCCGGTCGCCCTCGTAGGGATTGGAGGTGTTCATGTTGGTCTCGGTCATGCCGTAGCGTTCGAGGATCGCGTGGCCCGTCACCGCGCGCCAGCGGTCATGGGTTTCCGCCAGCAAGGGGGCCGACCCCGACACGAAGAGCCGCATGCCCCGTGCGGCCTCGGCCAGCCCGTCCTGTTGCAAGAGCCGCGTATAGAAGGTGGGCACACCCATCAACGCGGTGGCCCCGGGCATCGCCGCCAGGATCGCATCGGCATCGAAGCCGGGCAGGAAGATGCACGAGCCGCCCGCCATGAGGGTGATGTTGGTCGCCACGAACAAACCATGGGTGTGGAAAATGGGCAGCGCGTGGATCAGCACGTCCTGCTCGGTAAAGCGCCAGTAATCGCGCAGGGTTTCCGAGTTCGAGGCCAGTGCCCGATGGGTCAGCATCGCGCCCTTAGAACGCCCGGTCGTGCCCGAGGTATAAAGGATCGCGGCCAGGTCGAGCGGGCCACGCGGCACCGGGTCGAAGCCCGGCACCTCGCCGTCGCGCGCCGCGCGCAGGCTGCCCGAACCGTCCGCCGCGATGGTGCAGAGCTGCGCCACGCCGCAGGCCTCGGCCACCGGGGTCAGGTCCTCCAGGCGGGCGGGGTCGCAGACGAAGAGCGCCGGGGTCGCATCGCCCAGGAAGTAGCGGACCTCGCCCGCGGTATAGGCGGTGTTGAGCGGCAGGAAGACCGCGCCTGCCAGCACGCAGCCCAGGTAAAGCTCCAGCATCTCCTGCGTCTTGGGGGCCTGAACGGCCACCCGGTCGCCGGGCTTCACCCCCATGCGGCGCAAGGCCGAGGCCATGCGTTCGGCATTGTGGAAAAAGGTGCCGAAGCTGACCGCGCGCCCATCCGAGGCGTGGGTCAGGAAGGTCCGCTCCTCGTGACCGGCAGAGGCACGGCGCAGCCTGTGGGCGAGGTAATTGCTGTCATACATCGGACCGGTTCCCTTGCTCGTCACATCGGCCACCGTGATGCCGCGAAGCGGGCCAGCCCGCAAGGGGTTCAGCGGTCGCGGATCACCGGGTCGATGGGGCCGAGCGGCCCGCCGCAGGCCACCTCGATGGCGCGCGCCACCTGCAAAAGCCGCGCCTCGCCCCGGGGCGGGCCGATCAGCTGGAGCCCGACGGGCAGGCCCGCCTCGGTCAGCCCCACAGGCACCGACAGCGATGGCAGACCCGTCGTGGGCGACAGGAACGAGAACTTGAGCCAGTCGATGTAATCGGTCAGCGGCTGGCCATCCAACACGCGCGGGAACTCCTCTTCGACCGGGCCGGGCATCAGCCCGACCACCGGGCAGGCCAGCACGTCGAAAGCGCCAAGGAACCGGGCCATCCGGTCGAACAGCTCGGATTTCGCAAGTTGCGCATCGACCACGTCATCAACCGTCAAGTCGCGCCCCTGCCGGATGTTCTGGGTCAGCGTGGCCTTGTAGTGGCGCTGCACGGCCTCGGGTGCGCGCCCGGTTCCGCTGGCCCAGATCAGCGCCCGCAAGGTGCGGTAGGTGCGGTCGAGATCGGGGAGATCGGGGCAGGCCTCCTCGACCACGCCACCCGCTGCGGCGACCCGCGCGAGGGCGGCGCGGAGATGGGCCTCGACCTCCGCCGAACACGGGGCGAAGCCCCCAAGCGTCGGGGAAAAGGCGATGCGCACCTTTTCGTCGGCCCTGAGCACCGCCTGCTGGTAGGGCTCCTCGGGCGGCGGGAAGGAAATGGACCAGGCCGGATCGAAGCCCGCCATGGCATCGAGGAAGAGCGCACAGTCGCGCACCGAGCGGGCCATCGGGCCCTGCACTGCCTCGGGCGAGAAGCGGTTGCCCGCCGGGCCGGGGCCGGCGATGCCGGGGCTGGGGCGAAAGCCCACAACCCCGCAGAAGGCCGCCGGTGTGCGCAGGCTGCCCGCAAGGTCGGACCCATGCGACAGCCACAGCTCGCCCGTGGCCAGCGACACCGCCGCCCCGCCCGAACTGCCCCCGGCATTCAGCGCCGTGTTCCAGGGGTTGCGCGTGGCACCGAAGACCGCGTTGAAGGTGTTGGCGCCCGCACCCATTTCCGGCGTGTTGGTCTTGCCCAGGACGACGCCGCCGCGCGCTTCCAGCCGGTGCACCAGCGGGTGGCTCTCCTCGGGCACGAAATCCTTGAGGCCGAGCGTGCCCCAGGTGGTGCGCACGCCTGCAACCGGCATCAGGTCCTTTATGCCGATGGGCAGGCCCGCCAGCCAGCCGGGGTGATCCGCGTTCGCTTGGTCCAGAACCGAGCCCCGCGCCCGCGCCTCGCACAGCGTCACGGTGGCGTTCACCGTGGGCTCCACCTCGGCGATCCGCGCCATCGCGGCATCGATCAGCTCGGAGGACGAGACCTCGCCCGCCTTCAGCATCGCCACCACCTCATGCGCCTCGCGGGCGCAGATCTCGGGCCCCGTGAACACCGCTTGCGTCATATGCGCGTCCTCCCCTGCCTTGGCGCAGCATGAGCCAGCGCCGCGACAAAGGAAACCGCGTTGTCACGGCCTCTAGGCAATCCCCCCGACGCAGCCCATAATCGCGGGCCATGACCAGGCGCCTGACCAGAACTCTCGGCAAATCCCTCGCGCTGCGATCGCTCGTCGTGATCGTTGCGCTGGCGGTCGGGCTGAGCCTGGCCGCCCTGCCCCGGCTGGAACGCTATTTCCTGACCCAGGCCGCAGCCCGCGAGGAAGCCACCCTGCGCCTGGCGACCGAGTCCCTGCGTGGGGCGCTCAGCCGAACGGAGGTTCTGCCTGGCCTGCTGGCCGAACGCCCGATCCTGGCCCGCATCCTGCGCGATCCCGACAACCAGGGCCTTGTTCCCTACGCGAACGAACAATTGCGCCAGACCTCGCTGACGCTTGATGTGGCCGATATCTGGGTGATGGATACCGAGGGCCTGACAATCGCTGCCAGCAACTACCGCCGAGAGACCTCTTTCGTCGGCAGGCGTTTCGATTACCGGCCCTATTTCACGCAGGCGCTGTCCGAGGGGCGGGGCCGCTTTCATGCGCTTGGCACCACGTCTGGCCAGCGCGGCTATTACTTCGCCGCGCCCATCCTGGATGGCACCGAGATCGTCGGCGTCGTCGCGGTGAAAATCCTGCTTGATGCGTTCGAAACCACCTGGCGCGACAGCCCCAACACGATCGTCGTGTCAGACCCGGCCAACGTGATCTTCCTGTCAGACCGGGTGGACTGGCATTTCAGCAGCCTGGGGCCTTTGCCCGAGGCCGCGCTCGACACCATCGCAGACACGCGGCAATACCCGCTCGACCAGCTGCGGCTGTTGCAGACCGAGCGGGAGGCGCTTGTTCCGGGCCATGACCTGCTGCGCGTGCGCGGCGCGGACGGGGTGGAGGAGTTCGTCACCAATACCGGGCTGATCGCGGCAGCGGGCTGGCGGGTGTCGGTGCTGACCCCCACGCGCCCCGCGCTCATCCAGGCCCGCCAGACACTGGCGCTTGTCGTGCTTCTTCTGCTTTTTGCCGGGCTTGTGGCGGTTCTGTTCCTGCAACGGCGCGCACGCCTTGTGGAACGGCTGGAACAGCAGCGCCAGCACCGCGAACAGCTGGAACGCAGGGTGGCCGAGCGCACAGCCGATCTCAACGCTGCCAACACGCAACTGGTGCAGGAGGTCGAAGAACGCAAGGTCACCGAACGGCGTCTGCGCCAGACCCAGAGCGAACTGGTTCAGGCGGGCAAGCTGGCGGCGCTTGGCCAGATGTCGGCGGCGCTGAGCCACGAATTCAACCAGCCGCTTGCCGCGGTGAAGGCCTATGCGGAAAACGCCGCCACATTCCTTGACCGCGACCGGACCGAGGACGCGCGCAAGAATATCGGCCTGATTTCCCAGATGGCCGACCGCATGGCGTCGATTTCCAAGCATCTGCGCAATTTTGCCCGCCGTCCGCAGGACAAGATCGGGCCGATCCCGCTGCTGACGGTGCTCGACGATGCGCTCGAGTTGATGGCGCCCAAGCTGAAGGCCGCCGGGGCCGAGCTGCACTACACGCGCCCGGAGG
Source organism: Nioella sp. (assembly GCF_964229645.1). Classification (GTDB taxonomy): domain Bacteria; phylum Pseudomonadota; class Alphaproteobacteria; order Rhodobacterales; family Rhodobacteraceae; genus Nioella. The sequence continues at coordinate 23,254 of NZ_CAXREX010000097.1, read as the reverse complement.
CCGAGCTTGAGGTCATGGGCGGTCGGGTGCGCCTGCAACAAGTGCTGGTCAACCTCTTGTCCAACGCGCTCGACGCGATGGAGCGGCTGGACGCGCCGCAGATCGAGATCACCGTGCTGACCGAAGGCAGCCGCAGGCGGGTTGAGGTGCGCGACCGGGGGCCGGGCCTGAGCGAAGACACGCTGGCCCATCTCTTCGATCCGTTCTTCACCACCAAGAGCCCCGGCAAGGGGCTGGGGCTGGGGCTGTCCATCTCCTACAATATCGTGCGCGATTTCGGCGGCACGCTGGCGGCCCGCAACCACCCCGAAGGGGGCGCGGTCTTCAGCGTCGACCTTGCCGCGAGCGATGCGCGCACAAGCAGCGAGGCCGTGGCCGCCCAATGACCCGTGAACCCATTCTGTTCGTCGATGACGAGGATCACCTGCGGCTGGCGGCAGAACAGACGCTGCAACTGGAGGATCTGGAGCCGGACTGTTTCGCCGATGCGGCCAAGGCGCTGACCCATGTGGCGCGCGATTTTCCCGGCATCCTGGTCACCGACATCCGCATGCCGGGCATGGACGGGCTGACCCTGATGGCGCGGGCGCTGGAGATCGACCCGGAATTTCCCGTGATCCTGGTCACGGGCCATGGCGACGTCGACCTTGCCGTTCAATCGATGCGCGACGGAGCCTATGACTTCCTCGAAAAGCCCTATGACCCGGCGCGACTGGTCTCGACCGTGCGCCGCGCGCTCGACAAGCGGCGGCTGACGCTGGAAAACCGGGCGCTGCGCCGGCAGGTGGGCGGGCGTGACAAGATCGAGGCGCGCCTGACGGGACGCTCGGAGGTGATGGTTCGGCTGCGCGAACAGGTGCGCGCCATCGCGCCCACCGATGCCGACGTGCTGATCCAGGGCGCGACGGGCACGGGCAAGGAAGTAGCCGCACGGGCGATCCACCGCGCCAGTGCCCGTGACGGCAAGCCCTTCGTCCACATCAACTGCGCCGCCCTGCCCGCCGACCTGATCGAGAGCGAGCTTTTCGGGCACGAGGCAGGCGCGTTCCCGGGCGCGACCCGGGCCCGTTACGGCAAGTTCGAACATGCCCGTGGCGGCACTGTCTTTCTGGACGAGATCGACGCGATGAGCCCGGCGGTGCAGGCCAAGCTGCTGACCGCGATCCAGAACCGCAGCATCACGCGGCTCGGCTCGAACGACCCCGTGGCGCTGGACCTGCGTTTCATCGCGGCCTCCAAGCAGGACCTGGAGGCAGCCGCGGCCACGGGCGGCTTCCGCTCGGACCTGCTCTACCGACTGAACGTGGTGACCTTGCGCATGCCCGACCTTGAGGAGCGGCGCGAAGATATTCCCCGGCTGTTCACGCATCTCGTGGCAGAGGCGGCTGCGCGCTACAAGCGTCCGGTGCCCGAGGTGCCCGGGGCTGTCCTGGGGGCAGTGGCCGCCCGCCGCTGGCCCGGCAACGTGCGTGAGCTGCGCAACGCGGCCGACCGCTTCGCGCTTGGGCTGGACCTCGATATCGGGGTCGAACCCGAAGCGGTGCCAGAGGGAGTCACCCTGGCCGATCGCATGGCGGCCCACGAAAAGGCCCTGATCGCGGCCAGCCTAGCCGCCCATGGGGGCAGCCTGAAAGAGACCTACGAGGCGCTCGGGCTGAGCCGGAAGGCACTTTACGAGAAGATGCAAAAATACGGGCTCTCGCGCGGCGATTTCAGCGACGCGGGGTGACGGCCCGTCGATGCACCGACGACCGGGCCTCTGAAAACCCCGTTGCCTGCGCCCGATGGATCCGGCGCATTTCGCGGCGCGTGGCGCGTCGCCACCCCGCGAATGTGTCGGTTCGGGAACATGGCGGGACCGTCTTTGTCCCTCTTTCCACCCACACCCGGGTTTTTCTGCCCCGGCGCTCGTCTTTTTTCCTGGGCTCGCGTTGAACGAGTCACCCCTCCCGACGCTTAGTTCCGGCGCAGCCCCGAGCAGGGGCGACCGGATGGAGAGGAGGCTTCATCCGGAAAAGCCGGCAGGGACCGGCATGAACCGGAGGACACTTCAGTATGAAACTCACCAAGATCACGGCGTTCGCGCTGACCACCGCGCTGACCACGACCGTCGCCTTTGCCGACGGCCACATGGACCGCGAAGGCTGGCCGGAAAGCTTCACCGTGGGCACCGCCTCGCAGGGCGGCACCTACTTTGCCTACGGCTCGGGTTGGGCGAACCTCGTCGCGGAAGAGCTGGGCATCACCGGCGGCGGCGAAGTCACCGGCGGCCCGATGCAGAACATGGCGCTGGTGCACACCGGCGAAGCCCAGTTCGGCATGACCACCATGGGCCCGGCGGCTGAATCGCTTCAGGGCACCAACCCGATCGCGCCCGGCCTGCCGATGACCAATGCCTGCGCCATGTTCCCGATGTACCAGACCCCGTTCTCGGTCACCGCTCTGGCCTCGTCCGGCATTACGTCCATCGCGGACATCCCCGCAGGCGCCCGCATCGGCTTCGGCCCCGCAGGCTCGACTTCGGACACCTACTTCCCGCGCATGATGGAAACCCTCGGCGTGGACTTCGAGCGTCGCAATGGCGGCTGGTCCGACCTGGGCGGTCAGCTTCAGGACGGCCTGCTGGACGTGATCGCCTTCGCAGCCGGTGTGCCGGTTCCGGCGGTGAGCCAGCTGGAAGTGCAGACCGACGTGAACATCATCGAGTTCACCGAGGAAGAGCAGGCCACCATCATGGAAGCCTTCCCGGTTTCGGCCTTCAACATCGCGGCCGACACCTACACCACGCTGGACCACGATGCACGCTCGGTCTCCATGTGGAACTTCGCCATCGCGAACTGCGACCTGCCGGCAAGCTTCGTCTACGCCGTCGTCGACGTGGTGATGTCGGACAACGAGCGCATGGTGAACATCCACCGCGCGGCCCGCTCCACCCTGCCCGAGAACTGGGACAAGAACGGCGTCCTGATGTGGCACCCCGGCGCGGCCCAGTGGTTCATGGAAAATGCTGGCGCGGATATCCCCGCCGACATGATCCACGGCGACATGTAATCGTGGCCTGAGGCCTTCAAAGAACCTGTGCCGCGCCCACCCCCGGGCGCGGCATTTTCAAACCGGGATCCGCCCCTGACAACCGACCGGGCGGAGCGGAGGGGACAATGACCGACCAAACTGCAAACGACGAAGACGTCATCCTGGCCGAAGGCGTGGACGAAGAACCGGTCGAACGGAACCGGCGCCTGTTCACGGGCCTGTCCATGACCGTTCTGGCAACGCTGGCGACGCTCTACGCCGCCTTCCACATGATCGCCCTGAACGGTGTGTCCATCAGCGACTGGACCGGGATCGACATTCCCTTCCTGCCGCAATTCCCGCTGGAGACCTGGAACTTCCGGATCGTGCACATCGCCGGTGCCGTGGTTCTCGGCTACCTTCTGTTTTCCGCGCGCCTCTTCACCGATGAAGAGCGGCCCGCGACCCCGATGCTGACCAAGGCGGGTTACATCCTGCTCATTCCGGTGGCCATGGCCGCCTATACCGCGATCAGCTTCGGCTTTCTCATCAATTCGGGCACGCTTCAGGAAATGGGCGGGCTCACGGTCTGGATTTCCAGCCCGCAGATCCCCGCCGGCGCTGCTGTCTATGCCCAGGAAACCTACTGGTTCGGCCTGCCCCTGCTGCTGGCCGTGGCAGGCGCCATCGTCCTTGGCTGGTTCGAGAACGCCCCGCGCCACCGCTTTGCCACGTCCGACATCGTTCTGGCGGCCTGCGGGGTTGTCGTGGCGCTCTACCTCGTGCCGATCTACGGCACTGCGGCGCGCAACTCGGTCGGCACGCCCTTCGTGCCCGTTGGCGTGGCCTTCGCGGCAACGGCGGGCACCGCGCTGATCATGGAACTGACGCGCCGCGTGGCGGGCCTGGCGCTGGTGATCATCACCGGGGTTTTCCTGGTCTACACCTTCACCGCGCATCTGCTGCCGGGCATCCTGGCGGTGCAGACGCCTTACACCTGGCACCGCTTCTTCGGCCATGTCTATTCGGATGCAGGCATCCTCGGGCCAACCACGGCGGTCAGCTCGACCTACATCATCCTCTTCATCATCTTCGCCGCCTTCCTTCAGGCTTCGAAAGTGGGCGACTACTTCGTGAACTTCGCCTTCGCGGCCGCAGGCCGCGCCCGCGGCGGTCCGGCCAAGGTGGCGATCTTCGCCTCCGGCCTGATGGGCATGATCAACGGCACCTCGGCGGGCAACGTGGTGGCGACCGGGTCGCTGACCATCCCGCTGATGAAGAAGGTGGGGTATCACAAGAAGACCGCCGGCGCGATCGAGGCTGCGGCCTCCACGGGTGGGCAGATCATGCCGCCGATCATGGGCGCCGGTGCCTTCATCATGGCCGAGATCACGGGTATTCCCTATACCGAGATCGCCATCGCAGCGGTCATTCCGGCGATCCTCTACTTCGCGTCGATCTACTTCATGGTCGATCTCGAAGCGGCGAAACTGGGTATGCGGGGCATGCGCGAGGACGAGTTGCCGAAGCTCAACAAGATGCTGCGGCAGATCTACCTCTTCATCCCGATCATCATCCTGATCGTGGCGCTCTTCATGGGCTACTCGGTGATCCGGGCGGGAACGTTGGCCACGGTGGCAGCTGCCATGGTCAGCTGGCTTACCCCCAACCGGATGGGGCTGCGCTCGATCCTGCATGCGTTCGAGCTTGCGGGGATCATGTCGATCCAGATCATCGCGGTCTGTGCCTGTGCGGGCATCATCGTGGGCGTGATCAGCCTGACCGGTGTTGGCGCGCGCTTCTCGTCCATGCTGCTCGACATCGCGGCGGCCTCGCAACTGCTGGCGCTGTTCTTCGCCATGTGCATCGCGATCCTGCTTGGCATGGGCATGCCCACCACGGCGGCCTACGCGGTTGCGGCCTCGGTCGTGGCACCGGGCCTTGTCGACCTGGGCATCCCGCAGCTGACGGCGCATTTCTTCGTCTTCTACTTTGCCGTGGTCTCGGCCATCACGCCCCCCGTGGCACTGGCCAGTTACGCGGCGGCGGGGATTTCGGGCTCCAACCCGATGGAGACCTCGGTTGCCTCCTTCAAGATCGGGATCTCTGCCTTCGTGGTGCCGTTCATGTTCTTTTACAACTCGGCCATCCTGATGGACGGGACCTGGTTCGAGGTGATCCGGGCGGCCCTGACCGCGACCGTGGGCGTGTTCCTTCTGTCTGCGGGCATGCAGGGCTGGTTCATGGGCGGGCGGATCGCGTGGTTCCTGCGCGTGGGCCTGACGGCGGCCGCGCTCTTCATGATCGAGGGCGGCTGGATCACCGACATCATCGGTGTCGGGACGGCGGTGGTCATCTACCTGGTGCAGAAGGTGGTTCACCCCTCGCCAGATGCCACCTTCGACGTGCGCGGCGCGGACTGACGTCCCACGGTCAGATATGAAAAGGAAAGGGCCGCTCGGCAGAGCGGCCCTTTTTTCATGTCACCATCCCAAAGAAAAAGCGCGCCCCGGATCAGGACGCGCAATTTCGTATCGGGCCGAAAGGCCCCTGGATCAGGCGGCTTCTGCTTGGTTGCGGCGTTCGCTTTCTTCGCGGCTCAGCGCCACGGAGGTGCGCACACCGTTTGCCACGAAGGCCATGAGCCCGCTCACCACCCGCTCGTTCGGGTCGATGCCGGCACAGGACAGAACTTCGCGCCCATCACGGGACCGGGCCCACCGGGCGATCTGCTCGGGGCCGTTGCCGTATTTCTTGTCGTCAGCGATGGCGTCATCCAACGCGGCAAGGACCACGGCGGCAAACAGTTTGCGCGACCGCTGGCCCTGCTCATGGTTGAAAGCCGTTCCATCAACGAAATCTCGCATTTCGTCGTCCTTTGTTATTGCTCTTGCATTTCTGGCGTGGCGTCCCTTATGCCCATTCAAGAGGCGATTCGGGTGTGTAATCTCTGCATACTAGCCATGCGCGTTACGCATGGCTCGTCCACAATCCCATCTATTTCAGGTGTATTGCCACCCCATCCGACGGAAGATATAGGAACCGTCAAGATTTTCTCAACCTTTCGCCACGGAAAAGACTGATGCCCAAGATCAACGGCAACGAAATTCGCCCGGGAAACGTGCTGGAACATAACGGCGGCCTCTGGGCGGCTGTGAAGGTGGACCACGTGAAGCCCGGCAAGGGCGGCGCCTTCGCCCAGGTCGAAATGCGCAACCTGCGTAACGGCTCCAAGCTGAACGAGCGGTTCCGCTCGGCCGACAAGGTCGAACGGGTGCGGCTGGAACAGAAGGACCAGCAGTTCCTTTACGAGACCGACGGGATGCTGGTGTTCATGGACACCGAGACCTACGAACAGATCGAACTGCCCGCCGACCTGCTCGGCGAACGCCGCCCCTTCCTGCAGGACGGCATGACCATCGTGGTAGAATTCTACGACTCCGAGGCGCTGAACGCGACGCTGCCGCAGAAGGTGACCTGCCGCATCGCCGAGACCGAACCGGTGGTGAAGGGCCAGACCGCCGCCAACAGCTTCAAGCCCGCGATCCTCGACAACGGGGTCAAGGTCATGGTGCCGCCCTTCGTGGGCCCGGACGAGGATATCGTGGTCAACACCGAGACCATGGAATATTCCGAACGCGCCTGATCCCGGGCCTTCGTCCGCCAGGACCCGCCGCCCGGTGCCCGTCAAAGGGGGCCGGGCGGTTTTCGTTTCAGCGGCTGCCGCCCCAGGGCGAGCCACGCCCACTGGGGCCGCGCCTTCGGCCTGCGCGCGGGATGGATGTCACACCGCCTTCCTCTTGCCGAGGGGCGCTGCTGCGGCGCCCGGCCCCGCCCGAACTCGGCACGCCGGACCAGCGCGTCGCACCATAGCGCGTCTCTTCGTGGGGCGGGCGGCCGTGGGTTCGCTGCCAGAAGGCCGGGCCGCCCCGGCGCAGAAAGGCGGGCAGAACCAGCACAAGACCCGCGATGAACCCGCCAGCATGGGCCCAGTAGGCGACGCCGCCGCCTGCCGCGTCGCTGGCCGCCCCGCTGACCAGCTGCATCCCGAACCACAGCCCCAGCATCAGCCAGGCGGGCACGGTGATGACCTTGAAGATGATGAACAGGATCAGCGCCACATCGACCCGGGCCCGCGGGAAGAGCAGCAGGTAGCCCCCCATCACCCCCGCAATCGCCCCCGAGGCCCCCACCATGGGCACCTGTGAAAACGGATCGGCGGACATCTGAGCGAAGGCCGCCGCCACACCACTGGCCAGGTAGAACAGCAGGTAGCCCAGATGGCCAAGCTGGTCTTCGAGATTGTCCCCGAAGATATAGAGAAACAGCATGTTGCCGATGATATGCATCCACCCCCCGTGCAGGAACATCGAAGTCAGGATGGTATGCATCTCTCGCCCCTGCGAGGCCTCGGCCGGAACCAGCGCCCAGTCCTGGTAGAAGGCCATCAGCAGGCGATCCTGCCCACCGATGCTGGGAAAGTAGCTCAGGAACACGAAGACATTGATGGCAATCAGCGCCCAGGTGACGTAGGGCGTGCGTTCGGACGGGTTGTGGTCACGAATTGGAAACATGGGGTCCAGATTGGCCCCATGCCCGCCAAGGTCAAGGGCGGACTGCGATCACTCCAGCTCCTTGAACTCTTCCGCCGTCAGGGCCAGCCGGATTTCGCGCCGCACCAGCTTGCGCACGTTGCGGGTGATCCGCACGCCCAGTTCCCCCTGCAATTCCTCGCGCACCACTTCTCCGATGATCTGGCGCAGCATTTCCTCGTCGACAAAGCCCTCTCCCTCGTCGGGGAAGGTGAACGGGCCTTCGCCGAGGTCTTCAACCGGGGCCGGGTCTTCCTCCTGTGCCAGGAAATCGGCCACTTCCTCGGCCACGACCTCGCGGATCATGGCGGGATCATCAGGGGCGATCTCGGGCGCTGGCCCTGGGTCGCTGTCAGGCTCGGCCTCTGGCAGGGCAATAGCCTCGGGGGCGTCCTCCGCCGCCTCGGGGGTGATGCCCACCTCCTCGTCCTCGGCGGCCTCCTGCGCCTCAGCAACGCCAGCCGCATCTTCCAGTGACGCACTTTCGGCGTCGGACTCGACCAAGGCTTTCACGACCTCGACGCGCACCTGGGCCGGGGCATCGGCTGCGCCCCTGGTCCGGTCCGTAACGGGATGGGCGCCGCGCGCCTCTGCCAGTTGAAGGGTAGGCTCCGGCAATTCCTCGTCGATGAAAGAGCCGTCGCCCTCCTCTGGCTCATAGTCCCGCACGCTTCGGGTGCTGCGGATGAAGGAGAGCTGGAAATCCTCCGGGCTGATGTCGTCATCGGCCTCGCTCGCTTCGTCCTGTGCGTCCAGAACGGCCTCTGTGATGTCCTGGGGCGCGTCGAGCGCCTCTGGCTCTGGCGCGGCCAGGGCCGCATCCTCGGCCTCTGCCTCGGCGGTTGCGAGCGCCTCGGTCTCTCCGGCTTCTTCCCACTGGTCGGCCTGAAGCTGCGGGTCGGCCTCGTCCTGCGCCGCGTCCTCACCGAATTCCTCTGCCCAAAGATCGCGCGCCCAATCCTCCCCGTCGGCGCGGGTGGGGGCGGCGGCGTCCTGCCCGTGGCCCTGGTCCTCTTCGGTGCGCGGGGTGATCGGCACCCAAGGGTCCTCGGGATCGGTCACGCGCAGTGCAGGGGTCAGGATCAGGGTGTCCGAGATGACGGGGGCCTCGGCCTCGACGTTTGCGGCAGCCTCGTCCGCTTCCGGCTGGCTTGCCAATTCGGGCTGATCGACCGGGGCGGGTTCGGGGATCACGGCGCGCGGAGGTTCGGCGCGTTGCGGCGGCTGATGTTCCGACACAAGACGCCGGATGGAGGACAGGACATCCTCGATCTCGTCCGATTTCGCTGCGTCCGCCATGCTCACCACTCCGAACTTGCCGCGCCTGCCCCTAGGCACATGGGTTTGTTTTCCGGGCAGGATAGACTCCCCCGGGGCTTCGGGCAATGGATAGCTAAGATTGGCGCTATCGCGCTCAGTTCCGGCCGAGCCGTTCCAACACCGCGTCGAGTTGGGCACCTTGCTGCGAGATCGGGCGCATCGGTGCGTCACTGACGGCATTGAAATAGGCCGTGGGGTCATATTCCGGCACGTCGAGATGCAGGTGTTCGACCGTGAGCAGGCCCATGGCGGCCAACAGCCCATAGCTGGCGGTATAGAGCGAGGTCTGCGCCTCGATCAGGCCGATCCGCGCCTCAAGAAGGTCCTGCTCGGCATCGAGCACATCAAGCGTGGTGCGCGCGCCAAGCGAGGCTTCCTCCTGCACGCCCTCGAAGGCCAACTGGCTGGCCCGGATCTGCTGCTGCGACGCCTGAATGGAGGCCCCGGCGATCCGGATCTGGGCGAAGGCATTGCCGATCCCCTGCAACACTTCGCGCGTCGCATAGTTCAGTTCGGCCTGCGTGGCATGGAGAGAAGCCAGCGCGATCCGCTCGGCCGAAGCGAGACGCCCCCCGGCATAAAGCGGCTGCGTCAGTTGCAGGGTCAGCTGGCCCGATTCCTGGCCCGACGACGGCTCCACCCCCACATTGGCCGAGAGGTTCAGCTCCGGACCGTAATCGGTGCGGGCTGCGGCAAGGCTCAGCTCATCGGCGCGCACTTCGTGCTGAAGCGCGATGATCGACGGGTGAGAGGCGCGGGCAATCGCCTCGGCCTCACCCTCGGTCGGCGGCAGAGAGGGAATGGCGCCCGGGCCGGTCAGGCCATTGGGGCTGCGGCCGACGGCGATCTCGAACAGTTCGCGGTCGATCATCATCGTGCCCTGCGCCGCGACCAGCGCGCCGCGCGCCTGCGCCAGCTGCGCTTCGGCCTGGGCCACGTCGGTCCGGGTGGCTTCGCCGACTTCGAACCGGTCCTCTGCCGCGCGCAGCTGCTGCGTGATCACACGCACGTTGCTTTCGCGCACCTGCACCACCTGCATGTCGCGCCACAATTGCATGTAGGCGGTCACCGCATCGAGCAGCACGCGCTGTTCAAGGTTGACCAATCCCTGCCGGGTGGCCAGCACGGTTTCCTGGGCCGCATCGCGTGCCAGCCGGGTGCCGCCGCCATCATAGAGCAGCATCGAGGCCACGAGGCTCAGCCGGTCGGTCTGGCGCGACGAGGGGTAATCCCATTGCGCCGAGGCCACGAAGCTCAGCACCGGGCGCAGCCCGGCAACCTGCTGCGCAACGCCTTCGTCCTGAAGGCGGAGCAGGTAACGGTTCTGTTCCAGAAGGTCGGAGTTGCGATAGGCATCGGCCATCGCGTCGGCCAGCGTGTCAGCAGCCGCCGCGACCGACACGATCAACGATCCAACCGCCAGTGCAGTTGCGGCCAAGAAGGTTCGGATCGTCACTCGCATCGTCGCAGTCCCCCGGTCAGGCCCCGGCGGGAAACCCGGGGTACACACTTATAAGACGAAACCCGACGCCTTTGTGAAGCCGGGCAGAACCGGTGCCGTAGCGTTAAACGCCATGCGCCAGTTCATCTTGCCATCCAATTTGTGACCGATCCGGCATTCTCCAAGGGCTCCGTCCATGAAAATCGCCGCAATCCGTCCGCCATCTTTCAGCTGGTCGATCAGGGCGGCGGGGATGGTTTCGACCCCGCCCTCGATCACGATCACGTCGTAGGGGCCGTGCTTGGCGCTGCCCTCGGCCAGAGCGCCCTCGATCACGGCCACGTTGTCGACACCCTGTTCACCCAGGATGCCCTGCGCCTCGGAGGCGAGGCTTTCAACCTCTTCCACCGCGACTACGGCTTCGGACAGATGCGCCAGGACAGCCGCCGAGTAGCCAAGCCCGCAGCCCAGGTCGAGCACCATCTCGTCGGGTTGCACATCGAGCGCATCCAGCATCTTGCCCTGGTTGCGCGGCTCCAGCACCACGCGCCCGCCATCGAGGGTCACGTCGCCACCGACATAGGCCACGGCGCGTTGTGCTTCGGGCAGGTAGGCCTCGCGGGCCACGCTCAGCATCGCTTCGATGATGTTGAACTTGGTGACGTCCTGCGTGCGGACCTGCGTATCGACCATGACGGTGCGAAGGGCGGCGAAATCTTGCATGTTCAAACCCGGGAATGCTGTGGTTTGGCCCCTCTTGCCACAGCCATGCGAGAGGAGCAACGGACAAGCCGCCGCGCGCGGGCGGTCAAGTTGGAAGCGATGCAGAATTCCCGCAAAGGCCGCTTGCACAAGGCGCGGTTCTGGGGCAAAACGCCCGGCAACCACAGGACGGCGAGTTGGCGGAGTGGTTACGCACCGGATTGCAAATCCGTGAAGACCGGTTCGATTCCGGTACTCGCCTCCACTCTCCTCCATCATCCGTCGAAGCTGATTCGAGATTTTCCCCAGTCGACTCAGACAATTGCTTAGCAGGTGAAGCGTTTGGCTTCAGGCTTAAGGTATCTTATGATCATCAGATATACTTATGGAAATGCGCCTATTCGTTTGAGCAAAATTAGCGCTGATGACGTAACGTCAATAAGCTATATCAAATTCACTTTTTGATCTCATTTTCCTTCTTTGGCGCTCGTCCCAGATATATTATCAATCACGAATGTTGGCCGGATCAACCATATCCTATGGCACAGGTCCGGAGCGTTCGTGGCAGGCAGCATTCTGGTGAACTTGCGTATCGGGCAGTGCGTGGCATTAAAACGCCAACACAAATCACTGTCGTCTCCCGAAACGAGAAACGTAGAAACGAAAGTGAGACGAAATGGACTTTGCTCTTCATCACACCACCACACCGCACCGCATGATGATTCTGGCCGATCACATGCTTCTGGCGGAATCCATCGCGCTGCTTCTCGAAGGCTCGCAACGCTTTTCCGTGAAGATCACCTCTGATCTGAACGACGCCCTCGTCGCCCTGGCCGGGGACGAGATCGACCTGCTGCTCTTTGACTGGCAGATGCACGGCATGGCGGGGATGAGCGACGTTGCCAAAGTCATGGATCTTGCAACGGACGCAAAGGTTGCGGTCCTGTCCGAGAAACTGGAAGCGCCCACCCTGCAGGCCCTTCTGGGGGCCGGGGTGACGGGCATCATCGAAAAGGACATGTCGCTTAGCGCGCTCGATAGCGTGCTGGAACTGGTCCTGAGCGGCCAGTCATTCGTGCCGGTCCGCACCGCGACCAGCGCAGCGACTTCCACCGAAAAACGCAGCCTGAACGACATCGAACTTTCTGTCCTGACGCGGGCTGCCGACGGTCAGAAGAACAAGGAAATCGCCGGCAACCTCGGACTGAGCGAAGTCAGCATCAAGATGCACATGCGCAATATCTGCAGCAAACTTGGCGCCAAGAACCGTGCCCATGCTGCCGTTATCAGCCGGGAACTCGGCCTGATCTGAGAACAGTCCCCTTACCCACCTGCAATCGCATGTCGATTGCACGTGGAGTGGCAAAGGATACGCCTGTGTATCTTTGGGTTGCTTTGATCAATTCTTCTTGACCGCTAAAGAGCAGCAGATGCCTATAGAGCATTCGATCGTGAAATCTCGGGTGATTGACTGAGGGAACCAAGCGCACCCGCGCGTTTGGACCTCTTCTTTTGCAGACACGAGCGCGACACGTCGGCCATGCCAAGAAAAAGAAGAACAAGAGACCACATGCTACTGAACGAAGACACCGCCCCGGTGACTATCCTGATCGCGGATGATCACCTGCTTATGGCCGAATCCGTTTCGGCTGTTCTGCAATCCACGGACAGGTTCGAGGTCACGATCGTGCCGGACTACCCGAGCGCCCTGAAGGATGTGACCGCGAATAACCCGGACATGGTGCTGCTCGACATCCGGATGCCGGGCATGCAGGGCCTTGCCAGCATTGAAGAGATGCTCGGTGCATCAGACGACACCAAGGTCGTGCTTTTCGGGGGGGATATCGAACCCACGCTGGCGCGCGCGTCGCTGGAACTGGGCGTCGATGGCATCATCGAAAAGGGCATGTCGGTCACCTCGTTCACCAGCGCCATCAACCTGATCCTGTCGGGCCAGGTGTTTGCCCCGGTGCACCTGCCAGCGGCGGCGCCTGCGGGAATCGAAGGCGACGTGTTGAACGACGTGGAGACCTCGATTCTGACACGTGCGGCCGGCGGTATGAAGAACAAGGAAATCGGCACGGACCTCGCCCTGACCGAGGTCAGCGTGAAGATGCACATGCGGTCGATCTGTCGCAAGCTTGGCGCCCGCAACCGCGCCCATGCTGCGATGCTCAGCCGGGACCTGGGCCTGATCTAAACACATTATCCTGTCATATGAGCGACTTGCAGTTCTGGTTTTGCGCGTCTGTTTGAGGCGGGAAACCAGACATTTGTTTCTCGCTAATTGTCAGTGATAAATATATGTTTCAAGTTCCGCTTCTGGCCTTGTTTTATTGAGAACATCACTATTTTTAGGCGATCAAACTGGCGGAGATCGACCAGTGGACAAAGCACATGTCTAGAATTCTCAATGACGGTGCACTTTGAAAGTAAACAGACATGCAGGAAATCACGCTGCCCGCAGGCACCCTTGGGCGCATCCTGATCGCCGACAATCAACTGCTTCTGGCGGAAGCACTCGCTCGTATCCTGGAGGCCACCGGCAAGTTCGTCACCTCAATCGTGGGTGACTTTGCCACTGCGCTGGATCAGTTGGCACTTGAGACCACGGATATCCTCCTGATCTCGATCAAGCTGCCAGGTTTTCTCGGCATTGGCAGCCTTGAGCAGGCGCTTGCCGCACGCAAAGAGGCCAAGGTCGTTCTGATTGGCAGCGCCATCGAACCCCCACTCGCCAAGGCGGCGCTCGCCGCTGGCGTGCATGGCATTATCGAAAAGGACATGCCGATCGACGCCCTGTCCTCGGCGCTGGACCTGATCCGCTCGGGACAGGTCTTTGCCACGGTGCGCATTCCGCCTGCGGGCTCCCGCATACCGGCCCAGTCCGACCTGACTGAAGTCGAACTGTCGGTGCTCAGAAAGACCGCCGAAGGAATGACGAACAAGGAAATCTCGGACAACCTCGTGCTGCCCGAGACAACGATCAAGATGCACCTGCGCGCCATCAACCGCAAACTCGGGTCTAGGAACCGCGCCCATGCGGTGACCGTCGGCCGGGAACTCGGCCTGATCTGACGCCAGCCCGCGCCTCAGGGCGCTGGCGGATACAGCACCGGGAACGCCTCGCCTTCGAAGGGCGTCCCGGGCGTGTAGGCGAGATCGGGAAAAGCCGGAGAGGTCTGGCCCGGACGCTCGGCAAAACGCGCATCATCCCCCACCCACCGGATCGAGATCACCCGCCGCCGCGTGGGCGAAGCATTGGCCGGCGCGCCGTGCAGCGTCGAGAAGGCGAAGGCCACCGCGTCGCCCGGCTCCATCTCCCAGCCCAGGATGTCCAGTTCGCCGCGCAGCGCGTCCACATCGGGCACCGCTTCGGAGGCATCGCCCTGAAACAGCGGCGTGCCGTCGAAGCGATCGGGCCGGAAAGACTTGTTCCAGCGATGAGAGCCCGCCACGTATTCGATCGTGCGCTCACGCGGCACCGGGTCAAGCGGCACCCAGAAGCTTACGGTCTTTTCCGCTTCGACAAGGTAATAGGGCGCGTCCTGGTGCCAGGGCGTCACCACCGAATTGCCCGGCTCCTTGACCAGGATATGGTCATGAAACACCCGTGCCGTGCGCGACTGCATCAGCCGGGCGGCCATTTCCGCCATCGGGCTGTCTTTCACAAGGCCGCGATAGCCGTCGAACTCGTTCCACACCACGTAGTCCTGGAAAAAGGGCGCACTGCCGTCGCCGGGGCGATAGGTGCGTTCCCGCCAGGACGGATTGGCCATGTTTTCCTCGATGGCCTGCCGGACACTGTCCACGTGATCGCGGAATGCCCCCTTGAGTAGAACAACCCCGTCCCGCTGAAACGCTTCGATCTGCTGGTCGCTTACCATCGCCTGCCGCCTTCCTGTCCCTGTTCTGTCCCGGCAGTTTGACGCGACTTTCGGGGGCCGCGTCAACGCCCATGTCGCGGGTGGCCGCGCGCCTGTCGCATCGGGGGTTTGCCTTGCCCGCGATCCGCGTCCATTCTGCCCCGGGGACCGGGGAGGGTCCCGCGCCATGACACGCCAGACGACAGACCCTTCGCCTGACCGCGACGCCACCGGGGTATCTTATGCCGAGGCCCCTCTGCGCGCGCCTGCCCAGGTCATGCGCCTTTCCCGGCTCGGGTCGCTGCACCAGTGCCGGCTGAGCTTCATGCGTCAGCTGACCCGCCGCATGGCCCTTGAAGGCTGGCATTTCACGCGCACTGCGTTCGAGGTCGATGCAAGCGGCGTGGGCCATGCCGTCTACACCGCCACGGGGCCCGATCGGTCCTATTCGCTGGTGGCCTTTGCCCATGACCTGCCCGACCACCTGCGCTCCGACCGGGTCATCGCCGAGGCCTGGGACGCGACCTTTACCCTTTTTGACGGGGTGCCGGGCACGGAAGACATCGCGCGCCTGTCGCGCAACGTGCCGGTGCAAGAGGCAGGTCGCATAAGTGAAAGTGAACTCTCGCTTTCGCGGGCCAACAGGTCCGTGAGGCTGTGGACACATGTGGTGGATCGGCTGGCTGCGGGCCAGCAGCCCGACGCCGGGATGATCGCCGAGGTGGGCTACCTGATGCGCACGACCGCCGTTTACGGCTCGGGCAAGTTCGGCGCGGCCGACCGCGAGGTGATTGCCGGGCGCGCGGAAATGGCCGCGCCCTTCCAGGCCGAGATGCTGTCGGTTTATCTTACCCGCTGGTTCGTGCGCGACATGGTCGAGCACATGGCCCGGATGAAGGGAGGCGCGCGCGCCGTCCGGCTTGAGCCCGGTCTCGCCCGCCGTCTCGGCATCGGCAATTCCACCGGGCTCGGCATGGCTCCCTTCCTCGTCAATCACCCGATGCTGGTTAACAACTGGATCCTCGTTCGCGAAACCGCGCTGGCCCGCGTGCGCGCCCTGCCCAGGGCCGCGCCGGAGGAGATCGCGCTCTTTCGCGACTTGCTGGCGCGCAGCGCGCGGGCGCTGGATCACTGGCGCACGGAACACCCGGTGCAACTGGCCAAGCTCGCTGCCCTGAAGGCTGATCTGGCGACGCTTCTGGCAAGGGCCGGTACGGACCTCGGCCGCGACCACCCCTGGGACCGGCTGATAACATGGGCCGAAGGGGCGCTTTCTCCCGAAGGGCAGGAACTGCTCGTCTCCCTGGTGCTGGAACCGTATGGCCCCCTCGTCGACGGGCTCGGCCCCTGCATGGCGGCGGTGGAAGAGGCCGGGTTCCGCATCGACGGGGCAATGACACTGGCGCAGCTCGCCGCGTTGATCGAAGCGCATTACCCTTGGGCGCTCACGACCGACTGGTCCGCACCCGCGGCCACCGCGCGCGCTTGGTATGTGTCCGAGGAAAAGCTCGAACCGCGCCTTGGCGAGCGCGCCGAGGAACCGATCGAACCCTATGAACAGCCGCTCGGCCCTGGCCGCGACGCCGCCCGGCTGCACGCGGCCCTGGCGGGCTGGCCCGGCGACACGACGCTTGCGACCTTCCTGCTGCACCATCCCGAATACCGACACACCGCCCGGCGCGTCCAGATCGCGGCCAAGGCCCCCTATGGCGAACTGCGCGACAACACGCTGGCGGCCGAGATGCTGCCCATCGACATGCTGCGCGCCAAGCTTTCCTTCTTCGGCGCGACCAGCTTCGATCCCCGGTCCGACCGATGGATCCGGATCACCATGTTCGCAGGCGCGCCATACCCGCCCGAGCTTGACAGCACCAACGCCGACTTCTGGGTCTATCCAGAGGCCACGGCATGAGCCTGTCCCTGAACGAAGCCGAAAGCCTCGCCAAGACGGCCGCCCGCGGCGCGGGCCTGAGCTGGGGCATGGCCGAGGAGGCGGCGAAAGCCACCCGGTGGCTTGCCGTGCGCGGGGTCGATGCCTGCGACCCGTTGGTGGCGCTGCTCTTTCGCCATGACGAGGAAGGCCATGCCCAGACCGGCCCGCAGGCGCTTGGGCCGGACTGGCAGGGGGCCGAGGGCTGGCTGTGCCCGGTTGCCTGTGGCGCGGTTCTGTCGGACCTCGGGGACGAGGTGCAATTTCCGCTGACGCTGCGCCGGGTCGCCCTGCCCGTCTTCCTGTTGCCTTTCGCCGCGCAACTGGCCAAGGACCTTGGCCGCCCCCTTGTCCTGTCCTGGGACGGAGGCGACGCCCTGACCGATGGCAACGCGTTCACCCTTCACGTCCCGCCGCCGATGTCGGACGTGACACTGCGCCTTGGCGACCCTGCCCAGGCCCCTGCGGCCTGCCCCCACCATACCCGCACCGATACCGACCAGATGATCCTGGTCTCGCTTGGCATCTATGCCGCGCGCACCCGCGCCCCCGCCACCGACCAATCGCGCCTTGCCGGCGCCGGTGCCGGGCTGACCGATAACGACTGAGGACCGAGAGATGACACAGACCCGCACCATGACGCTTGCCGAGATCGAAGATCTTTCCTTCCGCGCGCTCGTCGCCGCAGGCACCAGCCCCGACAATGCCCGCCCGCTCGCCGTTGCCACCGCCGCGACCGAGGCCGATGGCGTCGCCAGCCACGGGCTCGCCTATATCCCGATCTATGCCGAGCACGTTCAGTGCGGGAAGGTGGACGGGCAGGCCAGGCCGGTGATGGACATCCCGCGCCCAGGCACCATCACCGTGGACGCGGCAACCGGTTTTGCCCATGCCGCGATCGACCTCGGGTTCAACGAGCTGATCCCGCTGGCCCGCGAACAGGGCATCGCGGCGCTGGCCATTCGCAACAGCTACAATTGCGGGGTTCTGGGCTATCACACCAAGCGGCTGGCCGAAGCCGGGCTGGTCGGGCTTGGCTTTACCAATGCGCCTGCCTCCATCGCGCCTTCGGGCGGATCGAAGCCCGTGGTCGGCACCAATCCCTTCTCGCTTGCGGTACCGGGGCCGGACGGCCAGCCAGCGCTGCTGATCGACCAGAGCGCCAGCACGATTGCCAAGAGCGAGGTGATGAAACACGCCCGCGAGGGCAAGCCCATTCCGCTTGGATGGGCGCTCGATGCAGACGGCAACCCGACCACCGACCCCGAGGTCGGGCTCAAGGGCTCCATGGCGCCTTCGGGCGGCTACAAGGGGGTTGGCGTGGCGCTGCTGGTCGAAACCTTCGCCGCCGCTCTGGCGGGGGCCACGCTTGGCAAGGATGCCTCGCCCTTTTCCGGCACGGCGGGCGGGCCGCCCAAGACCGGCCAGTTCTTCATCGCGATAGATCCCGGCGCCACCTCGGGTGGGGCCTTCGCGGACCGCATCGCGGCGCTCACCGGGGCCATTCACGGGCAGGAAGGCGCCCACCTGCCCGGCGACGGGCGTGCAGCCAAGCGGGCGAAATCAGCCGTCGAGGGCGTCGCTGTCAGCACCGCGACGCTTGCCAAGATCGAGGCGCTTCTGGCCTGAGCCTCAGGCGAAACAGATCGAAACCTTCCCGAAAGGGCCGAAATCGGCATGGAAGCGGCTGCCCGCAGGCGCTTCCACCGGTCGGATGAAGCTGCCCGATAGCACCACCTGCCCGGCGCGGATCGCCTCGCCATATTCCGCAAGCCTGCGCGCAAGCCACACGATGCCCTCCACCGGGTCGTTCAGCACGCCTGCGCCAAGCCCGGTTTCCTCCACCACCCCGTCGCGCGCCACGATAGCCCCGATCCAGCGCAGGTCGAGCGCGTCGGGCGCATGGCGCGCTGGCCCCAGCACCAATCCCGCATTCGCCGCGTTGTCGGAAATTGTATCGACGATGCTGCGCGCCTGCCCCGTGGCCGGGTCCTGGCGCAGGATGCGCGTGTCGAGGATTTCGAGGCTCGGGCAGACATGGTCCGTCGCTGCCAGAACCTCGTCGCGACTGACCTCGCCTGCAAGGTCCGCCTTCATGACAAAGGCGATCTCGGCCTCGACCCGTGGCTGGATGAACCGCCCTTTCGGCACCTCGCCCCCGTGCTCGAAGACCATATCGTCGAGCAACACCCCGCTGTCGGGAATGTCGATGCCAAGCGCATCCTGCATCGCCCGCGACGTCAGCCCGATCTTCCAGCCGATCTGCCGCCGCCCTTCGGCCAGCTTGAGGTCGACCAGCGCCTTCTGCACCCGGTAGGCATCGTCCATCCCCATCCCCGGATGGGCAAGCGACAGAAGCCCCATCTGGGTGCGCGTGCGTTCCGCGCGCAAGAGGGTGTGTGCCGCCGCCACGGGATCAAGACCCCGGCTCATGCCTCGTCCTCCACCGTGTTGACCAGGGTGCCGATCCCCTCGGCGCTGACCTCGATCACATCGCCGGGGACCAGGAACCGGGGCGGGTCGAACCGCGCCCCCGCACCCGTCGGCGTTCCGGTAACGATGATGTCACCGGGCTCCAGCGTGGTGAAGGTCGAGATGTATTCCACCTGCCGCCGGATCGGGAAGAGCATCCGCGCGGTGCGGTCGTCCTGCCTCAGCTCGCCGTTCACGCGGGTCGTGATCCGCACGTCATCAAGCTGCGCGGCATCGCGGAACGGCACCAGCCACGGCCCCATCGCGCCAGAACGGTCCCAGTTCTTGCCCTGCGTGACGTTGAACTTGGCATGCCGAACCCAATCGCGGATCGTGCCCTCGTTGCAAAGCGTCACGGCGGCGATGTGGTCATAGGCCCTGCTGGCCGGGATACGCCGCCCGCCCCGCCCGATCACGATGGCGATCTCGCCCTCGTAATCGAGCTGATGCGATTCCGGCGGCCGGATCAGCGGCTGCCCGTGCCCGGTGAAGCTGGAGGCAAACCGCGGGAACAGGGACATGTTGGGCGGAGCCTCCTGCCCGTCCTTATATTCGGCATTCCGGTCGGGAAAATTCACCCCCACGCAGATGATCTTGCCCGGGTCGGGAATGGGCGGGGCGTAGGAGAACGCCGCATGGGTCACGGCCCGCCCGATGGCAGCCGCTTCCACCTCGGCCAGCCCCTGCGCGGCAATCACGTCCCGCAGGCCCGGCCATTGGGGAAAGTCGGGGGACAGGGCCACGAAGCCGCCCTCGACGATCACGCCCCAAAGCCGCTCTCCGTCCGCGTCAACGGTTGCACATCTCATCGCTGCTGTCCCTTCTTCTTGGCCCAAATACTCAGAGATGCGCCCTCTCAAGGCGCGACGATCGGTTGTGCTTTCAGCACCGGCTCGGCCACGTCCGCCCCGTCGAACAGGCTGCCCTCCTCGAACCAGCTGCGCGGCGCAGGCGCGCCCCACAGGGTCTGGCGCTGCGGATCCTTGAGATCCCACTTGATCGGTTCCAGGTCCGGATCGACCGTCTGGTAATCGGAACAGTAGATCTCGATCCGGTGCCCGTCAGGATCCCGGATATAGAGGAAGAAGGCATTCGATATGCCGTGTCGCCCCGGTCCGCGCTCGATATTGTCGACCCACCCGGTGGTCGACATGAGATCGAGCAGGTCGATGATGTTGAGCGGCGTCGGCACCCAGAAGGCCGAGTGATGCAGCCGCGGCCCGCGCCCGTTGGTGAAGGCCACATCATGCACACCGCCCTTGCGATGCATCCAGGCCGCCCAGATGCGGCCGGTCTCGGCATCCTCGGTATACTCGGTCACCCGGAACCCCATCTCGTTGTAGAAGGCGACCGCGGCATCCACGTCAGAGGCGAACATGTTGAAGTGATCGATCCGAAGAGGGCGCACGCCGGAATAGAGCTTGTATGACTGGTGGATGGGCTCCAGCCGATCCATCTTCACGTAAAACTCCAGCGGAATGCCCCAGGGGTCGCGCGTCAGCAAGGTCCTGCCCTGGAAGGGCCGCTCGACCCAGTCGACGGGCAAGCCCTTGCCGGCAAAGAAGGCGGCCGCGCGCTCCAGGTCCGGCTGATCGAACAGCTTGAAGCCAAGAACCGCCACATCCGCCGCCTTGGCCTCGCGCAGGATGATGCAGTGATGCCCCCGCTCCTCCATTGCGCGCAGCATCAGAAGACCGGGCTCTTCATGGGTGATCTGAAGTCCGAGCGTATCGACATAGAAGGCCCGCGAGCGGTCCAGGTCCGTCACGCGATATTCCACGTGACTGAGCCGAACGATGTTGAACGGTGGATAGAGCACCGGGGCTGGAACGGGCATCGTCTTTGTCTCCTCGCCTGGGGTCGGGGAAGAATTTTCCAGAAAATTCTTCCAGCCCTCTCCTGTTTCAAGCGGCAGAATTTTCCGGAAAATTCTGCCGCGCATTGTCAGAAGGATTTTCCAGAAAATCCTTCTTCGCCATCAGACCGGGAAGATCACGTTGGTCTGCCCCGTGCCCGGGCTCGGGCTCGGGAAGTATTCGGTCACAACTTCGCAGGGCTTGTCATAAGCATCCCAGCCAAGCGCGCCATATAGCATCGCTGTGTCGTGCATCGACCCCTCGCCGCAGCAGAACTGCGCGTAGTCCGGCAGCATCCTCAGGAACGTCGCGTGATCGCCGCGCTGCCACATCTCCAGCACATGCAGGTCCATCTGCCGGTTGAATTCCGAGCTGATGGTGAAGGTCCCGTTATTGGCGGCGTAGTCCTTGTTGGCCCAGATCTTGTGGCTGAGCGAGCCGGAGGCGACCAGCAGAACCTTGCTGTCCGATGCCTCTACCGCCGCCCGGATCGCCTCACCCACGACCCGGCTTTCCTGGTGATCATGCACTGTGCACCAGGCCGCGACCGAGACCACCTTCATCTCATGTTCACGGCTCATGAATCGCATCGGCACCAGCGTTCCGTATTCCAGCTCCAGGCTATCCAGATGATGGGCCAGCGTGTGGACACCGCGCGCGCTGGCCTCCGCCGCAATCGCGTCGCCAAGTGCCGGGTTGCCGTCATAGCCATAGGGCAGGTTCTGGATGAACTGGGGAAACTCGTTCGACGTGAACAGCCCCTCGAAACGGGTATTCGCATTGATGTGGAACCCGGCGTTGATCACCCAATGCGTGTCGCAGATCACCACCGTATCGGCGCCAAGCGCCTTTGCGCGGCGCGCAATTTCCCGGTGTCCGTCGATGGCGGCCTGCCGCTTGCCCTGGATAGGGCCCTCCTGCTCGGACATGAGCATGGTGGGCACGTGGGTCATCTTGGCGGCGAGAACGATCTCTCCCATCGCTTTGCTCCCCCTATTGTGCGCCTAGGCGCGGGATTCGGTGCTGACCGGTGGCCAGGCCGATATGCTTCTGCTCCATGTAGAACTCGAAGCTCCAGTCCCCTCCATCACGCCCGATCCCAGAGGCTTTCACCCCCCCGAACGGGGTCGGCAGGTGGCGCACGTTTTCCGAGTTCACCCAGATCATCCCCGCCTCCAGCTTGTCGGTAAAGCGCAATGCTCGGCTGAGGTCATTGGTCCAGACATAGCCCGTCAGACCGTAAGGGATGTCATTGGCGATCTGCAGCGCCTCGTCTTCATCCGTGAACCGGATCGCGGTCAGGACCGGGCCGAAGATCTCCTCCTGCGCGATGGCCATTGCGTTCGTGGCCCCGGTGAAAAGCGTTGGCTGCACGAACCATCCGGTGTCGCCCTCCCGCGTGCCACCCGCTGCAATCTCGGCCCCCTCGGCGCGGGCCTTGTCGAAATAGGAACAGACCTTGTCGAAATGGGTCTTGTGGATGAGCGGCCCCACTTCCGTGGCGGGATCGAGCGGGTTGCCCACGCGGATATTTCTCACCCGCGCGGCGAGGTTCGACAGGAAGTCGTCCGCTACGCTGTCCTGGATCAGCAGGCGCGAGGACGAGGTGCAGCGTTCGCCATTGAGCGAATAGATCATGAAGATCGCCGCATCGAGCGCACGGTCCAGATCGGCATCCTCGAAGACCACGACCGGGTTTTTGCCCCCAAGCTCGAAATGGACACGCTTGAGCGTGTCGGCCCCCTGTTTCATGATCATCGAGCCGGTTCTGGACTCGCCCACGAAGGCAATCGCCTTGATATCGGGATGTTCGGTCAGGGCCTTGCCCGCATCTTCGCCGAACCCGTTCACAAGGTTCCAAACGCCCGGCGGCAGGCCCGCATCCTCAGCAATTTCCATCAGGATGCGCGCGGTCACGGGGCTGAACTCGGCGGGCTTGTGCACCACGGTGCAGCCCGCCGCCAGCGCCGGCGCGATCTTCCATGTGGACAGCATGAAGGGCGTGTTCCACGGGGTGATCACTCCGACCGGGCCAATGGGCACGCGGGTGGTGATGTTCATCA
>NZ_CAXREX010000096.1:0-33781 GCF_964229645.1 Nioella sp. | reverse complement strand
CATGGCCCATCATGTGCATGAAGTCGGTCGAGCCGGCGAGCGCGGCGTTGGGGTTCTTCATGCCGTTCTGCATGAAGAACATGCCTGCGGCCTGAAGGTCCTTCGACGCCTGCTTGAGCGGGCCGACATAGGGTTCCATCGCCTCGTCGGCATTGTCCTTGCAGAAGGCTTTGACCATTTCGAAGAAGGCCATCACGTGCTTGCCGCCATCGGCTGCCAGCTTGCGGCCCACGAGGTCGAGCGCCTGCACGCCATTGGCGCCTTCGTAGATCATCGCGATGCGGGCGTCGCGGGTGAACTGCGACATGCCCCATTCCTCGATATAGCCGTGGCCGCCATAGACTTGTTGGGCCTGCACGGTCATGTCGTAGCCCTTGTCGGTCAGGAAGCCCTTGAGCACCGGGGTCATCAGCGAGATCAGCCCGTCGGCATCGGCGTCACTGTTGCGATGCGCCTGGTCGATCAGGGTTGCACCCCAAAGGATGAAGGCGCGGGCGCCCTCGGTGAAGCTTTTCTGATCCATCAGGTTGCGGCGGATATCGGGATGCACGATCAGCGGATCGGCGGGCCCGTCGGGGTTTTCCACGCCGGTCACGGCACGGCCCTGAAGCCGGTCCTTGGCATAGGCCAGCGCATTCTGATAGGCCACGTCGGCCTGCGCCAGACCTTGCATGCCCACGCCGAGCCGCGCCTCGTTCATCATGGTGAACATGGCGCGCATGCCCTTGTGCAGATCGCCCAGGAGCCAGCCCTTCGCGCCGTCATAATTCATGACGCAGGTGGAATTGCCGTGGATGCCCATCTTCTCTTCGATCTTGCCGCAGGCCACGCCGTTGCGCGCGCCAAGGCTGCCATCCTCGTTGACAAGGAACTTGGGCACGATGAAGAGCGAGACGCCCTTGATGCCTTCGGGGCCGCCGGGGATCTTGGCCAGGACGAGGTGGATGATGTTCTCGGCCATGTCATGTTCGCCCGCCGAGATGAAGATCTTCTGCCCGGTGATGGCGTAGCTGCCATCCTCTTGCGGTTCGGCCTTGGTGCGCATCAGCCCAAGGTCCGTGCCGCAATGGGGCTCGGTCAGGTTCATGGTGCCGGTCCAGTCGCAATTGACCATCTTGGGCAGGTAGGTGGCTTTCTGGTCTTCCGTGCCATGGGCCAGGATCGCAGAGGCCGCGCCGTGGGTCAGGCCCTGGTACATGGCGAAGGCCTGGTTGGAGGCTGCGAACATCTCCAGCGTCGCGGTGGCGATCACGTAGGGCATGTTCTGGCCGCCGAATTCCTCGGGCATGTCGAGCCCGGTCCAGCCGCCTTCGCGAACCTGGTCGAAGGCTTCCTTGAAGCCCGTCGGCGTGCGCACAACGCCGTTTTCCAGCACGCAGCCTTCGGTGTCGCCCACGACGTTGAGCGGCGCCAGCACTTCGGAATTCAGCTTGCCGCATTCTTCGAGGATCGCGGCGGTGAAGTCGCGCTCCAGCTCGTCATAGCCAGGGATGGCCTGGTCGGTCACCTTCAGCACGTCGTGAAGGATGTATTGCATGTCCTTTGTGGGGGCGGTGTAGCTCGGCATCTGGGTCTCCCGGAATACAGGCAGGCGATCGTGAATGGGCCTTCAGGTCTTTTTGGATTCGCCGGAGAGCTCGTCCAGCATGCCCTGCACCATGCCCATCTGCGATCTCATCTCGTCGATGGCATCGTCCAGTTCGGCACGGCGGCGTTCCAGGTCATCCAGCCGCTCGCTCGCCACTTCCAGCGTGCGGGTCAGCTGCGTTTCCTGCTGGTCTCCGACATAGTAGAGTTCCAGGAGCTGCCGGATTTCCTCGAGACTGAAGCCGAAGCGCTTGCCGCGCAGGATCAGCTTGAGCCGCGCCCGGTCGCGCCGGGTAAAGAGCCGTTTCTGGCCTTCGCGGATGGGAAAGAGCAGTTCCTTGGATTCGTAGAACCGCAGGGTGCGAGGGGTAACGTCGAACGCGTCACACATCTCGCGGATGGTCATGGTTTCAGGATCCATGAGGTCACCTATCGTCATCATGTTCATCGAGAGCGATCCCCGGAAATGCGATTCTGGGACTCACTCTACCGTCTAGGTTTACGTTAACGTAAATGAAACGTCGCGTCACCTTTGAAAGTGACCGAACGTCAGGCGACCCCGCCCTTTCGACGTAACGTCATTTCGTTCGAGGGGAGGCTAGATCAGTCCTGGGACGCGTCCCAGACATCGCGCAGACGCTCCAGCTCGACGATGATTTCGTCGAGCTCCTCGCGGCGGGAGCGCAACTCGTCGAGTTGCTTGTCCGCCATTTCCATCCAGACCTTGCGCTGAAGGCGCTGCTCTGGATCGGCATCGTAGAGTTCGAGCCACTGGCGCAGCTCCTCCAGCTTGAAGCCGAAGCGGCGGCCGCGCAGGATAAGCGTCATGCGCGCGATCTCGCGCGGGCCATAGAAGCGCTGACGCCCTTCACGCTCGGGGAAGAGCAGTTCGATATACTCGTAATGGCGCAGCGTGCGCGGGGTCACGTCGAACCGTGCGCACATGTCCTTGAACGACAGCCTTTCTTCGCTCATCTCGTGTCCGTCTTCATCTTGTCCCGAATGCCGTAACGGGATTTTGCATCAGGCTTGCGGGGAATGCAAAACCATGTTCCCACTTGGGGCGAAAGCGAAGGACATCGCAGTATCGGAGGTGCGGGGCACATGACGCTGAAGCCCGGGGAAAAGGCCCGGATTGCCAAGCAATTCATAGAAGCCATTCCCTTTTCCAAGGCGCTGGGGATGAACCTCGATGATATCGGTGACGGGTTTGCCGTGATCTCGATGCCCTGGGCCGAGGAGCTGGTGGGCGATCCGCGCACCGGCGTCATTCATGGCGGGGCAGTGTCTGCGCTGATGGATACCTGTGGCGGCGCGGCCGTCATGAGCCACCCGGAGGCCCCCGCGGGCACCGCCACCATCGACCTGCGGATCGACTACATGCGGCCCGCGACGCCGGGCCAGCGCATCGTTGCCCGGGCCGAGTGCTATAACGTGACCCGCTCGGTGGGGTTCGTGCGTGCCTCGGCCTATGACGAGGATGAAAGCCGCCCCGTGGCCACGGCGGCCGGTGCCTTCACCGTGGAACGCCCGAAGGAGGCCAAGTCATGAGCCGCGCGCGTCCTGAACCGGTGCAGGTGGTCAAGGAACGCCGCGACCGGGCGCTGAGGCTGCTGGTCGAGGGCGTGCCCTATACCCGCTTCATCGGGGTGGCGTTCGATCGCCGTGGCGACGAGCTGACAGCGGTCATGAATTTCGACGAGAAGCTGATCGGCAATCCCTTCCTGCCCGCGCTGCACGGGGGCGCCATCGCGTCTTTCCTGGAGGTCACGGCCATCGTCGGGCTGAGCTGGCAGAGCCTGTGGGACGAGATCGAGTCGGGCCGGATCACGGTGGAAGAGCTGACGCCCGAGACCATGCCGCGCCTGCCCAAGACGATCGACTTTACCGTCGACTACCTTCGGTCGGGCCTGCCGCGCGATGCCTATGCGCGGGCGCGGGTGAACCGCTCGGGCCGGCGCTATGCCAGCGTGCATGTGGAAGCCTGGCAGGACAATCGCGACAAGCTCTTCGCGCAGGCCACCGGGCATTTCCTGATGCCCACCCGCAACGGGGTGAGCAGTGGCTGAGACGGCGGGTGCCCCCGCGACCATTTCCCATGCCCGGGTTCTGAAGATCGCGCTGCCGATCATGCTGTCGAACGTGACCGTGCCCCTTCTGGGGCTGGTCGATACCGGCGTGGTGGGCCAGCTTGGCGAGGCCGCCCCGATTGGCGCTGTGGGGGTGGGGGCGGTCATCCTCTCGGCCGTTTACTGGATCTTCGGCTTCCTGCGCATGGGCACCACGGGGCTGGCCGCGCAGGCGCTGGGCGCGGGCGACCGGGGCGAGGTGGCGGCGTTGCTCACGCGCGTATTGATGATCGGGCTGGTGGCGGGGGCGGCCCTGATCGCCCTGCAGGGGGCGATCTTCCGGGCCGCGTTCCTGATCTCTCCGGCCTCGGAGGAGGTGGAGGGGCTGGCGCGCGGCTACATGGCGACCCGCATCTGGTCGGCCCCTGCCGCGATCGCGGTGTTCGGGATCACCGGCTGGCTCATCGCCAGCGAGCGCACCGCCGCCGTGATGGTGTTGCAGATCTGGATGAACGGCCTGAACATCCTGCTCGACCTCGTGTTCGTCATGGGGCTGGGCTGGGGCGTGAATGGCGTGGCTTTCGCAACATTCCTTGCGGAATGGTCGGGGCTGGCTCTGGGACTGTGGCTGTGCCGGGGGGCGTTCCTTGTGCCTGACTGGCGCGACTGGGGGCGGGTTTTCGACCGGGCGCGGCTGGTGCACATGGCGCTGGTCAATTCCGACATCATGCTGCGCTCCGTGCTGTTGACCGCCAGTTTCACCGCCTTCCTGCTGATGGGCGCGCGCTTTGGCGACGTGACCCTGGCAGCAAACCAGATCCTGCTGCAATTCCTGTCGCTCATGGCATATGGGCTGGACGGTTTCGCGCTGGCCGCCGAGACGCTGGTGGGCCAGGCCATGGGCGCGCGGTCCGCAAGCCGGCTGAGGCGCGGGGCGACGGTGGCGAGCCTCTGGGCCATCGGCCTGTCGGGGCTGGCGGCGCTTGGCTTTGCGCTGGCGGGCGGCTGGATCGTGGACATCATGACCACGGCTGAGCCGGTGCGCGCCGAGGCGCGGGTTTACCTGCCCTGGGTCATGATCTCGCCCGTGCTGGCGGCGCCTTCCTTCATGCTGGACGGCATCTTCATCGGGGCGACCCGGACGCGGGACATGCGCAACATGATGATCCTGTCGGCGGGGGGCTTCGCCCTCGCGGCCTGGTTGCTGCCGCCGGTCTGGGGCAACCACGGGCTCTGGGCCGCGATGATGCTGTTTTACGTGTTGAGGTCGGTGACACTGGGCGCACGCTACCCGGCGCTGGAACGCGCGGCGGGCTAGGCGGGGGGAAGGATTTTGGAAAATCCTTGCAAAAATCTGCGAAGATTTTTGTCCCCGCCCGGTCGCGATGCTGTGACTACAGCCAGTCGTCGCGCCCGGTTCCCACGGCCTCGGCGACGGTGCTGAACCCGTCGCGCGCCAGGAGCTCATCAAGCCCCCGCGCGATCTGTGCCGCCAGCGACAGTCCGCCATAGACCAGCGCCGTGTAGAGCTGCACCGCAGAGGCGCCCGCGCGGATCTTGGCATAGGCCTGTTCCGCCGATCCGACCCCGCCCACGCCGATCAGCGGCAGCTTGCCGTCGGTCAGGCGAGAAAGCTGCGCCAGCACCCGCGTGCTCATCTCGAATAGCGGCGCGCCGGAGAGCCCGCCCATCTCGTCCCTGTGCGCGCTTTGCAGCCCTGCGCGCGATTTCGTGGTGTTGGTGGCGATGATCCCCGAGATCCCCGACGACAGCGCCACCTCGGCGATATCCTCGATCTCGGAAGGCTCCAGGTCGGGCGCGATCTTCAGGAACACGGGGATCGCGACGCGCAGCGTCGCCCTAGCCTCCATGACACCGCGCAACAGCGCCTCGAGCGCGGCCTTGCCTTGCAGATCGCGCAGGTTTTCCGTGTTGGGAGAGGAGACATTGACCGTGGCGAAATCCACATGCGGGCCGCAGCAGGCCAGCACGGTCGCGAAATCGGCAGAGCGGTCGGCGCTGTCCTTGTTGGCCCCGAGATTCAGCCCCACGACGGCGCCCTTGGGGCGGGCAGCCAGCCGGGAAGCGATGGCCTCCATCCCGTCATTGTTGAAGCCGAAGCGGTTGATCGCGGCGCGATCCTCGGCCAGCCGGAAGAGGCGCGGTTTGGGATTGCCGGGCTGCGGGCGCGGGGTCGCGGCCCCCACCTCGATGAAGCCGAAGCCGGCGCGCGCCAGCGGTGCCAGCGCCGTTGCGTTCTTGTCGAACCCCGCCGCCAGTCCGACCGGGTTGGGCAGCTCAAGCCCGGCCAGCACCGTGCGCAGCCGGTCCGAGCTTACCGGCCCGGGCAGGGGCGCGAGCCCCATCCCGAGCGCCTTCAGCGCCAGGCCGTGGGCGGCTTCGGGGTCCATCCGGCGCATCAGCGCCATACCGAGGGATTCAATCATGCTCATCCGAAGCTTGTGCCTCCGACTGCGGGTGCGGTGCGGATCAGGCGCGACGTGCGCACTGCCGCCTGGCGGTGCACCACCGCGACGCGGTAATCCGGGTCCGTGACCATTTCCAGAAAAGCGTGGGCCGAGGGGTAGCGGGCCACGAAGCAATGATCCCAATGCTCGCCCGCCGGGCCGATCAGCATCGACTGGAAGGCCCCGCGCCAGACGATGGCGCCGCCAAGCCGCGCCAGGATCGGTGCCGTGTCACGGCCGTAACTGGCATAGGCCTCGGCCCCGCTCAGCCCCTTTCCCGCCAGCGCGTGGCCTTCGGGATAGGCGGCGGTCTCGCGCAGTCGCACGAGGTTCAGCATCTCGATCGGGTGGTCACGGTCGAGCGCCTTGAAGGCGTCGAACTGCACCCGCGTCGGATCGACATGGCCCAGCACCTCTTCGGGGAACTGGTGCACGCCGTCCAGAAGGGGCAGGGGCCGGGTCCACAGCACGTCGGTCAGCCGCAGGGGGGCAAATAGATGGGGGAAGAGCGCGCCGCCGCGCGACACCTCCCATTTCAGGGCCGGGCCAAGCGCCTCGGCCTCCAGCGCCAGCAACACCAGCCCGTCTTCGCCTGCGAAGTGCCGGGCCGCCGTTTCCACCGCCTGGTCAGCGGTCGAGAAATGCACAAACCCGTCGGCCAGGTCGACAGGCGCCCCTGCCGTCTGCCCGTTTTCGCGCAGCTTTGCCCATTCCCCGGGCCGGAATATCTTGAAAATCAGCATGGCCGTGGAGTGACCCGAAGGCGACCCGGCGTCAAGTGTCACGTCACGGTCATCGACCCCCTTTACTTGAATCGGGCACCCCGCCAAGCTGAGCGGATAACAAACCGACAGGGAGTACTTTCCGATGTTTGCTCGAATCCTGTGTTCGACGGCAATGCTGGCGGCCCTTGGCACCGCTGCATCTGCCGATGTGACTCTTCATATTCTTCATATCAACGACCTTCACAGCCGGATCCAGCCGATCAACCGCTTTGACAGCACCTGTTCGGCCGAAGACGACGCCGCGGGCGAATGCTTTGGCGGCGTGGCGCGGGTGGCGACCGCGATCAACGGTCTGCGTGACGAACTGACCGCCGCAGGCGAGAACGTGATCGTCATGGACGCGGGCGACCAGTTCCAGGGCTCGCTCATGTACACGACCTTCAAGGGTGACGTGGAAGCCGAGATGATGGAAGCGATCGGCTTCGACGTCATGGCCGTGGGCAACCACGAATTCGACGACGGTCCCGGCAACTTCCGCCGCTTCCTCGAAACCGTCAGCTTCCCGGTGATCTCGGGCAACCTCGACCTGAGCAGGTCCGAGGAGCTGAACGGCGAGGTCGACAGCTACGTAGTGCTCGACGTGAACGGCCACCAGGTGGGGATCGTTTCGGCGCTGGCGACCGATACGGCCGAAACCTCCAGCCCCGGCCCCAACGTGATCTTCCAGGACGAGATCGACGCGATCCAGTCCGACGTGGATGAGCTGACCGAGATGGGCGTCGGCATGATCATCGCGCTGACCCATGTGGGCCTGGCCCAGGACATGCGCATCGCCGAGGCCGTGACCGGGCTCGACCTGATCGTGGGCGGCCATTCGCATACCTACCTGTCGGCCGATGACCCGCGCCGTCATGGCCCCTATCCGACCTGGGTCGACGGCCCCGGCGGCTCGATGGTGCCGATCGTGCAGGCCTATGCCTATTCCAAGTACCTGGGCCACCTGGAGGTGACCTTCGACGATGACGGCAACCTGATCTTCGCCGACGGCAACACCATGCTGCTGGATGCCTCGGTCGAGCCCGACGCCGCCATTGCGGCGCGCGTGGCCGAACTGGCGGCCCCGATCGAGGAAGCCATGGCCGAAGTTGTGGCCGAGGCTGCCGACGTGATCGACGGTTCTCGCGACAACTGCCGCGCCCGCGAATGCGCCATGGGCGTGCTGGTGGCGACCGCCATGCTGGAGCGCACCCGTGACCAGGGTATCGACGTTGCGATCCAGAACGGGGGCGGTCTGCGGGCCTCGATCGACGGTGGTCCGATCACCATGGGCGAGGTCTTCACCGTGCTGCCGTTCCAGAACACGCTGGCCACGTTCCAGCTGACCGGGGCGGGGATCATCGCGGCCCTCGAAAACGGCGTGAGCCAGGTCGAAGACGGAGCCGGGCGCTTCCCGCAGGTCGCGGGCATGCGCTACACGTGGAACCCGGCGGGCGAGCCCGGTAGCCGCATCGTGTCGGTCGAGATCGAAACCGCCGATGGCTTCGTGGCGATCGACCCCGAGGCGACCTATGGCGTGGTGTCGAACAACTACATGCGCGCAGGCGGGGATGGCTATCGCGTGTTCTCCTCCGAGGGTATGAACGCCTATGATTACGGCCCGGGCCTGGAGCAGGTGGTCGCTGACTACCTGGCCGAGAACAGCCCCTACACGCCGGCCCTCGAAGGCCGCATCACCGAGGCCGAATAAACCATCCGCCTGGTGCGGACCAAGGGGGCCGGGCAGGGAACTGCCCGGCCCTTTTTTAATGCCATGCAAATCCTGCATTCCGGCTTTCGGGTCTTGGCAGTTGTCGTTTATGTTGGCGCTAACATATTGGGATCATCGAAACCTGAGACCTGAAGGGAAACACCGATGTCCTTCTCCCATGCCAAGCTGGCCCAAGACGTCCGCAAATATGCCGCCTACCGCCGCACCCTGCGCGAGTTGAACGCGCTGCCGCTGGAAACCCGGCTGGACCTCGACATCTACTCGGGCGACATCCGCAAGATCGCCCGTACCGCCGTTTACGGCTACTGATCGCCCGGGCGTCGCGCGAGCTGACCGCCTTGTGGGCCGGGCCGATGCCCGGCCTTTTGCATTTCGGCCCGCTTGCAGGGGCCGCGCAGCGGTTCTACCCTCCGCCCATGTGCGGACGCATGACCATCACTCACAAGGTCGACGCGATGGCGCGGTTCGCAGGGGCCGCGCCCGCAAATGATCTGCCCGACGGCCCCCGCTTCAACGTCTGCCCGACGCAGGCGGTTGGGGTTGTGACCTCGATGGAAGGATCCCGGCTCTACCGTCCGATGCGGTGGGGCTTCCTGCCGCGCTGGTACAAGTCGCCCACCGACGGGCCATTGCTGATCAACGCGCGCGCAGAAACCATCGCCGAGAAACCCGCCTTCCGAGAGGCCTGCCGCCAGCGCCGCTGCCTGGTGATGGCCACGGGGTTCTACGAATGGACAAAGGACGCCGAGGGCAAGCGCCTGCCCTGGTATATCCGCCCCGCCAATGGCGACCCGCTGGTCCTGGCGGGGATCTGGCAGGACTGGGCCGCAGGCGAGGACAGCCACACCACCTTTGCCGTTGTCACCTGCCCGGCGGGCGAGGGGCTGAGCCACATCCACCATCGTGAACCGGTGAGCCTTGCACCCGAGCAGTTCGCCATGTGGCTGGGCGAGGAAGGCAAGGGCGCGGCCCGCCTGATGACGGCAGCCCCTGCCGGGCGGTTCGAGAGCTTCCGGGTGGACCCCAAGGTCAATTCCAACCGCGCCGAGGGCCCCGAACTGATCGAGCCGATCTGAGCGCGCTTGCCCGGGCGGTGGCGGCTTGCTAGGGCAAATCGGACCGCGCGAAAGGACCCGCTTGATGACCCGCACCACCGCCACTGGGATCGGCTTCGTTGCCGTGCTGCTCTGGGCGCTTCTGGCCTATTTCACCGCCGCCAGCGGTGAGGTGCCGCCGTTTCAGCTGACCGCGATGAGTTTCGGCATCGGCGGGCTGGCCGGGGTGGCGACGTGGCTGCTGCGCCCGCAGGGCATCAAAGCGCTGCGCCAGCCCTGGCGGGTCTGGGCGCTTGGGGTTGGAGGGCTCTTTGGCTACCACTTCCTCTATTTCACCGCGCTTCGGAACGCGCCCACGGTGGATGCAAGCCTGATCGCCTATCTCTGGCCGCTGCTGATCGTGGTGCTGTCGGCGCTGGCGCCGGGCGAGAAACTGCGGGCGCATCACGTCACCGGGGCACTGATGGGCTTTGCCGGGGCGGCGCTGATCGTGACGCGCGGCCAGTCGCTGAGCCTCAACCCCGATTACGCCTTCGGTTATGCCATCGCCTTCCTCGCGGCCTTCGTCTGGTCCGGCTACTCGGTCCTGTCGCGCCGCTTCGCCGAGGTGCCCACCGACGTGGTGACCGGGTTCTGCCTGGTCACGGCGGTGCTGGCCACGGGCGCACACCTGGCGCTGGAAGACACGGTCTGGCCCTCGGGCATGGGCCAATGGCTCGCCGTGCTGGGGCTTGGGCTCGGTCCCGTGGGGCTGGCCTTCTTCGTCTGGGATATCGGCGTGAAGCGCGGCGACATCCAGGTGCTCGGGGCCGCGAGCTACTCGGCGCCGCTTCTGTCGACCCTGCTGCTGATTGCCCTGGGGGCCAGCCCCTTCACATGGGTCGTCGGCACAGCGTGCCTGTTGATCACCCTGGGGGCCGTCGTGGCCGCCAAGGAGATGATCCTGCGCCGGGGCAGGGCGGGGTAAGAAAAAGGCCACCTACGAAGAGGTGGCCCATTAGCCAGTCCAGGGAGGAATTTTTTGTGACGGTCTGCTCGTTCATTGATTCTTTTCCGTCAGGTAAACAATAACCAAAGATAATGGCGATAATGGGGCGATTGTTTCTGTAGGGTGAACAGCCCCACGATCGCTATACGTTTCGGGGGCGTGACGGGCCGCAGGCACTCGGGTAGCGTGGCCCGGGCAAGGCAAGAGGGCGGAATGGCGAAACAGGCAGACATCTACCGCATGCCGGGGCACCTGATCCGGCGTCTGAACCAGATTTCCACGGCCGTGTTCCAGGAGCGCATGAAGGACCGCGGCCTGACCCTGACCTCGGTCCAGTTTGCGGCCATGACCGCGCTGCACGCCCATCCGGGGATCGACCAGGCCAGCCTTGCGGGCCTCATCGCCTATGACCGCGCCACGATCGGCGGGGTGGTTGACCGGCTGGAAACCCGCGGGCTGGTGTCGCGCAAGGTCAGCGCAACCGACCGGCGCGGGCGCGAGGTGCGGCTGACACCACAAGGCGAGGCTCTGCTGGCGGAGCTGACCCCGGTTGTCCAGGCGCTTCAGGACGATATCCTGCCCGGCCTGACGCCCAAGGAGCGCGCCCAGTTCATCGCTCTTGCGGCGAAGGCGGCGAAGGCCGGCAATTCGCTGAGCCGCGCGCCGCTGAGCGCTTTGCCCGCCGCAGACGGTGACTAGCCCTTGATCTCGCGCCGCCAGTCATGGCGCGGGGCAAAGCCCAGCATCCTCTTGGCCTTGGCATTGGAATAAAAGGTTTCGTCTTCGGCCATGTCCCGGTGCAGGGGCACGCCCGCGTAATAGCGTTGCAGCATCTCCGAGGTGCCGAGCGCCACCGAGTGATTGTCATTGGCGACGTTGAACACCTGGTAGCCCAACCCATCGACCGCCAGGCACCGATCGACCATGTGGCCCAGGTCGCGCGCGTCGATATAGGCGAAGATGTTGCGCCGCCGGAGGTCGGGTTGCTCGATGTAGGCGGGGAAGTTCTGCGCGTATTCATGCGGCTCGATCACGTTGTTGATCCGCAGCCCGTAGATATCGGCCCCGGAGCGGCGCTGGAAACTTCGCGCGGTGGCTTCGTTCACCACCTTCGACATCGCGTAGCTGTCCTCGGGGATCGTGGGATGCTCCTCGTCGATCGGCAGGTAGTCGGGCTTGCGTTCGCCATCGGCGAAACAGACGCCATAGGTGGTTTCGGAGGAGGCGAAGATCACCTTGCGGATGCCGAATTTCAGCGCCGCGTCGATGATGTTATAGGTGCCGAGCGTGTTCACGCGGAAGCACTCGTTATCGGGACGCAGCAGGATGCGGGGCACGGCGGCGAAATGCACCACGGCGTCGAAACGGGGCACGCCGGTGCCCGGCTCCAGCTCGTCGAAGCCCGCGTAGCTGCACATCACGTCATAGACCTGCCCGGCATCTGTCATGTCCGCGATCCGGTTGTCGACTCCGGGCAGATCGAGCGGGGTGAGGTCGAGATTCAGGACGCGGTGCCCCTGCTCCAACAGGTAGGCGATGGCGTGCCGCCCCGCCTTGCCGCTGCCGCCCGTGAACAAGATGCGCATGACTCTGCCCCTCTTTCATGAATGCCTTGCCTCGACAGAGTGCACCGCGCGCGCGACCGGGCGCAAGGCGCGGATCCGGCTGCCCGGATCAGAAGACCGAGCGCAACCAGGCCCAGTTGAACAGCACCTCGCTGAGCGGGTGCAGCGGTTCATCCGCCGTCAGGCGGCGCGACGTCTGGCGGTAGTCCTCGACCAGGTCCAGCAGCATCCCGACCTGCGGGGTGTCGAGGAAGATCAGCCCGTTCTCGGTATCGTGCCAGAAGGCGCGGTGGTCGAGATTGGTGCTGGTGGCCACGGCAAGGCGCCGGTCGATCACCATCAGCTTGGTGTGCATCATCCGGGGCCTCGGGAAATATTCCTCGATCTCGAAAAGCCCGGCGTAATGCGCCGCGTAGCGGCGGTTGAGCGCGGTGATGACAAAGCCTGCGGGATCGGTCGATTCCAGCCGGACGACCATGCGCACCGTCACGCCACGGGCCTGGGCGCGGACCAGGGCCGCCTGGATTTCCGGCGGCGGGTTCAGGTAGGGCGTGACGATCAGCACCTCCTCGGACGCCGCGTCGATGGCATCCGCGAACCAGCGGATCTGGTCGCGCCCGTCAGCCCAGGGCAACGACAGGTAATGCCTCATGCCGCTGAGCCTGTCGGTGGTGCCGGTTTGCAGGGGGCCTGCGCGGTGGGTCTCGAAATCGCGGTTCCACAGCGCCAGGTGATGAGCCGCGATATTGCGCACGGCCCGGTCATCGCTGAGGCCCAGTTCCACATCCTCGTAGACCGAGTAGAATCCCAGATCCTGAAATGCGCCTTCGTCATAGGTGTGCAGGAAGGGCCAGTCCTGAAGGTCGAACGGTTCCGAGAAAAAGAAGCCGTCATGCAGGTTGCGCCCGCCGAAGATGTAGCGCGACCGGCCCGGATCGCGCGACAGTGCCAGGAAGGCACGGGTGTGCTGCACGCGGTGCAACTGGTTGACCACGTCATCGGGGCGGCCGATGCCGGGATAGTCCCATTGGTAATACTGGATCTGGATATTGGGATAGCGGGCCGCGAGCGAGTCGTAGAAGATACGATCTTCTTCCAGCATCAACAGGCTGGTCGCCAGGATGCGCACCTGTGTTCCCCGTATCGCGTGATGGGCCAGCATCCGTGCGGTCAGGTAACCCACGAAATCGGACCGGATATGCAGGTAGGACAGCTGGATCAGCTCGAGCCTCGGTGCGTTCGAGAAATCAAGCGGCATATCCGGGTCGCCAGCGGTCAGCTGATCGCGCGACACGCGGCGCCCCGTCAGGGCCTCTATCCGGGCATTCAGCGCCTCCAGCGGATCGCTCAGCACCTCGACCGGGCCGGGCGTCACCGGGCAGGTCTGAAGCATCGGGCCCTCGTCGAGGAACATGCGTTGCAGCGGGTCGAGACCTTCGGTCGAGCGCGTGCGGCACGCCAGCGATGCGTCGAGCGACAGCTCGGCCAGCCAGGGCGCGGCCTCGCTTTCTGGGCGCAGGGTGACGGTGTGGTCATCGCCCCATGACAGCCGGCAGGTCGCGCTGTCTGGCTGCCAGACGAAGGACGCAGCCCCCTGGCCCCGGTTAGGCAGGGTCAGATCTACCGACCGCCCCTGGCTGAACCGCCGGGCGGTTCCGTCGGCGGTCTGGATGCGGAACGGGCCTTCGCAGGCCAGGGTCGCGGCAATGGAGCGGCGCGACACGGCTTCCAGCCGGATGGTGCTGCGCGTGGCGTGCAGATCGGGGATCAGGAATTCAGCGCCATCCTGTTCGGGCCCGGTTTCGGCGATGAAGAGCGTGGCTTCGCTGACCCGCCAGGGTTCGGGTGCCTGTTCCGGGCTTGTGCCCTCGACAATGCCGAAGCCTTCACGCGGGGCGCAGCCCGCCAAGAGCAGGGTGGCAAGCGCGAGGGCAATGGAGAATAGGGCCCGGGGCATGCGGGGGTCCTGCTCGAAAGTTGGCAACACCCTTTCGTAATGTGCTTGATGCCCAAGGTCCATCACCTGCGACAAAGGGTTTGGCGCGGGCGCGATGGATCATCTGGTCTTTCAAAAACCGTCAGGTGCCGGTTTCGTAGAGCGGCTGGACATTGTCCGAGGACAAGCCCGGCTGGATGCCGCGCGGCATTTCCCTGAAACCGAATGCGTTGCTCTGCTCCAGCTTCACCGGGATCCTGTTGCCATCCGAAAAGCGGAGGTCGAGTTGCCAGATCTGGCGCTCGATCTCTTCCCCGAGATCGGCCTTTTCCTGCGCCCCGCCCGAGCGGGGATCGAACACGAGGAAGACGCCGTTGCCGAGGTAAGAGAAGATATATCCCCGCGTGGCCACGACATCCGACACCGCGTCGGACACATCGCAGATGAAGTTGAAATAGGCAGTCGATCCGCACCGGCAGTAGATCGAGTGAATGTCGGCGATCTGGAAGGCGGTGAATTCCGCGCCCTGTGCGCCGCTTTCCCCGAAGCTTTTCACCAGGTCCTTGAACGTGTCGTAGTTCAGGTAGCCGGGCACGTCGTCGATATCGAACGTGTCGCCGATATCGACCATGGTCGTGTGCATAAGGTCATCGGCCAGCGCGTGCACGCGCTCGGACAGGGCGGTGCCCTCGCGGGCCTTCTCGCAGACCAGCGCCGCCGCGTTCAGGCGCGCCTTGAGATCCATGATGTCGAAAGGCTTGGTGACGTAGTCGGTCGCGCCGGCAGCGAGCGCCCGGTCGATATACTTGCGATCGGACATGGCGGTAAGCATGATGATCGGCGCCGCCCGGTATTCCGGCATGGAGCGGATGGCGGCACACAGCTCGAACCCGTCGACATAGGGCATCTGGATATCGACCAGGAAGCATTCGAAGGGCGTGGACGCAGACTGAACCTGGTCGAGCGCGTCCTGACCGTCGCACGCGGTGGCCACGGATTCGAAACCAAGGACCTCAAGCGAAATGCTTGCAAGTTCCCGGATGCCTCTGTCATCATCCACGACGAGAATGCGCATGTTGTTCAGCACTACTCGACTCCCCTCATTCTGAGGTTTTACTTATTATAAATCTTTGTGACTAAAATTTGTCGGGACTTGTGGAAAATCGTGCAGTTTGAACAGGGTATAAATAACTCTTCAATTCGCCCAATTGGAGCCAGATTCCGCCGGTCATATGGGGGCAGAGTTTTGCAGAAGGACACATCATGACTTTCTTCCAGCGTTTCGAAATCATCGCAGAGGTCGCCCATGTGCTGCACCGTCAAACGCCCGAGGAAGTGGTCTATATTGATGTCTGCACCGACCCGGTGCCATCCGAGACCGCCAATGTGTTGAAATATCCCACGCGGACAACGCTGACCGTCACCGATCCCGACATCATCAAGACCATCCCCGAAGATCTGGGGCCGGGGTCCGTCGTGCGCGGCATGGGCAGCTTCACGCAAGGCAGCTACGTGCCCTACAAGACCACGTGTATTGACACCACCTTCGAGCTGACCGAGCTTGAGGTGCTTTGTCCGCCCATGTCCCGCCCCACGAAGCCCGACGAGGCGCGCGGTCGTATCGGCGGTTTTCACTAAGACCGGATTGGGACGCGCAAATCGTCCCATATCGCGCGTCTGCCTCCTGAAGCGCTCTGGCTAGTCTCAGGTGCACCGATGCCCCCCTTCTTTCCATCAACGAAACGCCAGCCTGCCTGTTGATCGGGCGGTTTCACGCCCTTCCGGCAGGGGCCATCCGGGGCGGAACCCGCCCCGGATGTCTCAATCTCTTGCGGGGAAGGAGATGGTGAAGGTCGTGCCTTCACCTTCGACGCTGGTATAGGACACGGTGCCTTCATGCGCCTCGACGATCTGGCGCACGATGCTGAGCCCCAGCCCGGTGCCTTCGTGCTTGCGGTGGTCCGAACTGTCCACCTGGCCGAACTTGCCGAACACGACGGATTCGGAGCCTTCGGGAATGCCGATGCCCCTGTCCTGGATCGAGGCGTGAACGGTCTTGCCGTCCTGCCAGGTTTTCAGCGTCACCGTGTTAGGCCCGTTCGAGAACTTGATCGCATTGGACAGCAGATTGGCAAAGACCTGCATCAGGCGGGCACGGTCAGCCTCCAGGATCAGGGGCTCTTCTGCCAGGTCGAGCGCCAGCTTCACGTCGGACTTGTCGGCGATGACGGCAACGGACTGCACCGCCTCGGAGGCAATATCGCTGAGGTTTTCGGTCCCCGTCTTGTAGGACACGGTGCCAGATTCCAGCTTTTGCAGGTCAAGCAGGTCATTGATCAGTGCCTTGAGCCGCTTGCTGTTCTGCCAGGCGATATCCACCACGCGCCCGGCCTGTTCGCTGGAAGCCTCCAGAAGCCCGCTGCGCAACAGGTCGAGCGAGCCGCTGATCGAGGTCAGCGGGGTGCGCAATTCGTGGCTGACCACGGAAACGAACTGCGATTTCACCTCGTAGGCCGCGCGCGCCCGGTCGCGTTCGTCACGCAGCGCCTCCATCTGATCGAGCCCGCGCTGGTAAAGCTGCAGGAAGATCTGGGCGCATTCGATCACGAAGTAGAGCACGAACAGAACCGTCGCCATCTGCAACCACAGCGGTGAATCGAGCGGCGGGCGGATCATGACCAGGTCGTAGATCGGGATGAACAGGAACGCCGCCCCGTAGATCACGAGCCGCACATAGAGGATCTGCGGCACCTGGTGGTTGTTCACGGCGGCAAAAAGCCCCGCTGCGAAAAGGATGAAGAGTGGCAGCTGGTGCGGCACCGGGCCTTCGAGAAGGGCAAAGCCGATACAGAAAGCCGACACAGCACAGGCATTCAGGGTCGAGGCCAGCAACAGCATGCGCTGATAGCGGACCGCCTCGTCCTGCGTGCCGTCGCGCCAGGATGTCACCTGCTTGGAAACCTTGTAATCGAACAACTCGCTAACCTCGCAGAAAATCATACAGACGATTGCCAGCATGTCGCTGACATAAAGCGCGCAAAGAAGCGCGGCCACGGCATACATGCTCTGCCGTTTCCAAAGCAGGCAAAGCCCGCCTTCCGCGAAATCCTTCAGGCGTTTCTCAAGGCGTGGATTGACGGCAGAGGAATGAAGCCGAGTGTCCAGATCATTCTCCGATCCGCGACCGGAAAGGCCGATGCTTTGCCCTAGGGAAATGCTCTGCGCCTGCATGTTCGTGCTTTCTTTTCGAAGCTCAAGCCAAAAAATCGGCAATGCATTCTGCAAAGCCGCTCGAAAAGATGAATATTAATAGAGTTTGTCACAATAAAGGCCGAGACCGGTCGATATTCGAACCTGTCCGGGATTGGAAACTGGAGTGGCGGTTATATTTCGGAAGTCTTAGTGCATCTTCGTCGACATGCTGATTGTCACGCATCGAATGTCTTCACCGGCGACCTTAAGGGCCGGTCCGGCGGGTTGGCAATCCAGGCCGACGCGCCTGGCCAGTCTTGGCGAATTCTCGGGGATCAGTCCCAGGATCGACGCCGCGCCGCATTCCCGCGCCGTGCGCACCATTTCCGATATCAACTGCATCTGCACCCTGAAGCGCATCTTGGAGGTCACTTCCGAGGTCACGAACACCCGGCTGCTTTCCCAGATATGCGAGGCCACGGGCGCCTGCTCGTAGAGAAGGTTCGAGGGGATGGACTCGATCAATCCCCGTTGGGCATCGCGGATCATGTAGGTGTAAATCCCGCATTTGTGGGTCGTCGGGGTCAGGCGCACCCCGGCATAGACCTCGCCCATGTCATCATGGACGGCGACCCATCGGCTGGCGGGCGTGTCATACTGATCGAACTCCATCCCGTTGGCCTGCGAGAGATCCCAGTTCTTGCGGACGATGAACGTCCGGTGACGGGCACGCAGCAGGTTTGCAAACAGCTCTCCGTGGCTGTGGATGTTTTCGAAAGAGAGTGTCGTTGCGAGAAACATGGGCTGCTCCTGGGGGCGGTAAGTGCTTTCGACGGACTCGGTTTTGGGGTGATGGTGCGGGATCGGCTGGACACATCTCCAGCGACAGCCGGAAATGACGCGAAATCTGCCGTGCAATTGCAAAACCCTGCCAATCCCGGCGCAGTGAAACGCCGGATGAAATACGGGCCGAAAAGCCGGATCAATCGGTGGAGATGTGAACGTCTAGGGGTTGCTGCTCTTCATTCTGGACCTGCCTCTTTCTTTTCGTTGCCCAATTGAGGACACATTATTTCCCCTTTTTCCACCCTTTTTCACCTTTTTCAAAGAGAGAGGAATTTCGTTATCCCTGTATCTAGGGGGGCGAATTCGGGCCAAACCCAACTAATGGTGCTGGCTTCGATATTTGGGATGCAATCAATTGTGGCGAAATTGTGGCGAATTGCACCGTTTTGCCCCAATTCAAGGAAACAGAAAGGGGGAAATCCGAATCGAATTGCGAATCGGAGTGCGAGTCCAATCAGGGAGTCGGATTGACGATGCGCCGCGCGCGATCGGGCTGCCCTGGAAGATCGCGCCGTGGCGGCAGAAGACGCCAGCGCGCGATCAGCCCATTAAGGCGAGGGGCGGCAGACCGGCCATGGCCTCCAGGTCGCGCCCTGCGGCCAAAAGGATGTCCTCTCGGAAGCGGGCCGCGACCAGTTGCACACCAATCGGGCCCTTGGTCGAGTGCCCCAACGCAACTGACAGGGCGGGAACACCGATGGCGGGAATGGCACGCTGTGTCAGCTGCGCCTCGAATACCCGCGCGAAATCCTGTTCGGACGCAACGTCCAGCTGTTGCGGGAAGGGCGGCTCTGCCGACGTGGGGCAGAGCAGCAGCGAATAGGTCTCGAAATAGGCCTCCCACTCGCGGACAAGGCCAACGCGGGCTTGCAGCGTCTTCATGAGCGTGTCGAAACCAACCTCTCCGGCATCGCGCGACATCTGGTCAAAAACGAAGCTGGCATCGGCGTCAGCCTCTCGCGCGATCATGTCACCCGCGCCGAACTGGGTTTCAGCCATCCAAAGACGGGCGTTGACCTCAGCTGCGCGC
The DNA here is from genome assembly GCF_964229645.1 of Nioella sp. Lineage (GTDB taxonomy): Bacteria > Pseudomonadota > Alphaproteobacteria > Rhodobacterales > Rhodobacteraceae > Nioella. The sequence continues at coordinate 14,552 of NZ_CAXREX010000096.1, read as the reverse complement.
CGCATGGGCGGGGCCTCGGCCTCTTCGACCGTCCAGCCCGAAGCCCGCAACATGTCGGCGGCTTGAAATAACGCGGCCTCGACCTCCCGCGATACGGACATGCCATCAGGAGCGATGGACAGCGCGGCCCGCCTGCGGAATTCGCCCCCGTTCAAGGGGGAAGGCACCCACCATGGGTCCCGGCTGTCGCCTGCTGACATGGCCGCGAGGGACAGGTCCAGATCCGCCATGCAGCGCGCGATCGGGCCGGAAACGGCCATGAGCTGAGCGCCGATATGCCGATCGGGGCCGCTGGCATTATAGGCGGGGACCCGGCCGAAAGAGGGCCGTAGCCCATGCACGCCGCAGGCATAGGCAGGGTAGCGAATGGACCCGGCGATATCGGTGCCATGGCCGATGGCGCAAAGACCTGCTGCCACCGCTGCCGCGGCCCCGCCAGAGGAACCGCCCGGCGTGATAGCCGCATCATGCGGGTTCAATGTCTGGCCATGGAGCGCGTTGCGGGTAAACCAGCGCAGCGAGAACGCAGGTGTATTGGTGCGCCCGACGATCACGCCGCCTGCCTTGCGGATGTTGGACACGACGGGGCTGTCCTGAGACGCGACAAGGGACGCCTGGGCGCGGATACCGTTCGTCGTGGCAAAGCCATGCTGGTCGACATTGACCTTGATCGTCACGGGCACCCCGCAGAGCGGACCGGGGTCTTCGCCCCGTGCCAGCTGCGCATCCAGCCTGCGCGCAGCCTCTCGCGCCTCGTCCGCGCAGTCCTGCACCACGGCGTTGATTTGCGGGTTGGCTGCGTCCATGCGCGCAAGCTGTGCGTCGATGGCCTCGCTGGCTGAAAACAGGCCGCTGCGAATCCCGGATGCAATCTCGCTGGCGGTCATGGCCCAGATCTGCGTGGCGCTCATCTCGGGGTCTCCTTTCGTGCAATGGGCCGGGATGCGGCGGGCGTTTCCCGCCACGCATCGGCCCTCGCCGTGCACTGTGAAGCGCAGAGACCCGGCGGGCAAGAACCCTGACGGGCATGGAATGCCGGGGCTGGAACAAGCACCGCCGGTGGTCGCGCCGGGGTCACCCCTTCGCGATGATGACCTTCAGAGAAGAGACCACGCCGGCAAAGGCGGGGTCCACGGGTTTGTCCGTGATCAGGAAATCCCCGGCCCCCAGGTTGGGCTGTCGCATGGCAGGCCTGCGGTCCTGCGGCGTGAACTTGGACGCATCCACGGCCATGATCGTATGGGTGGCGTTGCGCATCATCGCTGTCGCGATGTCGACTTCGCATTGCTCGTGCACAAGAAAGCCCTTCTGTGCATCCACCACCGAGGCAGAAAGCAGCGCGTAATCCACCTGCATCCGCTCGATCACTTCGAAGGCCGAGCGATCGAAGGCCGCGCCGTCATGGTCGCGCAGCTGTGTGCCTGCCATCGACACGTTGTTGCCCGGGATCATCGCCAGGGTGCTGGCCACGAAGGCAGAGTTGGTGACGACGGTGAGGTTCTTGCGCTCTCGCAGCGCCTGAGCGGCAAAAGCAGAGGTCGATCCCGTGTCGATCGCGATGCTGTCCCCGTCCTTGACGAGTGTCGCCACCTCGCGCGCAATCGCGATCTTGGCGGGCCGGTTATGGGTCATGCGTGCAAGGAAAGGAGGGTCCAGGGCGGATCGGTTCGACACAAGCGCGCCATGAACCTTGCTCAGATCGCCGCGTTCGACCAATGGCTTCACGACCCGCCGGATCGTCTGGTCAGACACTCCGAGATCCCTTGCGAGGTCCAGCACACTGATGCTGCCGCGAAGGTTAACGATCTCAAGAATGCGTGACTCGTATTTCGACATTGCTCTGCTTGTTTTGTCGACAGTTAACGTGGTCCGGTCACCCGGTCCAGTATCATCAACAGCAATTCAACAAAAATCAACAGAATTATTGTCAATTTGTAGGAATGTCCTATCGTGCCAGAAACCGAACGGGATTCGCATGATGGCAAGACACGCGGCAAGGCACCTCATTATCGGCGGTGGCATCATTGGATGTTCCATTGCCTATCACCTGACACGAAACGGCGAAAAGGACGTGCTGCTGCTGGAGCGCGCCAACCTGACGGAAGGCGCCACCTGGCATGCGGCCGGGCTTGTTGGGCAGCTTCGCTCGTCGCGCAATACCACGCGGATGTTGAAGAAATCGGTCGAGATGTATGACCGGCTTCAGAACGAAGAGGGCATGCAGTTCGACTGGAAGAAGACCGGATCCCTGCGCCTTGCCGCCACGAAAGAGCGTCTGCTGGAGGCCAAGCGCCTGGTCACGATGGCGCGCAGCTTCGACCTTGAAATGTCGATCATATCGCCGGAAGAGGCCAAGGACCTGTTTCCGCTGATAGATGCCAAGGGCCTGCATGGCGCGGCCTACATCCCGTCTGACGGATATGTCGATCCCGCGTCGCTGTGCCAGGCCGTTGCAGGAGCCGCTCGCAGGCAGGGCGCTCAGATCAGGCAGGGCGTCGAGGTCACGGATTTCACGATCCGGGGCGGGCGCATTACCGAGGTGATCGCGGGCGACGACATCTACGAAGCCGAAACAGTGATCCTGGCCACCGGCATGTGGAGCCGAGAGCTTGGCGCGAAACTGGGCATTCGCGTTCCGGCCTGCGCGGTCGAACATCAGTATATCGTCACCGAGTCCACCGGTTCCGAGATTGGCCACTATCCAACCCTGCGCGACCCCGAGCGGCTGGTCTACTACAAGCCTGACGTAGGCGGGCGGCTGGTGATCGGCGGCTATGAGGAGGGCACGCTACCTTTCGGAAATCCACAGATTCCGGGGGCCTTCGTGCGCCAGCTTCTGCCGGAAAACCTCGACAGGTTCCTGCCCCTGGCCGAGCTGGCCGGGCAGGTGACACCGATCGTCAACGAGGTCGGTATCCGCCAGGTCATCAACGGGCCCATCCCCTATTCGGCGGATGGCGATTTCGTCATGGGCTGGCAACCGGGCTTCGACAACCTGATGCTGGCAACCGGGTTTCTCTATGGAATCGCCGCCGGCGGCGGGGCAGGCGAGATGATCGCCGAGTGGGTGATGAACGGCAAACCATCGCTCGATCTCTGGCCGCTGGACGTGCGCCGCTTCGGCCCGCATCACGGAACCCGCGCCTTCATGTATCCGCGCGCGGTCGAGCACTACGCGCATCACTACAAGATGCGCTACCCGGGGCAGGAGCATGAGACAGCGCGCAACCTGCGCCTTTCCCCGCTCTATCAGCGGCTCAAGGAGGCGGGCGCGGTCTACGGGTCCAAGAACGGATGGGAGCGGCCGCTCTGGTTCGCGCCCGACGGGGTGGCGCCCGTCGACCAGCTCGACTTCCTGGACCCTGGCTGGAAGGCATTCGCGGCCGAGGAACACAAAGCGGTGCGAGAGCGCGTGGCGCTGATCGACCAGTCCTCCTTCTCCAAGTTCGAGATCATCGGGCCGGGTGTCCTGGACATGCTGCAAGGGCTTTGTGTTTCCAACATGGACAAGCCCATCGGGGCGATCATCTACACCCAGATGTGCAACGCACAGGGCGGGACCGAGGCGGATGTGACTTTCATTCGCCTCGCCCGCGACCGGTTCTACATGGTCACGGGGTCCGGTTTCGGGGTGCATGACAGCGACTGGATCAAGCGCAACATGCCCCAGGATGGATCGGTCCACCTTGTCGAAGTGACTTCGGGCAAGGCGGTCGTGAACATCGTTGGCCCGAATTCGCGCGAGGTCCTTGCCAGGGCATCCGAGTCGGATGTTTCGAACGCCGCGATCCCGTTTTCCAACGCCCGCGAGATCATCATCGGTGCGGCCCCGGTTCTGGCGGCCCGGATCGGATATGTTGGAGAGCGCGGCTACGAGCTTCACATCCCCACCGAATTCGCGGCCCATGTCTACGAGGCGCTATGGGCTGCGGGACAGGAGGCGGGCATCGCCAATGTCGGGTACCGGGCCATCGAAAGCCTGCGCATGGAAAAAGGCTATGTCTATTGGTCGGGGGACGTGACGCCCGACTACACCCCGGTGGAGGCCGGGCTGGGTTTTCGTGTGCATCTCAAGTCGAAGGGGGCGTTTCTCGGGCGGGATGTCCTGGAAGCGCAGAAGTCCGGCCAGCTGAAACGCAAGTTGTGTACTTTTGTAAGCGACCGGCACCTTCCCCTGACCGGGGGCGAGACCGTCTTGCTGGGCGACCGGGTCGTTTCGCTTGCCACCTCGACGGGCTATGGCCACAGCGTGGGCAAGACCATCCTGCGCGGCTATCTCGACAAGGCCCATTGGCAGACCACGAATTTCGATCTGGAAGTGTTCGGCGAGCGCCACCCCATCACCCAAGTGCAGGGGCCCGTCTACGATCCTGAAAACAACGCCCTGAAAGGGTAGGAAGGCAAAGCATGACAGAGTATTCAGATCAGGTGATCGCGGCGCTGCACAAGGTGCCGGGTTTCGACGGGGCCAAGGCAGACAGCATCACGCGGCTTGGCGGCATGACCAACCTGGTGCACCGGGTCGACAGTAGCGCGGGATCGGTCATCGTGCGCATTCCCGGCGCGGGTACCGAGGAATACATTGATCGTGCCATCGAAGCGCATAATGCCGAGGCCGCGGCCCGCGCGGGCGTCTCGCCCGATGTGCTCTACGCGGACCCCGCGACCGGGGTGATGGTCACCCGAACCGTGCCGGATATCGAAACGATGACGCCCGAGCTGTTTTGCGCGCGTGCAGGCTCGCCCGCCCGGGCGGGGACGGCGCTGGCCAAGCTGCACAACTCGGGCGAGAGCTTCCAGTTCCGGTTCGAGCTTTTCGCGATGATCGACGACTACCTGAAGGTTCTGTCCACCAAGGACGTGGACCTGCCCGAAGGCTATCATGACATCGTGGCCGCCGCCGAACCGGTCAAGGAAGCGCTAGCCAATGCCGATCTGCCGCTGGCCCCCTGTCATTGCGACCCCTTGTGCGAGAACTTTCTCGATGATGGCGCCGTCATGTGGATCGTGGATTGGGAATACTCCGGCATGAATGACCCCTTGTGGGACGTGGGCGACCTGGCGGTGGAAGCGGGCATGGATGCAGACCAGGAGGCCGAGCTGATGCGCGCCTATTTCGGGCGCCCCCCCACCGAAGCCGAAACCGGGCGCATGGTGATCTACAAGGCCATGTGCGACCTGCTTTGGACGCTCTGGGGGCTGATCCAGCATGCCGATGACAACCCGGCCGAGGATTTCTGGGCCTATGCCACGGGCCGGTTCGACCGGTGCAAGGCCCTGATGCAGGATCCGGGCTTTCCGTCCCATATCGAGGCTGTCAGGCGCGGCTAGGGCGAGACCAGTTCGAGCAACTGTGCGTGGAGCTCCGGGGTGGCCGCCGTCAGGGTCCGCCCGTCGGAGTCCAGTGTCAGGGGCTTGCCCTGCCAATCGGTCATGATCCCGCCGGCGGCCTGAACGACGGCGGCCACGGGCAGGTAGTCGTAGGGCTGGAGGTCGAAATCGACGACCGCATCGACCGTGCCAGCGGCCACCAGCGCGTGGCCGTAGCAATCCGCCCCCATGCGCCGCAGACCCGCCGAACGCACCAGCGTGCCGAAGACCTCGGGTTCGCGCAGCGCCAGCTTGTCGCCTTCGTTGATGAAGAGCCGCGCCTGCGACAGCGCCGTGCAACGGCTGGCCGAGATCGGCTCGCCGTTGCGCCACGCGCCCAGCCCTGCCGCGCCTGCATAGACCTCGCCAAGCGCGGGCATGCGGATCGCCCCCACCGAGGTGCCGCCGGGGTCGTGAAATCCAAGCAACATGCCAAACAGGGGAAGGCCCGCGATGAAGGACCGGGTCCCGTCGATCGGGTCGATGATCCAGGTGCGGCTGTCGTTTCCGGAACGGCCCATCTCTTCTCCGAAAACGGGTTCGCCGGGGAAGCGCGCGGACAGCAGATTCCGTATTCGTCTCTCGGTCTCGCGGTCGGCGACCGTGACCGGGCTGTCGTCGGCCTTGGTCTCGACGCGCGACACCTGCCGGAAGTGCTGCATGGCGACCTTCGCGGCCTCAGCAGTGATCTCGATCGCGGCAGTCAGTCGGGACTGGGGGCTGACAGGGGGCATGATCTTCTACCTTTGAGCGAATTTTGACCAGAATTACCCCGACTTCTGTCGCTCGTCGAGCGCAAGTGTTGAATTTTGTTGATTTGAGGGAAGATAGGTGTTGGAGTTGGATCACAGAAGGCGACTCGGACGCACCCGTCGGCGCATCCGGGCATAGCCCGCGAAGACGACAACAAGGAGGACACTCATGAAAAAGTTCGTAGCCGCGTCTGCCATTGCATGTGCTGCAATGCCGGCGCTTGCAGACAGCTCTGATCCGATCGTGTTGACCCTGCATGACTGGTCAGGCCAGCTGATCACCACCACCTTGATGGGCGAGGTCCTCGTGGCCGCGGGCCATAACGTGGAATATGTTCAGGCCGATTACATCGCGCAATTCGCTGGACTGGAAACCGGCGACCTGCATGTCGCCATGGAAATCTGGGAAACCACGGGCCGCGAAGCGATGGATGCGGCCTTTGCCACCGGCAATGTCGTTTCGATGGGCGAAACCGGCCTGATGGCGATCGAGGAATGGTGGTATCCGTCCTACATGGAAGAGCGTTGCCCCGGCCTTCCCAACTGGGAAGCCCTGCGCGATTGCGCCTCGGAATTCGCCACGCCTGAAACGGCTCCGTTCGGCCGCTATCTTGGTGGCCCCGTGACCTGGGGTGGCTTCGATGAAGAACGGGTCGAGGCGCTGGAGCTTGACTTCGAAGTCGTCCATGCTGGCACAGACGCCGCGCTTTTCGCAGAGCTCGAGGCCGCCTATCAGCGCCAGGACCCGATCATCCTATGGATTTACTCGCCGCACTGGGCACCTGCGCAATACGAGGGCTCGTTCATCGAATTCCCGCCCTTCACGCCCGAATGCTACAGCGACCCCTCGGTCGGCGTGAACCCCGACGCGGCCTATGACTGCGGCAAGCCGACCGGTCCGATCTGGGCCGTGGCCCATGCCGGCCTGCTGGAAAGCCATCCCGACGCCTCGCGCGCGATCCAGAACTTCACCCTCACCAATGATGACTACGGTGCGATGGTGGCTGAGGTCGACCTGAACGGCGCGACGGTCGAAGAGGTCGTCGCGGCCTGGATGGCGGCGAATGAATCCACCTGGCGGGCCTGGATCGCCAACTGATCCTGCCTGGCCAGGACCTGCATGCCCCCTGTCCTTCCGGGGGCATGCATTCTTGACGGAAGCGACCGGGCCCGCGGCCAGCGTGCCCCGGCGCCTGATCCCGTCCCCCGGGGCAAGCCAAATGCGAGCGTGAAATGAGTCGGACCGTCCTGCTTGATTGTCAGAATATCTGGAAACTCTACGGTGCGGGTGCTGACAAGATCCTGGCCTCGGACCCGAGTCCAAGCCTGGACGATCTCAAATCGGCCAACTTGATCGGGGCCGTGCGCGATGCGAGCCTTCAGATCATGAAGGGCGAAATCTTCGTGATCATGGGGCTGTCCGGGTCTGGCAAATCCACGTTGGTGCGGTGCCTGTCGCGGTTGGTGGAGCCTACTTCGGGGCATATCCAGTTCGAAGGCTCGGACCTGCTTGGCGCCACGGATGCGGAACTGATCGAGATCCGGCGCAAGAAGATGGGCATGGTGTTCCAGCAGTTTGCCCTGCTGCCGCACCTGACCGTTCTGGAAAACGCGGCCTTTCCCCTCGATGTGCAGGGCGTGCCTCGCAAGGTCCGGGAAGAACGGGCGCGCGAAGTGATCGAACTGGTCGGCCTGAAAGGGCGCGAGGATTACTATCCCCGCCAGCTTTCGGGCGGGCAGCAGCAACGGGTGGGAATCGCCCGCTCGCTCGTGGTTGAGCCGGACCTCTGGTTCCTCGACGAGCCGTTTTCGGCGCTCGATCCCCTGATCCGGCGCGAAATGCAGGATGAGTTCATTCGCCTGCAGAACATGCTCAGGAAAACCATCGTCTTCATCACCCATGACTTTGACGAGGCGATCCGCCTGGCCGACCGGATTGCGGTGATGAAGGACGGGGCGATCGAACAGATCGCTGCGCCCGAAGAACTGGTTCTGAACCCGGCAACCGACTATGTCGCCGAGTTCACGCGCCACGTCTCTCGCGCCAAGGTGATCCGCGTGGGCACCGTCATGTCAGACGCCATCGCGACGGATTTCGCGGGGGACGTGGCTCATGACGCCACGGTCGAGAGCATTGCTGACGCGGTTGAATCCGCCGACACGCCGCACCGCGTGATGCGCGAGGGCAGGGTGGTTGGACAAATCGACCGCAAGGCCGTGGTCGATGTTCTGGTGGGGCGCATGTGATGCGGCGCTGGCTGACCTGGACCACCGGCTTCTGGCTGGCCCTCTTTGCCGTCACCTGGGGCCTGTCGACCTATTCCTTCCAGCTTTACCGGGCCTTGGATGCGCGCTGGATCGTGCGCTTCCCCCGTGGGTATCAGCTGTCGACCGAAGACTGGATCACCGCCTTTCTCGACTGGCTTGTGGATCGCGCCCATTTCGTTCTTTTCACCTTTCGCGATGTCACGCGGGCCATCGCGGCGCTCATCGAGGCGCCTTACCAGGTCTTGCGCAATCTCTTGATCGAGGGCTTCCAGAGCGGCCTGGGCGAAAGCGCCGTGCAGCTTGCCCCCTCGCTGAGCTGGATCGCGGTTATCGCGGTTGCCGTGGCCATCGCCCATTACGCCCGCGACTGGATCCTGGGTGCGCTGACCGGGGCCTGTTTTCTCTACCTTGCAATCTTCGGGCAGTGGGAAAGCGCGATGATCACCCTGGCCTCGATCCTGATTGCGGTGCCGATCGGCGCGATCGGCGGGCTGCTGCTGGGGATCGCGGCCTATCGCAGCGCGCTTGTCGACAAGCTCCTGCGCCCGATCCTGGACCTGATGCAGACCGTTCCCGTCTTTGCCTATCTCGTGCCGATCCTGATCCTGTTCGGCTTCGGCCCCGTGGCCGCCCTCGTGGCGACGGTCATCTACGCGATGCCACCCATGGTGCGGGTCACCATCGTCGCGCTCAAGGGCGTGCCTGACGAGATCAGGGAGGCCGGGCAGATGGTCGGCTGCACGCGCCGCCAGATGATGTGGAAGGTTCTTGTCCCCTCGGCGAGATCGGGCCTGATGGTGGGCGTCAACCAGGTCATCATGCTGTCGCTCAACATGGTCATCATCGCCTCGATGATCGGGGCAGGCGGGCTTGGCTTCGACGTGCTGTCCAGCCTGCGCCGCCTCGACATCGGAGGCGGGATCGAGGCGGGGCTGGCGATCGTCGTTATGGCCATCGCGCTGGACCGCGTGAGCCAGGCCTTTGCTACGCGCGGCGTTCAGGAGCCGCTTGCAGGGAACGTTTTGCAACGCCACCCCTGGGTGAGCACGTCTTTCGCAGTGATCGCGGGCACGCTGATATTGGGGCAGTTCATTCCCGCGATCCAGAGCTACCCGGATGCGCTGACCCTGACCACCGGGCCGTTCTGGTCCGATGCGATGGAATGGATCAACGTCAATTTCTTCGACACGTTCGAAGCGATCAAGCTGGTGATCCTCCAATGGCTCTTGCTGCCCGTCAAAGGGTTCTTCACCGGAATCCCCTGGGCCTGGGGCATCATCGCGGCGGGGCTGTTTTCCTGGAAACTGGCAGGCTGGCGCACGGGCCTTCTGGCCTCTGTCTTCATGGGGTTCATCGCCGCGAGCGGGCTTTGGGACAAGGCGATGGTCACGATCTACCTGTGCGGTGTTTCGGTTTTCCTGGCCATGTTGATCGGCATTCCTCTTGGGATCTGGGCGGCCGAGCGCCCGGGAGCAGGGCGGATCATCCTTGGGCTGATGGATACGCTTCAGACCTTGCCGAGCTTCGTTTACCTGATCCCCGTGGTCATGCTGTTCCGCGTTGGTGATTTCAGCGCGATGGTGGCCGTGGTGCTCTACGCTCTGGCCCCCGCGGTGCGCTACGCGGCCTTCGGTCTGCGCGAGGTCCCCGAGCCCCTGATCGAGGCAGGCCGCATGGCGGGCTGCACCCCGCGGCAGCTGCTCTTCCGGGTCAAGCTGCCGCTGGCCACCCCGCAGCTTCTTCTGGGGCTCAACCAGACGATCATGCTGGCAATGTCCATGCTGGTGATCACAGCGCTGGTTGGCACCCGCGACCTCGGGCAGGAGGTCTACATCGCCCTGACGCGGGCCGATGCGGGGCAGGGCGTGGTGGCGGGTCTCGCGGTAGCCTTCATCGCGATGATCGCGGACCGCGTCGTTCATGCCGCCGCAGACGGGCAACGCAGGAGGCTGGGACTATGACCAATGCATTGGAGCGGGCGGCGGCGCTTGGCTGCTTTTCCAACCCGACCGACATAACCCCCCTGGGGGGCGGGATCACCAACGTGAACCTGCGGGTGACGGACGGGGGCGCGCACTACGTTGTCCGGTTGGGCGACGACATTCCCGAACATGGCGTGATGCGCTGGAACGAACTGGTGCTGAGCCGGGCCGCCCATGCCCTCGGCGTGTCCCCACGCGTTGTGCATCATGAACCTGGGGCCCTCGTGCTCGACTTCCTGAATGCGCGCACCTTTGCCGAGGAAGACGTGCGCGACCCGGCCAACCTTCCCGGCATCATCGAGCTTGTCGGCCGGGTGCATCGGGGGTTGGGGGCGCATCTGACCTCGCCCATCCTGACCTTCTGGCCCTTCCAGGTGAACCAGACCTACATGACCCGCCTTGTCGCCGATGGTTCGGCCCACGCCTCGAGACTGCCGGAGTTCCAGCACGCGCAGGAGAGGCTGATCGCTGCCACCGGGCCGGTGGAACTTGTCATCGGGCATAACGACCTTCTGGCAGCCAACATCCTGGATGACGGCAGCAAGCTTTGGCTGATCGACTGGGAATACGGCGGCTTCAATACCCCCCTGTTCGATCTCGCAGGCCTTGCGGGCAACAACGGCCTTTCCGAGACGCAGGAACGCGACATGCTGCGCCAGTATTTCGGTGAGGATCCGGACCAGCGATGGCGCGCCTACCAGGCCATGAAATGCGCCTCGCTCATGCGCGAAACCCTGTGGTCCATGACCTCGGAAATCCATTCCGAGATCGACTTCGATTACGCCGCCTACACGGCGGAAAACATCGAGCGGCTGAATGCCTCCCTCTCAGACTTCAACAACACATAAGAGAGTAAAATGAGTCTGCCTTCTTCTTCGAAAATCATCATCATCGGCGGCGGTATCGTGGGGTGCTCGACCGCCTATCACCTGGCGCAGATGGGCCAGGAGGTGCTGCTTCTGGAGAAGGCCGCGCTCACCTCCGGCTCGACATGGCACGCGGCCGGGCTTGTCGGGCAGTTGCGCTCGAACGCCAATATCACCCAGCTTCTGGGCTATTCGATCGACCTCTATAATCGCCTGGAAGAGGAAACCGGGCTCGCCACTGGCTGGAAGATGAATGGCGGTCTGCGCCTGGCCTGTAACGAGGAGCGCTGGACCGAGGTCAAGCGCCAGGCCACCACCGCGCATTCCTTCGGCCTCGACATGCAGCTGCTGACGCCGAAAGAGGCGCAGGACCTGTGGCCTCTGATGGATATCGGCGACGTGGTCGGCGCCGCCTTCCTGCCCACAGATGGGCAGGCCAGCCCTTCGGACATCACGCAGGCGCTGGCAAAGGGCGCGCGCAGCAAGGGGGCCAGGCTGGTCGAACATTGCCCGGTCTCCCAGATCATGACCGAGAAGGGCAAGTTGGTCGGGGTGCGCACGGCCCAGGGCGACATAAGCTGCGAGAAGCTGGTCCTGTGCTGTGGGCAATGGACCCGGGACCTGGCCGCCACCATCGGTGTGACCGTGCCTCTGGTCTCTGTTGAACATCAATACATGATCTCCGAACCCTTCGGCGTGCCCTCCGACCTGCCGACCCTGCGAGACCCCGATCGCCTGACCTACTACAAGGAAGAGGTCGGCGGGCTGGTGATGGGCGGCTACGAACCCAACGGCATTCCCTGGGCACAGACGGGCATTCCCGATCCGTTCGACTTCCAGCTTCTGGAGTCCAATTTCGACCATTTCGAGCAACTTGTGGAGCTGGCTCTGCCGCGCGTGCCAAAACTGGCGGAGGTCGGGGTCAAGCAACTGCTGAACGGACCCGAGAGCTTCACGCCCGACGGCAATTTCATTATCGGCGAAGCGCCCGAGATGGCGAATGTCTTCGTCGGGGCTGGCTTCAATGCCTTTGGTATTGCCGCAGGCGGTGGGGCCGGGATGGCGCTTGCCGAATGGGTTGCCAAGGGCGCGCCACCCTACGACCTGTGGGCCGCTGACATCCGCCGTTTCGGTCGCCCCCACACCGACACCGACTGGGTCCGCACCCGCACCCTCGAAGCCTATGGCAAGCATTACACGATGGCCTGGCCCTCGGAAGAACACCAAAGCGGTCGTCCCTGCCGGCGCTCTCCGCTTTATGAAACGCTCAAGGCATCGGGGGCGGTATTCGGAGAGAAACTGGGCTGGGAACGCCCCAACTGGTTCGCGGAACCGGGCGAAGACGCGCGCGATGTCTACACTTTCGCGCGCCCGAACTGGCATGATCCGGTCGGGCGGGAACACAAGGCGGCGCGTGAGGCTGCCGTGCTGTTCGACCAGACCTCCTTCGCGAAATACATCCTGACCGGCCCGGATGCCGAGGCGGCGCTGCAATGGATTGCCGCGAACCGCGTCGACAGGCCCGTTGGGTCGATCATCTACACCCAGATGCTGAACGACAAGGCGGGCATCGAGTGCGACCTGACCTGCGTGCGCACCGGGCAGGACGAATACTACATCGTCACCGGCACTGGCTATGCCACCCATGATTTCGACTGGATCCGGCGCACGATCCCGGACGGGATGAATGCCCAGATCGTGGATGTGACCTCGTCCAACGCGGTGCTGTCGCTCTTCGGCCCCAAGGCCCGCGACATTCTTCAGGCGGTCACGAATGACGATGTGTCGAACGAGGCACAGCCCTTCGGTCGCGCCAAGAAGATCGGCATTGCTGGCTGCCCCGTGCTGGCCATGCGTATCACCTATGTCGGGGAACTTGGCTGGGAACTGCATCTGCCGACGGAATACGCGCAGACCGTCTACGATGCGCTTCACGCCGCAGGCGCGCCGCACGGGTTGCGCAATGCGGGCTACCGGGCGATCGAAACGCTGCGACTGGAAAAGGGCTATCGCGCCTGGTCCTCTGATATCGGTCCGGACCACACCCCGGACGAAGCCGGGCTGGGCTGGGCTGTGAAGATGGCGTCGAACATCCCCTTCAAGGGCCGCGAGGCCGTCGCCCACCAGCGCGAGGCGGGGGTGAAGAAGATCATGGCCACCTTCACCACGGGCCCGGACGTGATCCTGTCGGGCCGGGAAACCATCTATCGCGACGGGAAACGCTGTGGCTGGCTGAGTTCGGCCGGGTTCGGGCATTCGATCGGGAAATCCATCGGCATGGGCTATGTCCGCAGCACCACGCCCATCGACCGCGATTACGTGCTTTCGGGCAGCTACGAGCTTGAGGTCGCCACGGTTCGTGTCCCGGCCGAGGTGACACTGGCACCGCTCTACGATCCCAGGATGGAAAGGGTGAAGTGCTGACGGCCATTTCTCCGGCCGTTCAGCAGGGTGCCGGGCGCGGCAGGGACCAGTTCCCGCCCTCCAGCCCATCCAGAGCGCTTGACCCTGCCCTGAGCATGTCCTAAGTCACATCTCGCTGAGCGGGCGTCGTATACTGGCTATTACCTCAGCCTTCCAAGCTGATGAAGCGGGTTCGATTCCCGCCGCCCGCTCCAATAGCCCCCCACACATTCCCGGCCTTCATTGCCGGTCCTCCTGCCGGTCATTCGCCGCCCAGGCAGGCCGCGACGTCGTTGGTTATCGCGGCGATCAGCGCAGGGTAGAAACCCGGCCCTGTCGACAGGGGTGCGCCCACCGGATCGACAGTGCCAAGGCGCGCACCGGTGCCCTGGGTCACCGTGTCGAGGATCGCGGGATTGAACTGAGGTTCGGAAAACGCGCAGACGACGCCTTCGGCCTCCACCAGCGCCCTGATTTCCGCCACGCGCGCGGCCGAGGGCGGGGCGGCATCGCTCAGGCTGATCGCCCCGACGCCTGCAAGGGCGAAGCGGGCTTCGAAATACTGGAACGCGTCGTGAAAGACCACGTAGGGCCGCTCGGCCAGCGGGGCCAGTCGATCAGCGGCGGCCGCCTGCGCGGCCGCAATCTCCGCGCGCCCCTCGGCGGCATTCGCCCGGTAGGTCTCGGCATTGGCCGGGTCCAGTTCCGCCAGCGCATCGGCAATCGACGCGAGCCAGGCCACCGCGTTCCGGGGGTCGAGCCAGGCATGAGGATCCGCGCCTTCATGCGCGTGATCGTGATCATGCTCATGGTGATCGTCTGGCTCGAAGGCAGCCTCTTCCCGGGCGCTGAGCACCATCGTGCCTTGAGTGTCCAGAAGCTCCATCACCACGGCCCCTGCCGCAAGCTGA
>NZ_CAXREX010000095.1:0-3265 GCF_964229645.1 Nioella sp. | reverse complement strand
GCCATGCCCCGGGTCGCCAGCATCGACAGCACCATGCCGCCAAGCGCGCCCACAAGGGTCGAGACGGCGGCGATGTTGATCGTCTCGATCAGCGCGGGGAAGAAGGTGACGATATGGCCCGGCAGTTCGGCGACCTTCTCGCTCGCCTCGGCCAGGACCACGCGGGGGAAGTCCAGAACCCGCGTCCAGCCGTCCCAGAAGCCGCCCGCGTTGCGGTCATCGGCCACCATGAAGCCCGAGGCCATAAGCGCCACGAAGATCGCCAGCAGCATGCCGGAGTAAAGCCGTTTTCGGCGTGTCAGGGCGATATACTCATCGCGAACATGGGCCGGCCCCGGCCGGCTGTGGGGGCTGATCTCTGACATGTCGGAAACGTCCTTGATGGAAACGGGCCCCCGCGACAGGGGCCCGTTCGAGAAGTCTGGAAATTACTGGGATTTTGCCTTGCGGGCTTCGACGATCGACACATAGGCGTCATGGGTGATCGGCTTGAAGCCCAGGGATTCACCGGCCGAGATGTTGTAGGTGCAATCCTTGTCGGCCTCGTACATGCCTTCGACCAGCGCGGTCATCTTGGCCTTGACCTCTTGCGGCAGGGCCTTGCGCAGAACGATCGGGCCTTCCGGGATCGGCTTGGACCGCCAGATTTCCACCAGGTCGTTCATGTCGCTCAGGCCCGCGTCCACGGCCTTGCGCAGCGCACCCGAGTTGAAGCCGTCTTCCCAGTTGCCCTGGCCGTCGGCCCAGGTCACGCCGCCGTCGACGTCACCGTTGTTGACTGCAACGATGGTCTGTTCGTGACCGCCGGTGAACACGACCTCACCAAAGTAGTCGCCGTTTTCCATGGTCGCGCCGGTGGTCTGGGGGATCTCGATCGAGGGGATCAGGTAGCCAGAAGTCGAGTTCGGATCACCGAAGCCGAATTTCTTGCCCTTCAGCCCTTCGAGAGAGGTGATGCCGGCGTCCTTGCGGGCAAAACCGATCGAATGATAGCCGTAGGAGCCGTCGAGGTTGATCTTGACCAGCACCGGCTCGACCGCTTCCGGATCGTCCAGGAAGGTCTTGGCATAGCCCGAGGCACCCAGCCAGGCCATGTCGATGGTGCCTCCCAGCAGGCCCTGGATCACGCCGTCATAATCGGCGGGCGCGAACAGCTTGACCGGAACGCCCAGGGTCTCTTCGGTATAGCCCTTCAGGCATTCATGGCTGTTCAGACGGTCTTGGGCGTTCTCGCCGCCCAGAATGCCGATGCGGAATTCTTCGATCTGGTCCTGCGCGAAGGCAGGGGTGACAAGCGCGGTGGTGGTCAGCGCAAGGGCGATCAGGTTTTTCATCTTGGTTGCTCCCGTGGTGAAAAGCCCGGCCCCCACTGTGGAACCGGGCCGGATGAAAAGAGGTCAGGCAGGAATGGGCGCCGGCCGGGTGGTCCGGTTCAGCGCGCCGATCTCGGTGGATGTCGCCTCTTCCGAGAAGGACGCATCGGCACCATAGATGTCGCGGGCCACGCCGGTCGTCAGCTGCTCGGGCGTGCCGTCAAAGACGATGCGGCCGTGCAGCATGCCGATCACGCGGTCGCAATAGCGGCGCGCGGTGTCCAGCGTGTGCAGGTTGGCGATGACCGTGCGGCCATCTTCCTCGTGGATGCGGCGCAGCGCATCCATGACGATCTGGGCGTTCATCGGGTCGAGGCTGGCAATCGGCTCATCCGCCAGGATGATCTTCGGATCCTGCATCAGGGCGCGCGCGATGGCGACGCGCTGCTGCTGCCCGCCCGACAGGGCCTCGGCGCGCTTGGGCGCATGTTCGGCAATACCCAGGCGATCCAGGATGTCGATGGCGCGATGGATGTCGGCCTCGGGGAAAAGGTTGAACAGGCTGGTCAGGGTCGAGCGTTTGTTCAGCGTGCCATGCAGCACGTTCGACACCACATCCATGCGCGGCACCAGGTTGAACTGCTGGAAGATCATCGCGCAATCGGCCTGCCAGGCGCGCTTCTCCGCGCCCTTCAGCGCGGTGACGTCCCGGCCCTCGAAGACCACCTGCCCGCTGGTATGATCGGTCAGCCGGTTCAGCATCCGCAGCAGGGTCGATTTGCCCGCCCCCGAACGGCCGATGATCCCGATCATCATCGGGCGGTCCACCTGGATCGTGGCACGGTCAACGGCAGTATTCTTGCCGAAGGTTTTCGTCAGTTCGTCGATACGCAGCAAAGCGGCCCCCATCTGTCCTGCGCCGTCTGCTAAGGGGCCACCGCCAAGGTTTTGTATCACTTCAAAGAAAGTTTTGTGACGCCGCTCCTCCTGACCGAACTTCGCGCTAGTCCCCCGCTCCCGGCACCACCCGCCCACCTCAAAACAGGGCCCCCGCCCCGCCAAAGCGCGCACGCCCTCCCTCTTTGGTTTTCAAAAATATCCCCGCCGGAGGCCCGCATTTGTCCCAAGGGACAAATGCAATAAAATCGCGTGCGCCGCAGGCGCGCCTCTGGATCACGCTCCAAACCCCAAACCGACGCCCCCAGACCAAAGCCCCTATTGCGCCGCCAGGTCCTCCGCGACCGGCTCCAGCTCGACCGAGAATTCCGCTCCGCCCTGCTCCAGGTTCCGCCCCCGGATCGCGCCGCCAAAGCTCTGCACCAGACCGTAGGAGATCGACAGCCCCAGCCCCATCCCTTCCGAGGCCCCGACCTCTTTCGTGGAATAGAAGGGATCAAAGATCCGCTCGGGCTGATCGATGCCGGGGCCGGTGTCGCGCACCCGGATAACCGGCCGGCCGTTTGCGCCCCCCGCCGCCTCAAGGGTGATGGTCAGGGCCTTGCGCTCCGATCCCGCCATGGCATCGGCGGCATTGGAAATCAGGTTGACCAGCACCTGCGCCAGCCGCACCTCTCCGGCCATGGCGCGCACCGGCTGCGCGGGCGGCTGCCAGTTCAGCGCCACACCGTCCTTGGCCAGCCGCGCCTCGGTCACCTCCAGCGCGCTGGCGATCACCTGGCCCAGGTCGATGCGCCTGGCCGGTTCGCTTTCCTGCCGGGCAAAGGCGCGCAGGTTGCGGATGATCCGCCCCATGCGACCCGACAGCTCGGAAATCCGCGTCAGGTTCTGCCCCGCCTGGTCGGCCTTGCCGCGCTCCAGCAACAGCGATCCGTTCTCGGCGAACTGGCGGATCGCCATCAGCGGCTGGTTCAGCTCATGGCTCAGCCCCGCCGACATCTGCCCAAGGGCCGACAGCTTGCCGGCCTGGACCAGTTCTTCCTGGGCGCGTTTCA
>NZ_CAXREX010000094.1:0-15651 GCF_964229645.1 Nioella sp. | reverse complement strand
GCAGGTATTGGCCCCGATCTCGACGTCGTCTCCGACCCGGACCGAGCCGAGCGAGTGGATGCGCGTCCAGCTTTGCTTGACCGCCTCGGCCTGGCCCACGGACTCTCGCACCTGTTCGACGGTGGATTTCTCGGGCGTGACGAAGGACATGCCGTCCGAGCCGATCACCGCCCCCGGATGAACGATGACGCGATCGCCGATATGCACCCGGCTGCCGACGCGCACCCCCTGCATCAGCAGCACGTCATCGCCCACATGGGCGCCTTCCGCGATGCTCACATGGCTTGAAATGCGCGCCCGCGCGCCCAAAACCACGTTGCGGCCGATCACGACGAGCGGACCGATGGCGGCACCGATACCGATGCTGGCACTGGCGTCGATCACCGCCGTGGGGTGAATGCCGGGCGCGATGTCGGGCCCCGGGTCAAGCGCGGCCGTCAGCCCCGCAAGCGCGTAGCGCGGGCGCGGCACGACGAGAGCGGCCTCCAGCGCATAATCGGCCCAATCCATGCCCGGCCCCAGAACCGCCGCCCGCGCCTGGCCCCCGGCCAGGCCCTCTGCGTAGCGCGACGACATGGCCAGTGCCAACTGATTGGGCCCCGCGATCGAGGGTTCGGACAGGCTCTCGATCACCAGATCGGCATTCCCGAACACCTCTGCCCCGAGAGCCTTGGCAATCTCGCCGATTGTTATGGCCATGAATCTGCTCCGCGCCAGATGTTGCGGAGCCAGCTTTAGCTGCCCACCGAGCGGAGTTCCACCCCGACCGCTTCCATGGCGTTCCACAAGGCCCGGTCACGACCGTAAATGTCGCGGCGGAAATTCACGTCTCCCTCGGGCGACACGAAGGCCGTCCAGTAGACGATGTGCACCGGGACCTGGGTCACCAGGTCGACCTGGGTCTCCTGCCCGCTGTTGAGGATGCGGTTGAAGAAGCTCTGCGGTTCCCCTTCCTGGCGCGCCAGCAGGTGATAGGCCAGCTCCAGCGGGCGGTGCACCCGCACGCAGCCATGGCTGTAGGCCCGCGTTTCCCGCGCGAAGAGCGAGCGCGAGGGCGTATCGTGAAGATAGATGTTGTGGCGGTTGGGGAACATGAATTTCACCCGGCCAAGCGCATTGCCCGGCCCCGGCCCCTGACGCAGGTCGAAGGGGAAGGTCGAGGCGGTGAACTGGGTAAAGTCGATGCCGGCCCGGCTGACGGCCTGGCCGCCCTGCAACAGTTCCAGATGCCCGGCCGCACCGGGGTTTTCCTGCATCGCCGGCAGATATTCCCCGATCGCGATCGAGCGCGGCACATACCAGCTGGGATTTATGACCATATGCTCCATGCGGTCCGAAAACTCGGGCGTGCGGCGATCCGACGGGGTAGCGCCCACGACGACGCGGGTGACGAAGCTCACCTCCTCGTTGTCAACCACGTAGGCATGGTAATCGGGAATGTTCACCAGCACGTGGCGGCTGCCCCGGTCGGGGTCTTCCCAGTTCATCCAGCGCTGACGCTCAAGGCCAAGGATGACCTGGCGCAGGCGGGCTTCGGGGCCGATGTTGATTTCCTCGATGGTGCTCGATCCGGCGACACCATCGGCCAGCAAGCCATGCGCGGTCTGGAAGCGCTGGACGGCTGCTTCCATGTCGGCATCGAAGACGGCGGTCGCGGAACGGTTCATGTAGCCCATGCGGATCAGGCGGTCCCGCAGTTGCACCACGCCCTGGCCCCGGTCGCCAAGCTCCAGCCGACCGGCGTTCACGCCGGGGCCCCAGCCCCCTTCAGCGATCATCCGCTCCAGGCGCAGCATCTCGCGCTGAAGGCGCAGGTATTCGGGGTGGGCCGGCGGCAGCGAGCGCATCACTTCGAACGGATCGCCATCGACCAGCTGCATCAGGAGATCCGTGGGATCGCGGCGCGGCAACTCGCGGAAGATCTCGCGCACGATTTCGCCGGGATCGAGAATGCCCGACTGCACGTCATGGGCGTAGCGCAGATACATGGCACTGGCCATGATCTCGGCGCGGCCACGGTCATAGGGGTTGTTGGCGGCGGCGAAGGCGGCGCGCAGGTCCTCGGGGTCATAGCGCCCGGCCGGAAGCCCGTGGTTGGCCGCACCTTCCAGCGCCCCGATCAGGGCCGCGCGGCGTTCAGCGTCGCCCTCTCCGGTCCAGATCGGCGCGAAATCGCGGTCGCGGTAGAACTCCGCCATCTCGTCATACTGGGCGACGCCCTCGGCAATCGCCTGTCGGAAGGCGGTGACATAGGCCGCGGCAGGGGCCGGAGCCATCAGGGTAAGGGACATTGCGACTGCCAGAATGGGCAGAACAGCGGCGGAGAAATGCTTTTTGGCCATGAATCACCTGTTTCGCGCACGGATCACGGATGTGTGAACCCTTGATGACCTGCCCAATACACGGGAGTCCATTCACAATTTCGAAAGGGGCAGCTGGTAGGAAGGATAACAAATGCTGAGTGTCCCCGATGCAACGCCTGCCGAAGAATCGGCCAAATTCCCCGGCCAACGCGCCTTTTTGGCGGATTTCTGCCGAACGGCCCCGCATCGGCAGGGAGGCCCCTACTCGAGACTTTCAACAAAGTTTCAATTGTGTCATAAAACGCACACCTGGGGATGGACATGTAACAAGTCGCGGAAAAGCGGCTGTTATTTTCGGAACGGGCAGAAGGACGGGGCACAATCAAATGACGAAACCGACGATGACGCGGCGGGCGCTCCTTGGCGCATTCGCAGCTACGACGGTGGCAGCAGCTCCCTACGCGGCGAACGCTTTCGGGATTCTCCGGGGCGCGGGCGACATTCGCAAATTGCAGATGTACTCGGCGCGGACCGGCGAAACCATCGACATGGTCTACTGGATCGACGGCGACTACATCCGTCCGGCGATCGAGGAAATTTCCTTCTTCATGCGGGATTGGCGTATCGACGCCACCCACGATATCGACCCGCGCACGCTCGATATCATGGCAGCATCGCACAACCTTCTGGAAACGCGGCAGCCCTACCTGCTGCTGTCGGGCTACCGCTCGCCGGAAACGAACGCCATGCTGCGCTCGCGCTCTTCGGGCGTGGCCCGCAACTCGCTGCACATGCAGGGACAGGCCGCCGACCTTCGGGTCGAAGGGCGCTCGGTCCGGCAGGTCGCAGCCGCCGCCGAATCCTGCAGCGCAGGTGGCGTGGGCCGGTATTCCGGCTCGAACTTCACCCATATGGATTGCGGCCCGGTCCGCAGTTGGGGCGGGTGACCCCACAGGCCACCCTACCCAAGGGGCGGCCAGCAAGATAATGAGGGACAGGGGAAACCGGCCGTTCGCGGCCGGTTTTCTGTTTCAGGTCAGAGAGGTTCGACCGGGCATTCGGCGATCAGGCGCTCGGCGGTGGTGCGTTCGCAAAGCCGCGTCGCCTCGGTCATCACCGCCGCGCTGGCCGTGGCTACGCCCCGTTGCAGGCAGTCTGGCAAGGGTTCGCCGCGCGAAAGACCCAGGGTGAACCCGGCCACGAAACTGTCACCGGCCCCGGTCTTGGACCGCACGGGCACCTTGGCGGCATGGGCCAGCCAGCGCCCGTTTTCCGCCACCAGCACCGAACCCTCGGCCCCGCGCGCCAGGATGACGACGCGCGCCACCCCCGCCCGGCGCAGGCTGTCGGCAAAATCGGCACTGTCAGACGCGTCATCAAGTGCGCGCCCGGCAAGTTCAGTCGCTTCCTCCTCGTCGAGCCTGAGAACCTCCAGCCCGGAAATCCGCCCCGCCTGAAGCGCCCGGAAGGCCGCGCCCGACGTGTCGAGCACCACCCGCGCGCCGAGCGCGCCGCACAGGCGCACCAGGTCGGCGGGGTAATCGTCGGGAAAGCCCGGAGGATGACTGCCCGACAGCACGACCAGCCCGCCCCTGGGGATGACCTCGGCAATCTCGGCACTGGCGCGGGTGATGCGTTCGGCGGTCCATTCAGGACCCGGGAAGATGAAACGGAACTGCTTGCCGGTGTCGGTTTCCATCACCGACAGGCTCTGGCGCGTCTCGCCCGGCGCGTCGATCATGCGCACCGGCAGGCCCTCGCGGTCCAGCAACTGGCCCAGAACCACCCCCATGCCGCCCCCGGCCGCCACCACGGCGATGCTTTCGCCGCCCAGTTCGCGCAGGGCGCGCGACACGTTGATGCCGCCCCCGCCGGGATCGAGCCTGGGCGTATCGCAGCGCAGCTTGGGGCCGGGACGCAATTCGGCCGTGGCGGTTTCAAGGTCCACGGCCGGGTTGAGGGTAATCGTCAGGATACGGGTCATGCCACTGGTCCGAAGGGAAAATCCCTTGCCAGCCTAGGGCAGACGCAGCGCCCCGTCGAGCCGGATGGTCTCACCGTTGAGATAGGGCATCTCGATCATGAAACGCGCGAGCCGGGCAAATTCCTGCGGATTGCCCAGGCGGCGGGGGAAAATCACGTCGCTGGCAAGCTCGGCCATCATCTCTTCGCCCAGGCTTTCCAGCATCGGCGTCAGGAAAAGCCCCGGCGCAATGGCGTTGACGCGGATACCGAGTGTGCCCATGTCGCGCGCCATCGGCAGCGACAGGCCCGCCACCCCGGCCTTGGACGCGGAATAGGCCGCCTGCCCTTTCTGGCCGTCGAAGGCAGCGATCGAGGCGGTGTTGACGATGACCCCGCGTTCGCCATCCTCGTTCGGGGCGTTCTTGGACATCTCAACGGCGGCAAGACGCGCCACGTTGAAGGCACCGACAAGGTTGATGTCAATGGTGCGCTGGAACGCGTCGAGCGGGAACGGCCCCTTGGACCCCACGGTCTTGGCCCCGGTCACGATCCCGGCGCAGTTCACCACCGCCGTGATCCCGCGCATCTCGGCCACCGCATGGGCGACGCCGGCGGCCACGCTGTCTTCACTGGTCACGTCCACCTCGGCAAAGCTGATGCCGGGCAAGGCTGCCATTTCAGCGCCCTTGGTCGCATCCCGGTCGAACACGGTGACCAAGGCCCCTTCCCCGGCCAGATAACGCGCCGTTGCGGCGCCGAGCCCGCTGGCCCCGCCGGTCACGATCACCTTTGCGCTTGCGATGTCCATGGCTGCCTCCCTGCTGAACTGAACATGCGTTCAATTACGAAAGCAGACGACGCCGCGTCAATCAGGACGCAGCGTCGCCGGGGGAACGCGCCGGGGACCGGCGCGGGAGGAAAGCGGTTAGCGGTAGTGCAGCGAAACACCGTCCTTGAAGATATGAACCTTCTCGGGCGGGGCCGTCACGCGCAGGCCCTTGCCGCGCAACTCCGAATGCACGCCGGGCAGTTTCGCGATCACCGGGTCGTGGCTCGGGTCGCTTTGCTGGAAGTAGAGCAGCGTGACCTCACCAAGCGCCTCTGTGATGTCGACCGTGCCCTCGAAGGCGAAATCCTCGCCCTCTGCATTGATCATGTCCTCGGGCCGGATGCCTACCTTGACCTGGGCACCCTTGTCCTCGGGGCGCGAGGGGTAGTCCGACAGGATCGTGCCACCGCCCTCGGCCAGCTTCAGCCGGGTCTGGTCCCCGGTTTCCACGATCTCGCCCGCCAGCAGGTTCATCTGCGGCGAGCCGATGAACTGGGCCACGAATTCGCTGTTGGGCCGTTCGTAGAGCTCCAGCGGCGTGCCCACCTGCGCGATCCCCTTGTTGGCCAGCACCACGATCCGGCTGGCCAGCGTCATCGCCTCGACCTGGTCATGGGTCACGTAGATCATCGTGCTGTCGGGCATCTGCTCTTTCAGCTTGGCAATCTCGATCCGCGTGGCCACCCGCAGCGCCGCGTCAAGGTTCGACAGCGGCTCGTCGAACAAATAGACCTTGGGGTCGCGCACGATGGACCGGCCGATAGCCACCCGCTGCCGCTGGCCACCCGAAAGCGCCTTGGGCAGACGGTCCAGGTATTGCGTCAGTTGCAGCTTGTCGGCCGCGGCCCGCACCTTCTGGTCGATCTCTTCCCTGGAGGATCCCGCGATCTTCAGCGCGAAGGCCATGTTGTCGTAGACCGTCATATGCGGATAGAGCGCGTAGGACTGGAACACCATCGCGATCCCGCGCTGCGAGGGAGGCACGTCATTGACGACCACCCCGTCGATTTCCAGCGTCCCGGCGGTGATCTTCTCCAGCCCCGCGATCATCCGCAACAGCGTGGACTTGCCACAACCCGACGGGCCGACGAAGACGATCAGCTCGCCCGTGTCGATGTCGAGATTCACGTCGGTCAGCACCGTGACCGCGCCGCCATAGGTCTTCTCGACATTGCTCAGCTTCAAGTTTGCCATCGTCCCTGTCTCCTCCCCAAATGGATCGCCAGGCCGCTCAGTCGGCGGCCGCCAGGCCGAAATAGGCCTGATACGGTGGCAGGATCACCTCGTTGTCAGTCTGCTCCGGCGCGAAGGGGCATCCCTCGGCCAGTGTCCAGCGGCCCGCGGGCAACGTCACACGCTGTTCGGCCCCGGACAGGTTGAATGCACACAGCACCCGCGCGCCGTCATGCTCGCGAATGAAGGCCACGGCCTCGCCCGTGGTCTCGATCAGCGAGAGAGACCCCTTCAGCAGCGGTGTCAGCGTCGACCGGAAGCCGATCATCGCCTTGTAGAAGCTCATGATGCTGTCATCGCGGTGCTTTTGCGCCTCGACCGAGCTGGTCAGATGCTCCACCGCCACCGGCAGCCAGGGCTGCGCTTCGGAAAAGCCGCCATGGGCATTATCGGTCACCCAGGGCATCGGCGTGCGGCATCCGTCGCGGCCCTTGAACTTGGGCCAGAAACGAATGCCATACGGGTCCTGCAAATGCTCGAAAGGCACGAAGGCCTCGGTCAGCCCCAGTTCCTCGCCCTGGTAGATGCAGACCGAGCCCCGAAGTGCCATCAGAAGCGCCGCGTAAAGCTTGACCGCGTCCTTGCCCAGGTCCCACCGGGTGGCATGGCGCACGACGTCATGGTTGGAAAAGGCCCAACAGGCCCATCCGTCATCGGACGCGTTCTCGAAATCGGTCAGCACCTTCCTGACCTGCGCGGCGTCCGGCGTTGTGCCCGACAGGAACTCGAACGAATAGCACATGTGCATCTTGTCGCCGTCAGAGGTGTAGGCGGCCTGGATTTCCAGCCCGTATTGCGCATCCCCCACCTCGCCCACGGCAGTCGCGGCGGGGTATTCCTCCATCAGCGCGCGCAGGCGGCGCAGGAAGTCGAGGTTTTCCGGCTGGTTCTTGTCGTAGAGATGATCCTGCCAGTTATAGGGGTTCACGCTTGGCGCGATGGTGGCATTGCGCTCGGCCTCGGCCAGCGCCGGGTTGTCGCGCAGTTCGCGATCGTGGAAGTAGAAGTTGATCGTGTCGAGCCGGAAGCCATCCACCCCCCGGTCGAGCCAGAACCGCGCCACGTCGAGCAGCGCATCCTGCACGTCGGGATTGTGGAAGTTGAGGTCGGGCTGTTCCTTGAGGAAATTGTGCAGGTAATACTGCATCCGGTCGCCGCACCATTCCCAGGCCGGGCCGCCGAAGATCGACAGCCAGTTGTTGGGCGGGCTTCCATCGGGCTTGGGATCGGCCCAGACATACCAGTCGGCCTTGGGGTTGTCGCGGCTCAGGTGGCTTTCCTGGAACCAGGCATGCTGGTTCGAGGTATGGCTCAGCACCAGGTCGATCAGCACTTTCAGCCCCAGGTCATGGGCCCGGGCAATCAGCGCGTCGAAATCGCCCATCGTGCCGAACATCGGGTCGACGTCGCGATAGTCGCTCACGTCGTAGCCGAAATCCAGCATGGGCGAGCGGAAGAACGGGCTGATCCAGATCGCATCGGCGCCAAGCTCGGCGATATGATCCAGCCGGTGAATGATCCCCGACAGGTCGCCGATGCCGTCGTTATTGGTGTCCTGGTAGCTGCGCGGGTAGATCTGGTAGATCACCGCGCCTCGCCACCAGTCCTTGTCGACAGTCTGTGTCTTGGACGAAGAAACGTCTTGCATGAGGTTCATGGGGTCTTTCGAAGCCTTATTTCACCGAGCCGGCCAGAAGGCCGCGCACGAGGTAGCGTTGCATTGTGAAGAAGACGAGCAGCGGCACCGCGATGGAAACGAAAGCCGAGGTCGCCAGGATTTCCCAGTCGCCGCCGCGCGTGCCCAGAAGCTCGACGATCTGGCGGGTCATCACGGTGGTCTCGCCCGAACTGTCGATCAGGAACACCATCGCGACAAGCAGGTCGTTCCAGGTCCACAGGAACGGGAAGATGGCGAAGCTGGCCAGCGCGGGGAAGCTGAGCGGCAGGATGATCTTGGTGAAGATCTGGAAGTCGGTGGCCCCATCGACCTTGGCGCATTCGATGATGTCGCGCGGAAGCCCGACCATGTAATTGCGCAACAGATAGATCGCCAATGGAAGGCCAAAGCCGGTATGGGCCAGCCACACCCCCAGGTAGCCTTTCCCGATGCCGATCTGGTTATGCAGCGACAATAGCGGGATGAGCGCGAGCTGAAGCGGCACCACCAGCAGCGCCACCACCCCCGCGATCAGCAGCGCCCGGCCGGGGAAATCCATCCAGGCCAGCGCATAGGCCGCGAAGGCCGCGATCAGGATCGGTATGATGGTGGCCGGGATCACCACGGTCAGGGTGTTGAAGAAGGCCTGCGCCATGCCCTCGCGGTTCTCGGGGTCGAAAAGAACGCTTCGATAGTTGCCAAGGGTGAATTCCGGCGGGCTTTCGGCGGTCACGAAGATCCGCTGCCCCCGGCCTGAAATCTGGTCGTCATTGCCCGTCCAGACATAGTCGCCATTGGCCGCGACGGTCATGGTTTCGCCCTCGCCCAGATCGGCGGTTTCCCCGGCCTCGTAGGCGTCGATCGCACGCGAGGAGGTCCCCCAGACGGAAATCACAGCAGACACGTCCTCGACCGAGTCTGCCCGGCCTTCCAGCACGTAGAGATTGCCCTCGACCACGAAGACCCCGTCCCGCTCGAAACGGAACTCGTCAGGATCGGCGGCGCGGAAGACCTCGTTCTGAACCGAGGGAAACAGAGCGGCCCACCAACCCGAGGTGCGGATCTGCTCCGTCGTGCGGAAGGAGGAGACCAGAAGGCCCACGGTCGGAAAGATCCACAGCAGCACAAGAAGCGCCACCGAGATATGCACCACCCAGGTCAGGGTCGACTTGGTTCCAGCGATATTGTCCATCACCGCATCTCCTTGCGCGCGTTGTAGACGTTCCAGACCAGGATCGGCGTCACCAGCAGCATGATGATCATCGCGCTGGCAGAGCCCACGCCCCAGTCATTGGCGCGGAACAGCTTGTCATACATGTAATTGGCCAGAACCTGCGTCTCCCACTGGCCATTGGTCATCGCGAAGACGATGTCGAAAACCTTGAGCACGACGATGGTGATCGTGGTCCAGACCACGACGATGGTGCCCGAAATCTGCGGGATCTTTATCTTGAAGAAGATCTGGAACGGGTTTGCCCCGTCGACGATGGCGGCCTCGACGGTTTCCTCAGGGATGCCGCGCAGGGCGGCCGAGAGGATCACCATGGCAAACCCGGTCTGGATCCAGACCAGCACCGCCATCAGGAAGAAGTTGTTCCAGAACGGCACCGTCAGCCAGGTGATCGGGCTTTCGCCACCCAGTTGCAGGTAGATGGCGTTGAGAACACCGATCTGGGCCACGTCCTCGGGGCGGGCGTCATAGACCAGCTTGAAGATCACGGCAGCCCCCACGAAGGAGATCGCCATCGGCATGAAGATCAGCGACTTGGCAATATTGCCCCAGCTAATCCGATCGGTCAGCTGCGCGGCCAGAAGCCCAAAGGCGGTGGACAGAGCCGGCACGATCAGCAGCCACAGAAAGTTGTTGGTGACCGCTTCCCAGAATTTGTCCTCGGCGAACATCTGCTGGTAATTGTCGAGCCCGGCCCATTCATAGCCACCGGGCACCCGGTCGGTCAGGCTCAGCCGCATGGTCTCGACCACCGGGTAGGCCAGGTATAGCCCAAGCGCGGCGATGGCCGGGAAAAGGAAGAGCCACGGACGGATCGCATTGGCGCGGTTGATGTTGCGCCCGGCGTTCGGCCCCTTGGGCGGGAACAGCACGCGATCGAGAAACTGGTTCGAGAAGTAGAAGTATCCGATACAGCCGCCGACACCGACGATGATCGTGATAAGCCCCTGCAATGCCGGGTTCATGAGCCCCTCCCCCCTGAGCGATCGGGACAGCCGGTCCGGGCGCCTTCATTCAGGCAGTCCCTGTCAAACCGCGCGTCCCCGGTGGCGGATCGGCCCCCGCAAGGGCCGACCCGGTTGTCATGACAGGATGGTCCTGCCGATCAGTTCAGCGCGTCCCAGCTTTCCTGGATCGCAGCCGCCACGTCGGCCGCATCGGCGCCACCGGCGTAATCGACCATGCCGGTCCAGAAGGTGCCGGCACCGATTGCGCCCGGCATCAGGTCCGACCCGTCGAAGCGGAAGGTGGTGGCCCCAAGCAAGATCTCGCCCTGGCCGCGCAGCGTGTCGGTCTCGTAGGCGTCGAGGTTCACGCCCGCATGCGGGGTCAGGAAGCCGCCCTGCGCCATCATGATTTCATGCGCGAAGGGGGTCTGCAGGAACTCCATGAACGCCATGGTCGCATCCGACGGATCGGTCACGGCCATCAGCGTGCCGCCACCCAGGACAGGGTTGCCCAGGTCGGCTTCGGAATAGGACGGGAAGTAGAAGAAATCCGCGTCCTCGCCCACCACGGTGCCTTCGGGGAAGAAGGCCGGGATGAACGATGCCTGGCGGTGCATGTAGCAGCCCGGGGGCGAGCTGAACATGCCAGTGGGGCTGTCGCGGAAATCGGTGGTGGCCACCGCGCCGGCGCCGCCCATCACGTAATCGTCGTTACGGGCGAACTGGCCGAAGGTTTCGATCGCGCCCACGATGCGTTCATCGGTGAAGGGGATCTCGTTGGTGACCCAGCCGTCATAGACCTCGGGCGGCTGCGTGCGCAGCAGCAGGTCCTCGACCCAGTCGGTCGCCGGCCATCCGGTCGCAGCCCCCGACCCCAGGCCGATGCACCAGGGCGTTTCGCCATCGGCGACGATCTGGTCGGACAGCGCGATGAGCTCTTCCATCGTGGTCGGCACGTCGTAGCCCGCATCCTCGAAGTTCTCGGGCACGTACCACACCAGCGACTTCACGTTCACGTTGAAGAAGAAGCCGTAGAACTGGTCGTTGCCATCGGCATCGGCATAGGTGCCGAGATCGACCCAGGACGAGCCCGCGGCGAAGTTGTCGGTGACCCAGCCGGCCATGTCGTCGCCAAGCGGGGTCAGCAGGCCGTTGCCCGCCATCACGGCCGCAAGGCCCGGCTGCGGGAACACGGCGATATTGGGGGCAGAGCCCGCCTCGGCGTCGATCACAATCTGCTGCTCGAAGCTGTCGGAACCGGTATAGGTCGCATCCGCGCCGGTCGCGGCTTCGAAATAGGCCAGCAGGTTGTCGAAGCGGTCCGCCTCGGGCGACAGCCACGGACCGGAAATGGTCACGGACTGGCCGCTGAGATCGGGCGCGGCATCGGCATAGGCGTTGTAGCTGTCCCAGTTGAACGGGCCTTCGCCCGGCGCGAAGGCCATGTGGCCGTCGGCCTGAGCCATGCCCGCAGTCAGCGCCAGCACGGCGGCGCTGGCATAGAATGTCTTGGTCATTTCATCCTCCCAAAGTTCGGCCCCTGGCCGAGTGTTGTGGAAAGCGTCTCCGCATTTCCAAAGCGCTTTGACACGCCAATAGGCATCGGTGATTCCGCTTCGCCTGTCAATCGAGATTGTTCAAATGCACAAATCTGAAGCGTGAAACCCCGATTAACACGAAAGATAGCACGAAAATCAGCCTTTGACAGGGCTTGCGATAGGTGGCTAGTTAGCGTGATAATTGAAAGCGCTTTGGGTAAGGGAGACCCCGGGTGGCAATGAACCTCAAACAGCTGGCCGAGTCGCTCGGACTGTCGCAAACGACGGTCAGCCGGGCCCTGAACGGCTACCCGGAGGTCAGTGAAGCCACACGCCAACGTGTCGAGGAAGCCGCCGCACGCCACAATTACCGCCCCAACCTGCGGGCGCGCGGGCTGGCGACGGGCCGCTCCAACATGATCGGTCACGTGATCCCGATCTCGACCACGCACGAGATGATGAACCCGGTCTTTTCGGACTTCATCGCCGGGGCGGGCGAAACCTATTCCAACTCGGGCTATGACATGACGCTGTCAATCGTGCCCGACGATGCCGAGGACAAGGCCTACCGCTCGCTTGCGCAACGCAAGAGCGTCGATGGAATCGTCATCCATGGCCCGCGGGCCGATGAACGGCGGATCAAGCTGCTCGAGTCGCTTGGCATGCCCTTCGTCGTGCATGGTCGCGCCTCTGCCGAGGACCGGGATTATTCCTGGGTCGACGTGAACAACCGCCGCGCCTTCGCTCGCGCGACCGAACTGCTGCTTGACCTGGGCCATCGCCGGATCGCCCTGATCAATGGCCTTGAGGACATGGACTTCGCCATGCGCCGCCGCCAGGGCTTTGAAAAAGCGCTGGCCGATCGCGGCCTCGCGGCCAACCCGGCCTGGATCCGCAGCGACGAGATGACCGAACATCACGGCTATGCCTCGGCGCGCGAAATGCTGGCGATGACCCCTGCCCCGACGGCCTTCCTGGTCTCGTCGCTGATCTCGGCCATCGGCGTGCGCCGCGCCATCGAGGAGGCCGGGCTCAAGATGGGACGCGATGTCAGTGTCATCACCCATGACGACGAGTTGAGCTACCTGGGCAACGGGCGCGACGTGCCGATCTTCACCGCCACCCGGTCCTCGGTGCGCGAGGCGGGCCGCATTGCCGCCGCCATGCTGCTCGACCTGATCGACGACCCCGACAGAACCCCGCGGCACAGGCTGCTGGAGGCCGAGCTGATGCTTGGCAGCTCCACCGGCCCTGCCCCCGACGAAAGCTGAGACATGAGCTGGACGCGCCAAGATTTCCCCGACACGTTCCTGTTCGGGGCCGCAACCTCGGCCTACCAGATCGAGGGCCACGCCTTCGGCGGCGCGGGTCCGACCCACTGGGACAGTTTCGCCGCCACCCCCGGCAACGTGGTGCGCGCCGAACATGGTGCGCG
Organism: Nioella sp.; assembly: GCF_964229645.1. GTDB lineage: Bacteria > Pseudomonadota > Alphaproteobacteria > Rhodobacterales > Rhodobacteraceae > Nioella. Next base: position 2,513 of record NZ_CAXREX010000094.1, on the reverse strand, counting down.
CGCCTGTGACCATTATCATCGCTGGCAGGAGGATCTCGACCTGCTGGCGGGGCTTGGCGTCGATGTCTACCGCTTCTCGACCTCCTGGGCGCGGGTGCTGCCCGAAGGCACGGGCACGCCCAATGCCGAGGGACTCGATTTCTACGACCGTCTGGTCGACGGCATGCTGGAACGCGGGCTGAAACCCGCTGCGACGCTCTATCACTGGGAACTGCCACAGGCCCTGGCCGACAAGGGGGGCTGGCGCAACGCCGACATGCCCGACTGGTTCGCCGATTTCACCGAGGTCGTGATGCGCCGCATCGGAGACCGGGTCTGGTCCGCCGCGCCGATCAACGAGCCTTGGTGCGTCGGCTTCCTGAGCCATTTCCTGGGCGCCCACGCCCCCGGCCTGCGCGACATCCGCGCCACCGCGCGCGCGATGCATCACGTTCTGGTCAGCCACGGCCGCTCGATCGAGGTCATGCGCGGGCTTGGCTTGGGCAATCTCGGTGGTGTCTTCAACATGGAATGGGCCAATCCCGTCGATGACAGCCCCGAGGCCGCCCGTGCCACCGCGACCTATGACGCCTATTACAACCGCTTCTTCCTGGAGGGAATCTTCACGGGCAGCTACCCGGAGCAAGCGCTGGAAGGGCTCGGGCCCCACCTGCCCCAGGGCTGGCAGGACGATTTCGCCACCATCGGCCAGCCGCTCGACTGGGTGGGCGTGAATTACTACACGCGCAAGAACATCGCCCCGGCCCCAGGCCCCTGGCCCGCCCTGGCCGAGATAGACGGACCGCTGCCCAAGACCCAGATGGGATGGGAGATCTACCCCGACGGGCTCTACCGCTTCCTCAAGCGGGTTTCGGACATGGTACCCGATCTGCCCATTTTCATCACTGAAAACGGCATGGCCAATGATGACGTCCTGTCTGAGGGCGTGGTCAAGGACCCCGAACGCCTGGCCTATATCGACGGCCATCTCGACGCCTGCCGCCGCGCCATCGCCGAAGGCGTACGGCTGGAGGGCTATTTCATCTGGTCGCTTCTGGACAATTACGAATGGGCGCTCGGCTACGAAAAACGCTTCGGACTGATCCATGTGGATTTCGAAACCTTGCAGCGGACGCCCAAAGCGTCCTATCACGCCTTGGCGCAGCGGTTGCGCTAACAAGGGGACCTTGCGCGATGCATAGGGACATCTCTCTGGTGGCTGATATCGGCGGCACCAACACCCGCGTCGCCCTGGCCCGCGGTATCGAGGTGCAGCGCGACACCGTGCGCCGCTATTCCAACGCCGGCGTCAGCGGGCTCGACGCCCACCTGGCGCGCTACATGGACGAGATGCAGCCCGGCCAACTCAGCGGGGCCTGCGTGGCCATCGCGGGGCCGGTGCGCGACGGCGTGGGGCAGATGACGAACCTGGACTGGCGGGTCGACCGCGAAGGGCTTGGGGCCGTCACCGGCGCACGGAAACTGGCGGTTCTGAACGATCTCCAGGCACAGGGGCACGCCCTGGGCCACCTGAAAGAGGCGGATCTCGCGCGCCTTCTGCCCCAGCCCGAAGCCTCGACCCATGCGGCGCGGCTGGTGGTGGGGCTGGGCACCGGGTTCAATGCGGCCCCCGTCTATGACACCGTCGGAGGCCGCTTCGTGCCGCCCTCGGAATGCGGGCATATCTCGATGCCCCGCCTCACCCCCGAGATGGCCGGCCTTGCCACCGCGCTGGAACCGCGCCACGGCTTTGCCGCGGTCGAGGATGCGCTGTCGGGCGGCGGTTTCGTGCGGGTCCACCGTCATTTGCATGGCGAGGACCTGGAAGGGGTCGAGATCATCTCTCGCCTGTCGCAGGGCGATCCGAAGGCCACCGAAACCGCGCGGCTCTTTATCGAGATCCTCGGCACGGTCATGGGCGATCTCGCGCTGATCCACCTGCCTTTCGGCGGGCTTTACCTGATCGGGGGCATGGCCCGCGCGATCACGCCCTGGCTGGACCCGCTCGGTTTTGCCGACGCCTTCCGCGCCAAGGGCCGGTTCGGCCCCTTCATGGAACAGTTCGGGGTGGCCGTGGTGCAGGACGACTATGCCGCGCTGACAGGCTGCGCGGCCCACCTGGGCCACCTGCCCGTCACCTGAGCCCCCGCCATTCGCTCGCCGGGCACTTTTTTTCGCCCATGCGCGCGATGCCCCTTGCACCCGGTCGCGCCCTTGCGCTATTCGGCGTCCGCACGGAGAGGTGGCCGAGTGGTCGAAGGCGCACGCCTGGAAAGTGTGTAGGCGGGAAACCGTCTCCAGGGTTCGAATCCCTGTCTCTCCGCCACTTTCTTCCTTGAAGTTGTCTTGAATGGAACGGACAGGCCGTGCCTGTGCTGGGGCTACTCCATTCCTTCGCGCAACGCCGGGGAGGCTGCGGAACCCAGACCGTTCGTATGGGCACGGGCAAGGTCAAGCGCGGATTGGCTCTGCGTGGTGCGTAGCGAGGGGTCGGCCCCAAGCGCCAGCAGCAACAGAACCGTGTCCGACTGACC